>CAZQOM010000147.1:0-2508 GCA_964595145.1 uncultured Anaeroplasmataceae bacterium | reverse complement strand
GTAACAGTAAATGATAATATATTAAAAGAAAATATTGATTATACAAGAGAATTAGTAAATGATATATCCAATCATTCTGAAGGGATATTATCTACAAAATATCTATATACAGGTATTAATAATTATAATGGTTCATTTTATGTAACATTATCAACAGATATAGAAACTTTTACATATTTTAAATTTAAAGATAGTAATATTAAATTTAGTTTAGTAGAAAAAAATTTAATATTAAAAGAAACAGAACATAATATTGGAAATAAAGGTCAATCAGATTTATATCTAGACTATACTGGTCAATCGTTAAAGATTAAGGCATTTATAGATTTACTTGAAAATAGTACAAGTACTAAAACAAGTATAAAAGTATATAAATCTTCTGGTAGCCTAATATCTAGTTCTTTACATAATTTTAATACTATTACAACTAATACTAAATTTGAATTATTAGATGAAGAAGGTAATGTACTTGATTCATTTATAATTGTTATACGTGGTGATGCTAACGGTGATGGTAAAATTAATTCTAGTGATATTTCTTATATTAAAAATGCAAGTAAGGGAAAATATACAAGTATAGTATATGCTTATGCAGCTGATATGAATAAAGACGGTAGAATTAATTCGAATGATTTTAAAACTCTTATTTAGAAACTAAGTAAGGAGAGATTGTTATGAATAAAAAAATAATAAATATATTTAAAATTATACCATTATTAATTATTACTATTTTATTGTTGTGTAATGTTAAGAAAGTTAATGCTTCTGAAACTAAAGCGGATTTTAAAATAGAATATGTAGAATCAAATAAAGATGATATAGATTTCTATATTGATTTAACTTTTACTGCAACACAAGAGATTAATTTGTCATCAATAGGATTTAGTTTAGATGCTGAATTTGAAGGTGATGCAGAAGGGTTGCCTGGTCTTATTTATATGCAAGTGAAAGAATCAAAAATAGAAGAAATATACGATTTTGTAGTTAATTATGATCCAAATGATGTAAGTTATCTATTTTATATTGAAATAAAAAAACAAAAAGACGCTAATGATTTGAATTTAAAAAGTGGTGAAAGCTTTAAAATAGGTAGATTTGGAATTAAATTTGAAAAATACACAAGTGATGATCCAGTAGAACAATTTCCAGATTATAATGGTAAATTCAAATTATGTGCAGGAGAAAATACTGATGTTTCTTGTGACAATTATGGAACTATAATTAATTATACTGTTGATTCATTTACTAATAATATAAAAGATATAATAGATGGTAATACATCTAATCCAGGAAGTGGAGAAGTAACTCCACCTTCTGGAAACATTTCATCTAGCGGTGGACAAGGATCTACTTCAAATACATATAATGAAAATCTAATAACTGTAAATACATATTTAAATTCAAAATCTACATCTAAATGTATAATGATAGATTATGAACTAAATATACCAGTAGGTGTTGTATTTAATTATTTTTACATATTACCAGTTATATATGTTAATGGTTCATCTACATATGAAACAACTTTTTCAATAAATGTAGATGAAAGTACCTTTTTTTCAACAGCATCATTTAAAATATCAAATGAAGATGTTGGATTTGATACACTTACTTCATCTGCTATAGTATATTCAAAAGATAGCGGAGAAAATTTTGATACAAGTAATGAAAAGACTGTATTTTTGGGTACATTAGAATTAAATGTAAAAGATGATGTGAATTTAGAAAAACTTAAAGTGACTTTAATATGTGATAGTAATGATGATGATGGAAGTTTCATTTTAGATGAAGATACTAAATTTAACTTTAGTCCACTAGATATTACTTTTAATTCAACAAGTGAAACAATTACATATAATGTAGAATTTAATACTGATGGTGGTTCAGTTATACAAAATCAAACTATAACTAAAGGTGAAAAAATTGATAAACCTGATAATCCAACTAAAAATGGATATGTATTTGATGGTTGGTATAAATCACTTACAGATTCAGAAGAATTTGATTTTGATACTATTATTGATTCTAATATAACATTATATGCTAAATGGAACAAAGATGAGTCATCAAAGCCAGTTTCAGGAAACATTTCATCTAGCGGTGGACAAGGATCTACTTCAAATACATATAATGAAAATCTAATAACTGTAAATACATATTTAAATTCAAAATCTACATCTAAATGTATAATGATAGATTATGAACTAAATATACCAGTAGGTGTTGTATTTAATTATTTTTACATATTACCAGTTATATATGTTAATGGATTATTAACTTATGATACGACTTATATAATAAATAATGAAGAAAGTAGTATTTTTTCAAGTATATCATTTAATGTATTAAATGAAGATACTGGCTTTAGTTCTATAAATCCAGTCATTGTATATTCAAAAGATAGTGGAGAAAATTTTGATACAAGTAATGAAAAGACTGTGTTTTTGGGTACATTAGTATTAAATGTAAAAGATGATGTAAATTTAGAAAAACTTAAAGTGACTTTAA
>CAZQOM010000146.1:0-2570 GCA_964595145.1 uncultured Anaeroplasmataceae bacterium | reverse complement strand
TACTCAACGTCTGTTACATCGTTTTCCGGATTTCCATTACAGAAGCGTTACGGGAATATCTGATAAAATACAGATTTTTTTACCCAGGACGGCTGACGATAATCTGTCAGCAGTTTAAAATCATAGGTATGATCCGGTATGTAAGTTGTAATTTCCTTCTGATTGTAATAATAAATAATATCCTCACAAACCAGATAAAAATGATAATGCATTCTTTTTTCTGTCATCTGCAATTCTGCTTCATAATATGCCAGGCCATGCTCTGTTTTAACTTTTACAGCCTCGATCAAATTCTCTGCACCATTACGAATTGTTCGAAGAAATACATGTTTTACCGGTGCATCTTCATACATTCTGATTTTAATTTTGACAATTTCCATAAATTCCGGCTGTGGATTACTTACAAAACATTCTGTGCCATCACTATATACACTCTCCAACCATTCTCTCATAGTATCCTCCAAATTTACGTTTAATTAAAAATAATGTTCTCTGTCGTTTCTGTATTTATTTCGAATTTTCCTTCTGCTCCACTCTCAATTTTTTTACCGAGAATGGTGAGACCTGAAATTGTAACATTCCTTACTTTATGTTCCTCATCATACCCATTAATACGAGATGGACAGAATTTTCCGGCAAGTACATTCACTTGGTCAATGGTCACATTCTCAATCGTTCCTCTTTCTTCTGTACTTGACCAGCTTCCGCTCTGCGCAATATTCAGATCAATGAGATATGGCATCACATCTCCATCACCGCTTCCCATCTGCGCATCCTCTACTGTAATGTTGCGGAACATGATATCAGAAACAACTGCATCATCCCCATTATGAATAGAAATCACTGGTTTGTGATAATTATGCAGAACACAAATGTCTTCAAATACAATATCTGTTATGGACGAATCCTCCATCTTTCCTTTGTTTGTCTCGTATCCGACTTCCATAGACTGTGCAAAATCAGTCCACAACTGCATATTCGTAAATGAGATATTGCTGGAATTTCTATAATAATTCTTTACAACAAGGGAATCATCCCAGCTTCTGACAAATCCATTTTTCACTTCTGCATTCCTGCAGGACTGCAGCGATATACCGTCCCCGTTCGGCCGGCAGGAAATGATTTTCAGACCGTCAATCACCATGTTTTCGGTCTCATACCCCTGATATACCCAACAATTGGGATTCAGTACGATAATGTCTTTCACATTCACATTGTTACACGCATTTATTTCTAATGACACAAATGGTGCCTGTGCTTTCCATCCTGGGAATTTGGAACCATCAATGATTCCTCTCCCTCGAATCGTAATATCATTCACACCTTCTGCCAGAACCCTTCCATATACAACCGCACCGCCTGCAATATAAAGAGTCTGTCCTTCTTCCAGTGCGATGGTACCCATATTCCATTCGCCGGGTCCTATATAAATAACATTTTCATCGTCCAAATCCGGCACATCTTCTTCCAGCGGATTTGCAAAAATGTGAATTGCCCGCTCCGGAGAATCATTAAACAGCACTGTATATGTATCCGGCTCTGTTACACGAAAAGTGACGGTATGATTCTCAGCATCAATCTCCGGTTCAATCCCATAACTGAGCGGACTGACTGTCACCTGCTCCAATTCCATCTTCGGCACAGTCACTTCAATTTCAACTTCTCCATCAAAATCAAAATAGGTAATCGGTGTCCTAGACAGTTCCGGCAGATAATCCGGATTCCAGGATCGGCTCAGATTAACATTCGTATCATAGACATAGCATTCCTGACCATTTACTTTTATAACGGTATCTACACAATGCTTCAGTTTGATATCCCGGTCTGATTCAGATGCAGCAGCCAAATCTGCTTCTACTGCATCTGCAAGTGTGGACGGCCCATCATACACTACTACTGTAGTATCTTTTTTGATTTCTTCTGCTTTACAGATACTTCCTGTACACATGCCAAACAGCAAAGTTCCCATCGCTATAGTAATGATTCTTTTCTTCATAAACTCACCCCGCATTTTTTATAAACAAACTACGGGCAGCCACAAAAACACACAAAGAGAATTATTTTACAAATCGGAAAACGTTAATGGACTGCCTCTAGTTTACTTACAAAATCTTTTTTGTTAATGTGGATGAATCCCAAAGGATCCATCCACATCATAATATTAATTACTTATTTACTAATTACTTATTTGCCATATAGGTATTGTATGCATCTGTATGCATCTGCATAAAGCTATCCAATCCCATCATAGACAGAGTTCCCATGTAATCATCCCACTGATCCATAACTCCACCTTCTGTTACCCATGTTGCCTGCATAGCAGCTACATAAGACAGAATGTCAGAAGAAATGATTGCAAGCTGGCTATGCTGATCAACAGTATAACTTACGTTCGGATATGCTTCTGTTGCATACTGCTTCATTTCTTCATCAAGTGCAAGCTTGGAAGCATCACCGTTTGGTCCTGCATATACAACCTTATCGTTGAATCCATCTGCCACATATTTCGGACCAAAGTCACGCAGAGAATTGATCCATGCAAATGTATCTGCAGAGTTTCCATCATTCGG
>CAZQOM010000145.1:0-2580 GCA_964595145.1 uncultured Anaeroplasmataceae bacterium | reverse complement strand
TGGTGCTTTTTTCAGTTATATTCCTTAGCAATTTTACTTACAAGACTCATATCACATAATCCATTAAAATTATTTTTAAAATGTTTCATGACACTAGGAATCTTTTTATCTTCTAATTTTTCAATTTCAATTCTAATTTCTTCTTCGCTTAACATTTTAGGTAAATATTTACTTAAAACTTCTTTTTGTTTTTCAACATCTATAACCTTTTCTTCTCTTTTAGCCTTTTCATAACCAGCTTTTTCTTCATCTAATTCTTTAATAGTTTTAGAAATAATCCTTAAACATTCACCATCTTCTAATGGTTTTCCACCTTGTTCAATACTTTCTAGCTTAAATTTGCCATAAACAACGGATAAAATACATCTAGCTTGTTTATCATGATTTTTAAGCGCTTCAATATTAGCCTTTGCAATTTCTTCAAATAACATAATAATCATTTCCTTCCTTAAATTATTTTATTAAACATTTTTTTATATAAATTAATTATTTGATATAAGACACTTGAAATTGATAATATTTATATTTAATAGAATTTCGTATATAAATAAACTAATTATTTTATTTATATCAAACTAAATATCTCTATAAATATTATATCATCGAGAAAATATTTAATCAATAAAAAATACCTTCAAAATAAACTTGGTAATCTGAAATAAAAATCGCCTAATGAATTGTTATTACTTTTAAATACCATTTACTTTGAAGATACATTATCATGATTAAAATATTATAAAGCTTTAACTATAAGTTTAATAGCTGTTTTTTCTTCTCCTTCAATTAATATATCAGAAAAAGCTGGAACAACCACTAAATCTTTTCCCATAGGTGCTACATAGCCTCTTGCTATCGCAATCGATTTAATGGCTTGATTTATCGCACCAGCACCAATCGCTTGAACTAAAACTGTATTTTTTAATTTAAAAGCATTTGCTAATGCGCCTGCTACACTACTTGGCTTAGATTTTGTTGATACCTTTAATATTTCCATAAAAAATACTCCTTTCTACATAACTATATGCAAAAGGAATATTATTAATTCTTTTTTAAATAAAAGGAGCAGAAATAATTTTTTTAAAATCTTCTATTTTATTAACCTTACCTAAATCTAATATAACACCACTTAATATAAAAGTTTTATCTTCAGAAACCTTTGTTGGTTCAAATATTCCAGTCTTAAATCTTTCAATTATCATATCAACATCACTACCTAATACAGAATATTTTGGTCCACACATGCCTAAATCTGTGATATAACAAGTATTTTTTAAAACCTCAGAATCATCAGTTTTAACATGTGTATGAGTACCAACAATCGCATCAACTTTTCCTGCGAAATTATAAAATAATGCTTTTTTCTCACTTGTAGCTTCTGCATGAAAATCAACTATTATTTTATCAGCTTCAATATTTTTAAGCAATCTATCTAAAGTTTTAAAAGGACAATCTATCGATGTTGACATATAAACTCTACCAAGCAAATTAATTAAAGCTACTTTTTCATTATTATAATTGATATATAAAACTTCTTTACCAATATTTGTAGAATAATTAGCTGGTCTTGCAATACTTTCATCATCAATATAATCTTTTATTTCAGATTTAGAAAAAGTATGATTTCCCATACTCATTCCAACTATTCCTAAACTTTTAAGTTCCTTATAGTTTTGGTATGACAACCCTTTTCCTTTAGTAACATTTTCAGCATTACATAAAATCATATTAATTTTATATTCTTTTTTAATACTTTCAAGATTATTTTTCAAGATTTTAATTGTTTTTTCTCCAACAATATCGCCCAAATATAAAATCCTCATTTTTTACCCCTTTTTAAAAAAATAGGGATGAAAACATCCCTATTTATTATTTCGCAACATCTACAGCACGTGTTTCACGAATAACAGTAACTTTAATTGTTCCTGGATAAGATAATTTATTTTCAATTTCTTCTTTAATTTGTCTAGCAATAGAAATAGTAGATAAATCATCAACTTCTTCAGGATTAACCATTACACGAACTTCACGACCAGCTTGAATAGCAAATGATGAAGCAACACCCTTAACACTATTAGAAATAGCTTCTAAGCTTTCTAAACGTTTAGCATAATTTTCTAATGAATCACTTCTAGCACCTGGTCTTGCTGATGATAATGCATCAGCAGCAGCTACTAAAACAGCAATAATAGTCTTAGGAGCAACATCTTCATGATGAGACGCAATCGCATCAATTACTTCCTTAGGTTCATGATATTTCTTAGCAAGTTCAACACCAATATCTACATGTGAACCTTCAATTTCATGATCAACAGCCTTACCTATATCATGTAATAAACCAGCACGTCTTGCTATTACTTCATTTTCACCGATTTCTGATGCTAATTTACCAGCAATCATAGCTGTTTCAAGTGAATGCATTAAAACATTTTGTCCATAACTAGTTCTATAATTTAGTCTACCAATTAAACGAACTAAATCTGGATGAAGTTTACCAATACCAGCTTTAAATACAGCTTCTTCACCTTTTTCACGAATAGCCATTTCAACTTCACCACGACAACGTTCAACAACTTCTTCAAT
>CAZQOM010000144.1:0-2642 GCA_964595145.1 uncultured Anaeroplasmataceae bacterium | reverse complement strand
GATATTAATGAACGTTTAATTTCGGCATTTCCTCCAACCTTAACTGGTGGTAAGTCCTCACTTTTTGTATATATTTTCCAAGCAGGATCATATAAGTCTAATGCTGTATCTTCAATTAATTCTAAATTTGTTTCAAGATAAGAATCATAAGTTCCTACATCTTTCCAATAATCATAATATTCGTATGCATATACTTTTTTGTTGTTAATCATATCTGGAATGATATGAGTTCCAAAATCTAAATCAACAATTTCTGGATGTGCTTCAATAGCATCTATTAAAGCTTGAGTTGAAAATACATATATACCCATTGATGCTTTATTTGATTTTGGTTCTTTAGGTTTTTCAACGAAATTATTTATTTTTAAATTTGAATCAGTTTCTAATATACCAAATCTATCAGCTTCTTCATAAGGAACAATTTTAGCTGCAATAGTTAAATCTGCACCAGTTTGTTTATGTTGTTCTATCATTTTTGAATAATCCATTTTGTATACATGATCTCCAGATAGAATTAGAACATATTTAGAAGCATAACGTTTAATGAATTCTAAATTTTTTCTAATTGCATCGGCTGTACCTTCATACCATGAATTGCTAGGTTGAAGAAGTGTAACAAATGAATCACGACGGTCTAAGTCCCAAGGCTTACCGACACCAATGTGTTCATTTAATGAAAGTGG
Source organism: uncultured Anaeroplasmataceae bacterium (assembly GCA_964595145.1). GTDB lineage: Bacteria > Bacillota_I > Bacilli_A > Acholeplasmatales > Anaeroplasmataceae > Pelethenecus. The sequence continues at coordinate 1,959 of CAZQOM010000144.1, read as the reverse complement.
TAGATATTGTGTTAAAATACCTATTTGGAAAATTCCAGAATTACAACAATTTGATAATGCAAAATCAATAATTCTAAATTTTCCTGCAAATGGTACTGCTGGTTTACTACGTCTTTCTGAAAGAATATCTAGTCTAGAACCACGACCACCTGCTAAAATTAATGCTAAAGTTTCCATATTTATATCCTCCTAATATGTTAATTTTTTATATAAATCTAAATACTTAGTAGCAGAAGCTTGCCAACTGTAATCTTTTTCCATAGCTTGTTTTACTAATTTATACCATGCTATTTTATTATTGTTATATGTATTTAATGCTAAAAACATTATATCTTTTAATTCAGTTGCGTTAAAGTTTGAAAAACTAAAACCTGTTCCATCATTTGTAAATACATTATATGGTTGAACTGTATCTTTAAGTCCACCAGTTTCACGAACAAGAGGTAATGTTCCATATCTCATTGCTATCATTTGACCTAAACCACAAGGTTCAAACTTTGATGGCATTAAAAATATATCACAACCAGCATATATTTTTTGAGCTACTGAATCCGAATATCCAATATAACATTTAAATCTTGTTGGGTATTTATTTTCCATATAACGGAAGAAGTCTTCGTATTTTTGATCTCCAGAACCCATTAATATAAATTTGGCATTACTATAATTTATTACATCATCTATTATTGGCATTAATAAATCTATACCCTTTTGTTCAACTAATCTTGAAACAAGTCCAAATAATGGAACATCAGAAGTATCAAGTCCAAATTGTTTTAATAATGCTATTTTATTAGCTTTTTTACCTTTACTAACGTTTTCAATATTATAATTAAAATAAATCTGTTTATCAGTTTCAGGATTATATTTATTAATATCAATACCATTAATAATTCCATGGAAATCAAAATATCTTAGTCCTAATATATTATTCAAATTATAACCATAATAATCTGTTAAAACTTCGTTTTTATAACTAGGAGATACGGTTGTAACAATGTTAGATTCTAATATACCTGTTTTCATAAAATTAATACAACCGTTAAATTCTAAACTAGTAGAATATGGCATAAATAAGATACGCATCATATCCATTGGGAAAATTCCTTGGTACTGAATGTTATGAATACTATAAACTGTTTTCATTCTATTATATTCAGGATAATAATGATAATTAGATTTAATAATATAAGGTATTAGTCCAGTTTGCCAATCATTTAAATGAAGAACATCAGGGAAAAAATTAATCACCTTTAATGCTTCTAATACGGCAAAACAAAAGAAACTAAATCTTTCACCATCATCTCCATATCCATATAAGCCATCTCTATTGAAGTATCTATCACTATCAATGAAATAAAATTCAACACCATCAGTTTGGTGTGAAAAAACACCAACATATTCCATTCTTTCAGCGATTCTAACATAAGCATAGCCACGATATTGGGCAATATTTTTTTCTTTTATTTTTTTGTAATATGGCATTATTACTCTTGCATCGCAATTTTGTTCTTTTAATGCCTTAGGTAGGGCGCCTATAACATCAGCAAGGCCTCCTGTTTTAGCATAAGGTGCTCCTTCGCTAGCACAAAATAAAACCTTCATCAAATCACCTCAAATATTTATATTTTACTCTTATATTAATTTTACCATAGGTAAAACGTTTTCTCAAGGTTTTTCACAAAGAAAAAAATAAATAATTTTTATAAATTCACTTGCTTAATAAACTTCATTTTGATATAATAAGGAATGCGTATATTCGTAAATAATAAATGTTATTCTTAAAAAGAAAGGATTTAATCTCATATGGCTAGAAGTATAAGAAAAAATAAAACAAAATTTGTATTAAGAAAAGAATTAATAATTTTAATAGCAGTTTTAGTTGCTATGCTTGTTACAACAATATGTTTATCTATTCCATCACAACAAGAAAAAAGATTAGAAGAATTTAATAATGCA
>CAZQOM010000143.1:0-2734 GCA_964595145.1 uncultured Anaeroplasmataceae bacterium | reverse complement strand
ATAACAGCTCATCTGATTACTTCACAGATCATTTCTGCCATCATTTTTATAATCCAGCAGTTTTGCACCCTCATAGCTGTTCACCGTATTGCTGTACCACTCATAGCTGTATGTACCCTGCGTGCCAGTTTGCTTTGCAGGTGGCACCGACACAGCAAACTGCGTTATATACGTCTGCGGCAATGTGTAAACAACATTTAAATTTTTATTATTGAGATTAACTGTTCCATAACCCACTCTGAAATTTGTGATATTCGGTGTACCCGGAGTTTCTGTATCTCCTTCGTCAGCCAGCGTCTGCACCATGCTTTCTGTATCCAGCTGCTCGATCAGCAGTCCCATTCCGGTTCCGATCCTGCCTTCTTCACTCTGGTATACCAGTTCCAGATAGTATACAGGGCTTTCCGGATTCGCAAGATATTCGAACACAGCTTCTCCAAAGTACTGCACCAGATCTGCTCGACCTGCTTCTGAACCATCACTTACCAGATACGGATTCAATTCTGTGATCTCATACTCGCCAGATGGCTGACCTGCCGCATAAGTCAGATCAGTCAGCAGAATATCGTCTCTGCCGTCTACCACAAAGTTTACACGCTCTGCTTCCTTTAGGATTACTGCGTGGTATACGCTTACGGTTTCTGGAAGTATCATATGTTCGGACACAACAGACCGATTCTGAATCCTCAGATTGGTCTCAACCAGTGTCGTTTCTCCAGCGCAGCTGTCCAACACATGAACATCCTCTTCTGTAAGTTCTTCCAGCATCACATCTGTTTCTGCTTCTGTCAATTCTGTTTCATTGCTCGGAAGCTCAGTTTCCATCTCGATGATTTCGATCTCTTGGAATTCGGTCTCCGTCATGCGAACCTCTGTCGCTGTTTCTGTCTGAATCTCCGGAATGATCTGCTCTTCTGCTGGAGCAGTCTCCGATTCAGTGGCTTCCGTTGATGCAGTGACATCGGATATTTCCTCTACGACGAATCCTTCCTCAGAGGTCAGTTCCGTCTGTGCTGCGGTCTCCTGCATCATTTCTGTCTCATTCAGCATTACCACGTCTTCGTATGCCAGTGCTGACATCGGAACGTTCAGAAGCATGATGCATGCCAGAAAGATACTCAGAAATCTCTGCATTCGTTTCTTTGTTTCCATGTTTTTTCCTCCTTTTGTTCTCGCAGGCGCTTACAGGCAGTCCGGTCAACCGAGGCAGCTGATCCGGTCTGCTCTGTAACCCTGCTTTTTTATCCCGGCTGGTTCCGCCGGCAGATGTGTACAGTACAGTGATCTTCTTCCTACAAGAATCCAGAAAATTATAGTGATTATTCAGTCTTTTCGGTTAAGTTGACAGAATTTCTATATTTTTCCACGAAAAAAGGCAACAAAAAATACCCCCCCCGCGAAAAATCTCATTTTTTCACGAAAAGAGCATCTTTTTGTCACCTAGCAAATAATATATAAGCGAATTATTTAACTTTTTCACAGGTACAGAACGAGTTCCGACTTTAACGGGAGCGCTTTACCCTGTGTACGAATTCCACGTACCTTCCTACTGTTGCTTATTTTCTGTACCCGAGCCATTTCTTCGACCCTGTATTTAATTTTATTAACAGTTCAGTCATGCGCCAGATACGAAAGCAAATGCGTCATACTTGGATATAAGCATTTGTTTTTCGTATTTGGCATATGGCGATCTGCCATAAGGCACAGTCGTAAGCTGCGTATGCAGCGGACTGTGCCTTGTTGGCTGAACTGTTATCATCACCAGCACTAAAAAAGCCATGCCGGATTCTTCGACATGACCATACTGCAGATCACTGTACCCCCAGAATCCGTGGAGTGCTGTACATCAGTCCTGAGAACGTATCTGACTTAAAAACAATCGGCAATGGACTTCTGCTTTTTGTCTTATCACAGTAGCGTTCCTGTGCGGGATTCCCACCCGGCTTCCTACGCAGCATCGCTGCATAAAATTCTCACGGCTTCATCTGACATTAAGATACAATATTTACCTACAAATGTCAAATTCTTTTTGCATACCTCATTTTAATATTCATCCTTGGAATCTTTATATCTTTCGTAACGAGCTTCCAATATTTTACCTAAAAAAGAGATGAAGCACTTCTGCTCCACCTCCGTCATAAGCTATTCTATTGCTTTTCGAAGTTCAAAAATAGCGGTATCGTTTGATTTCCAAGGTATAGGATTGGATAAATTATTATTCTATGATTATATTATGCCGAAAATCAATATCGTTAGAAAAGAAATCGCAGTTAGATTTTCTTTTAAACTTATTTTCTCACTAACAGTTCTTCTTCAACTTGTTTGATTTCCTCATCCGTCACATCAGCATATCTTCTGATCAATGCATATTCCTGGTGATCAAGCAACATCTCACGCACCATATTTCGTTTACTTTCTTTAATTCCTTCTTTGATTCCTTCTTCTTTCATCCAGATTAAAACAAATCCATATGGAATAGGTCTTCAATAACATTTCTTACACGGCTCATATCCCAAATCTACTGCCTGCTCTATGCTAACCTGCGTTGGCTTTTTCATATTACTGCAGCCGGCATTACTATGATATTTACTTCCGGAACGAGGAATCCATACCATTTCTGAAACTTCCTCTGCATAAACAATTTTTTCTTCTAATGTACTTTCTCCCGTTGAAAGATCAATCACAATTCCTGGTTGTACATTATAACAATATACATGAAATAGGATTCCTTCCC
>CAZQOM010000142.1:0-2775 GCA_964595145.1 uncultured Anaeroplasmataceae bacterium | reverse complement strand
GTAAAATAAATATTTTTAGATATAAACTATTGCAATTAGAAAAGAATTGTGATATAATATTTATGCCAAGCTATTTGAATAAATTTTTAGACTTTGTACCATGTTCCTAGGGGATAGTTTGCCCTTTTTCTCTAACAATAAGAATTTGTAAAAAAATGCAGGTTCCTCCAGTTAGAGAAAAGGACGAAGTCTAATTTGATAAATGGATAGCTTGGCGGCACGGAGTTTGCATTTTTTTGTGCGACACTCCGGTGTCGCATTTTTTAATTTGCAAATAAATTGCGGGAGGAGGGAATCTGTCATTGGTCTGTGAATTGGAAAATGCAATAATTTATTTTACGAAAGGAATTTTGAAAATGAAAAAAATTATTTCGCTCTTAATTACAGTAGTCTTAGTAATGTCTTCGTTAATTTGCTTGTCCGTCGCAGATGAAGGAATAACAGTTTATCTCGAAGGTCGCAAGATTAATTTTGATGTTCTACCTCAAACAATAAACGGTAGAACGATGGTGCCAATTAGGGCAATTTTCGAGGCAATGGGAGCAACTGTCAGTTGGGATGAGGCAACTCAAACTGCAATCAGTACAAAAGACAATACAACTGTAAAAATGACATTGAATCGCACAACATATTATATAAACGATACCGCTTCTGAAATGGATGTTACTCCTGTTATAATTTACGGAAGAACACTTGCTCCGGCAAGATATGTTGCGGAGGCATTTGGCTATTATGTTAATTGGGATTCAATAACAAAATCTGTTCTTATTAGTAAAAATGCAAATTTTGATATCTCCCAAATTAGGGATGGAACTCGTGAACATCCATATAAATTCGGAGATAAAGTAACGATAACATTCTGGAATCCGTGGGATTTTGATGCAACATCATCTACGGGAACATATGAATTTACTATAAATTCAGTCATGAGTCCGGTTGAAATGGAAAAGAAATTTGATGATAGCTATTACACTTATGACAGTGAGCGCTGGTATATAAATGCAAATGTAACGCTTTTATCATATAACAAAAATGATGCATGTAGCTTTCGAGATATGATATATAATTCAAATATTGTAACTAGTAATTTTGTAGCCGGAGGTTATTATTCATGGTATATAGATCCTTCAAGATTTAAGTTTGTTGAATTGTATAGCGGAGGAAGCACTGAATGTTACATTCCGTTACAAAAAGATGAAATTGCAGAGGGACAATCAGCAGATTATTTTACAATTACCTATTATTCCGATAAAGATACTAAAGAAACAATTTGGTTTTCATTAAAATAGGAGGAACATAATGTATTGTTCAAAATGTGGAAAAGAAATTGATAACGATGCGATTATTTGCCCTTTGTGTGGTGTAGCAACACAAAATTTTAATACTGTACAAAAATAATCGAAACCTCAAGTAGTTATAAATAATACAAATACTAATACCAATGTTAACAAAAACTCTAATGTCACAGGTATTGAAGTTGGCCACAGAGTAAAAAACAAATGGCTCGCTCTTTTGCTATGTATATTTTTAGGTTGTTTTGGTGCTCATAAATTCTATGAGGGCAAAAACGGTATGGGCATTCTATATTTATTCACTATGGGGATTTTAGGGGTTGGCGTAATAATCGATTTTATAGTACTTTTATTTAAACCGAATCCTTATTATGTCTGACCCTATTACAGAAAATAAAACCTCATTTTCGAACAAAGTAATGGTTTTATATTATTCGGAAATTTTAACTCTTAAAACCGCATAAAAATGTCATTTATCCACATAAATGCTAACATGTTGTCTAGGACATTTGAAAAATTAACAAAAAATTCGCATATTACTTGAAAAAGTGATATGCGAATTTTTGTTTGCATTTCTGTTGGCAGTATACATTTATGTCGCCGACAGCAAAACGCTGTACCTTTTACTTTTTAGAACAATATTTGCAAATTAATATGCTTTGCCCCAGTAAACCAGCTTATCGGCGGGCTTGCCGCAGCAAACGCAGGTGCCTTTTTCGTGTTGACGGTCGAGCGGCATGCAGCGCGAGGTGACGTCGCATTCCTCCTTGAGCTTGAGCTCACATTCCAAGTCACCGCACCACATAGCGCGAATGAAGCCGGGCTTTTCGGCGGCCGTAGCCTTGAGCTCTTGCAAATTCGAGGCGTCGTAGGTCATGTCCTCACGGCGCTTAAGAGCCTTTTCGTACATTGCCTTAGTGATGGTTTCCAGCATTTGCGGAATGACGGTTTCCAATTCGTCCAGGCTGACAACCGTCTTTTCGCCGTTGTCGCGGCGGGCGAGCACGCAGGCATTGTTTTCAATGTCGCGGGGGCCGATTTCGAGGCGAAGCGGAACGCCGCGCATTTCGTATTCGGCAAATTTCCAGCCGGGGCTTTGGTCGGTGGTGTCGATGTCGCAACGGACTATCTTTTTGAGCTTTTCGTATATCTCGGTCGCTTTATCGATAACGCCCTCTTTGTGCTGAGCGATCGGAATTACCATAACCTGTATGGGAGCGACTGCCGGCGGCAGAACAAGACCGCTGTTGTCGCCGTGCGTCATTATGATACCGCCGATTATACGGGTTGACATGCCCCACGAGGTCTGATAGCAATTTTTGAGCTTGTTGTCCTTATCGAGATAGGTGATATTAAACGCCTTGGCAAAGCCGTCGCCGAAATAGTGGCTGGTGCCGGCCTGCAATGCCTTGCCGTCGTGCATGAGAGCTTCGATAGTGTATGTAGCCTCTGCGCCGGCGAATTTCTCTTTATCGGTTTTTCT
>CAZQOM010000141.1:0-2788 GCA_964595145.1 uncultured Anaeroplasmataceae bacterium | reverse complement strand
ATTGAAAATTCCCTTCCACTGTCCTTTGATGGAAATGGAGGAAGTATAGGGGGGGGCTCAGGTGATAAAATTGTGTATGCACAAGGTACATATGGAGAATTACCGGAACCAACAAGAAGTGGATATAGTTTTATTGGATGGTACACAGAGAAATCCAGTGGACAAATTATTACAGAAGATATGGTAGTAAATTCCACAGGAGAAATGAAATTGTATGCTCATTGGGTAAGTACCAAGCAGAATATTAGCTTTGATTCTTTACATTACAACTTTTTGAATTCCCGTTCCGCATATGGATATTCTAATCCATATCGTATTCCATTAAGTGTGTTCCAGTATTTATATGGAAAGAATGGAAAAGCGAAAAATATGTATCAGGAATGGCCGGATTGGGGTGGAAGTTGTTTTGGAATGTCAGCAACTGCGTTGATGCTTGATATAGATGGAGATGGCGTTGAACTTTATGATTTTGGAAAAGATGCTGCAAAGAATAGTGACTTGTCATGCAAAGATGTTAGTACAAAATCAAGAATTAGTCTTACGCGATTTATTGAGACATTGCAAATTGCACAGAGAGAAAATGAAATTTCTCAGGATAATAGTAATAATAAAGATAACTTAGATGCGTTGGAAGAAGCAATCACAGCAACACAAGAGGGAGCAGGAATGCCTGTGATCTTGTCTATCCATTCACAGACTTCCGGTCATGCTGTAGTTGCTTACAAGATTGATGACAGTAAGATTTATATTTACGATCCAAATTATACAAAGGAAGAACAATACATTTCCATTACAAGAGACAACAATGGAAAAATCAATGGATGGAGTTATAAAATCAACGGAACAGAAGAGTGTGGAAATGATGTGACAGATATTTGGATTTACTACTATACATATGAAAATATACTTCGTGCATGGGAGAAAAGTTCCAGTGATTGTTACAGTTCATAAATTTTAGTGGGATGTGACGTAGATAGTTATACGATTTACTCTGAATCTGGAAGTGCATTGGCACAGGTGAAAAATGGGCAACTATATACCAAGAGAAGTGACCTTTATCTCTGTTTTTCGGATGAAGATACTTCAACAGATGAGCCATAGAAAGTATATTTGCCAGATGGTTCCTATAATATTGAAAATACAAGTGGAACAAGTAAATTTAGCGTTTCTGTTATTGGAACAGAGCGAAGTATTACAACTACAACAGAATCAAAAAAGGTAAGAATTGATTTGAAAGATTTTGCAGGAGAAAATGAATGTAGTATTACACCAGCAAGCGGACAGAGTTACTCTGTTACATTAGAGTCTTCCGCACTTATGGATAAAGAGAGTATAAAAGTTTCAGGAGTAGGAAATGGAAACTCCATTGAAGTAGAGCAAAATCAGGGAAGTGCAGCCTTTACTAATTGTGATAACGCAGCAGTAACTGTGGAGAATAAGGCAGTTTCTCTTGTACCAGTAAGTGCATCTGTAGGAGTTGGCGGAACCATTACAAGAAAGGGACAAAAGTCTGTAATCAAAGGTGAAGATGCAGTATATTCTATTACACCAGATGCGGGATACATGGTGTCTGATGTGGTTGTAGATGGAAAGAGCGTGGGAAATGTTACATCTTATACATTTTCTAATATAAGCAAGTCACATTCTATTTCTGCAACCTTTGAAAAAGCAAGTTTTGCAAAAATTTCAGTAACTGCCAAGACAGACATACAAGCAGGTGCAATTCCGGAATTAGAGGTGAAACTGGGAAATCAGATTTTAACAGAAAAGGACGATTTTAAGGTTTCTAAAGTCAGTGAGGATGAAACAACTATGAAACTTCTTGTGACAGGTCTTGGAAATTATAAAGGAACCAGTAATACTGTAGAATTCAAGATTGGAGACAAGGCAGGAACTACGAAAGGGGAAGAAGAAAAAAAGACAGAGGATGAAAAGAAAGAAGAAACGGTAGGTAGTGTACATAAGGTTGGAAATTATAAGTACAAAATCAGCAACGCATCAGCAAAGACCGTTACCTTAACAAAGAAAGTAAGCAAAAAGAAAACAGTCACTGTACCAGCTTCCGTAAAGATTAACGGAGCGTCTTATAAAGTAACTGCAATTGGTGCGAATGTTTGGAAGAATGATAAAACATTGCAGAGTGTAGTGATTGGAAAGAATGTAAAGAAGATTGGTGCAAAAGCATTCTTTGGTGCTAAGAATCTGAAAAAGGTGACGATTAAAACAAAGAGCCTTACTTCTGTAGGTGCAGGAGCATTTAAGGGAGTAGCAAAGAAGATTACTGTAAAAGTTCCAGCAGGAAAGAAGAAAGTATATAAGAAGTTGTTCAAAAAGAAAGGCTTGCCTACAAAAACAAAGTGGAAATAGTTAAGAATGTAAAGGAAATACGACCTCGATGGGGGTCGTATTTTTGTTTGTACCTTTTAACAGCCAATTAGAAGAAAAGTTTGTGCAAATATTTTGGACAATATAAAATGTAAAAAAAAACATAAAAATGCAAAAAAAATATAAAATTAATCTAAAAGCTAAAATAAGATTGTAGGAAATGCACAAAAAAGAAAGTGAAAAAATCCAAAATCGTATGTGTTCGATTTTTGGGATGCAATGAAAGTAAGGATTTATGGAAAAATTTGTTTTGCGCTGTACGAAAAAATAAGATAGAATGAACTCCGAAAAAAGGAGGAAAAGTAATGAAGAAAAAAGTATTTAAAAATCAAATCAGAAAAAAGATTGTAAGTTTGCTGCTTGCGTCTAGCATGCTCGTTACATCTTTTGGAAACGGCTTAGC
>CAZQOM010000140.1:0-2846 GCA_964595145.1 uncultured Anaeroplasmataceae bacterium | reverse complement strand
TTTTATTTCTTCTATTTGTAATTTGTTCAAATATTACATATATTATAAAGCTTATAAGCATTAAAAAATAATATGTAATAAAACGCCATAACAATAATCCAGATGTAGCCATAGATGCACTTAAAGTTGGAATTATAGTTATAAAAAGACTTCTAAACGCAAATTCAATACCACCTGTAGCTCCTGGTGTTGGAATATAACATGTCATCGCAATAGAGAATGTAGTCATAGCTATTATTACTAATAATTGATTCATTTTAACATCAATACCAAGTGAAAGTAAAATAAAAAATGGAATTATATAATAACAAACCATACCAGTAAGTTTAAATATTATACATAATAGAAATTTTAGTTTTTGATTAAATAATGATTTAAATGTATTTTGAGCACCTTCACAATATTCATCAAAAGCTGATATATGTTTAGTTAATTTCCCTTTAAATATTTTAAGATTTAATATAAAGCTTACAAATTTTGTTAATAATCTTCTAATTGTTTTAGAAATACCTACAGAACAAAATAATAAAAATATTAAAATGTTTATTACAAGACCAACAATAATCATTATTTGTAAATATAAAGTATTATTTGTTAATTGATTAAAAAAGAATAATGAAATTATACATAATATTACTATAGCCATTTGAGATATAACAAAATTCATTAATATTATACCTGTAGCTTTATGTAAGCTAACACCTATTTTTTTATATGCATATACTTGGAAAGGTTGTCCACCTGATGAAAAAGGTGTTATACCATTAAAAAAATATTCAATAGAACCAATCATTAAAGAATCCCTGAATTTTATATTTTCTTTATCTTTACTTCTACCTAATATATATAAAGAAAGTGGGTAAAAAAACATATATAACAATAAGAATATAAAAGCTATTAATAAATAAATAGGTTTAATATTTTTTAATACTTCACCTATATCTTTTATATCATTCATTGAAAAAATAACAATTATTACTACTATTGAAAATAATAAAAATAATAATAATTTGGGAAGTATTTTTTTTATATTTTGTTTCATAAAAACCTCCTTTTATCTATCATATTTTTTTATAAATGCAATACCTATTGGATGAGGACCAGTATGTACTGCAATAGTAGCTCCTATTTGATCAAATAATTCTATTTTATGATTAAACATATCTTCAAATTTTTTAGCTAAATCTATTCCTTCTTCATAAGAATATCCATATCCTACTTCTATTAAATAATCGTTGATATTTAAATTATGTTTAACTAAAACAGATTTAAATTTATCTAAAATTTTCATTATTGCACGTTTTCTTGATAATGCTAAACCACCAAATTGAATTTCTCCTTCTTTACCAATAATAAGTGGTGTAACTTTTAAGAAATTACCAACAACAGTTGTAAGTTTACCAATTCTACCACCATGTTCTAAATATGATAAGCCATTTATAGTAAAATAACAACGACCTGTTTGTTTTATTTCATTAGATTTTATAATAATCTCATCTAGTGATAGACCATTTTGTTTCATTCTAACTATTTCTCTAATTAATAATCCTTGAGGACAAGATAACATAGTTGAATCAATTATTTCTATTCTTGCATCACTGTGTTCTTCTAAAAACATATCTTTTGCCATAAGGGCAGAATTTAAAGAACCACTAAATTTTTTAGAAATAGTTATACATAAAATATCTTTATTATTATCATAAGCTTCTTGATATATTTTATGATAATCATCTACTGTAGGCATAGATGTTTTAGGAAAAACATCAGGATTATCAATTAATTGTTGATAAAAATCTTTAGATGTAAAATCTATACCTTCTTTTAAATATTTATGTTCATCAAATGCTACATAAAATGGTACTACTTTTATTCCTAATTTAGCAACATCATCTTTTGCGATATCACATGCACCATCTGATATTATTTCAAAATTTTTCATTATAAGACCTCCTAAGTCAATTAATTATAGCATAATAATGTTTTTTTTAAAAGAAAATATTAATTTTGAAATATAATATCAACATTATTTAATGATTTTAAATAGCTATCATTTAATAAATTTATATTAAATATATATATTTTCTTTAAATTATTACATTTATAAAAACTATTACTAGCTACTAATATACAACTTTGTGGAATACTAATTTCATTAATATTTGTATAAGCAAAAGCATAGCTCCCAATTGAAATAATATTATTTAGAGTTATATTTTCTAAACTAGTACATCCCATAAATGTTCCACCTAAAATTTGATTTAAATTAAGAGTAATATTATTTAGACTGTTACAATTTTCAAATGCATTTCTGCCTATTATTTTAACATTATCTAAATTAATTTCTAATAAATTATGACAATCTAAAAATGCTAATCTTTCAATTTCTTCTACATTTTTACCTAATTTTATTTTTTTTAAATTAGATTTATTCATAAAAACTCTTGAATTTATTTTTTTTACAGGCTTACCATTTATATCATCAACTATTTCATAATAACTAGAATTTCCATAAACTTTAGATACATAATAATAATCAGAATTTTTATCATAATTATATTTAATTCTAGGTATATTAAAAAAGCATATTAAAAATATAGTAATTGCTAATATTAAAATTGATAAAACTATAATTATTATATGCTTTTTTTTCATTATCATACACCTACTTATATTGTAATTCATAAAGATTATAATATAATCCTTTTTTAGCAAGTAATTCTTGATGATTACCCATTTCCATTATTTTACCCTTATGTAGTACTATAATATTATCAGCATGCTGAACAGTTGATAATCTATGAGCTACTATAAGCATTGTTCCTATATTCATCATTTTTTCTAAAGAA
>CAZQOM010000139.1:0-2864 GCA_964595145.1 uncultured Anaeroplasmataceae bacterium | reverse complement strand
AATACCTAGGGGTAGGGGGAGTCTAATCTCTACTACTAAAATACCAACTACCGTGTACTTAACCCCAAAAGTTGGACTAACCGAAATTTGTGTTTAACAAGAAAAGAAATTCAGGAGTGACTTAATAAGTTGCTCCTTTTTAATATAGTAATAAAAGATAATTAAATTAATAAAACTGTTAAAGCAATTAATAGTGTTGGTATTCCTATAATCATACCATAATATAAAAAATTTTTATAACTAAATTTTATATCATATGTTTTAAGCATTTTTAACCACATTATACCAGCTAAAGCACCTATAGGAGTAATAAATGCAGATATATTAGATGCAATAATACTTGCATATATTGCTTGTGATGAACTATTTGTTAATAAATTAGAAAATAATACACTCATTGGTATATTATTAATTAGATTTGCAATTATAGTTCCTGATATGCCATAAGAATATATAACTGGCAATGTATTTAAAAATTCTTCAATTTGTTTTGTTATACCTTGTTCATTTAGTGATAATACAATTATAAACATTGAAATAACAAAAGGTATTAAGCTCCAAGGAGCTCTTAATAAAGTTTGTTTTAAAATATTAGTTTTTTCTTTTTTTATTAACAAATATATTAAAGCTATAATTAATAAACTAGTTGCAAAAGTGATTGTTATAATCCACATTTCTAATCCGATATAACTTGATATTGCAAGTAAAATAGTTGTTGTAATAAGATGAAACAATCCTAATATTGTTAAAAATTTATTAGGAAATGATGAGTTTTCACTAAAATTTTCCATTGGTGTTTTTAATTTTTTATAAAATAATATAAATAAAATTAATAAAGAAACAGTAGAAGCAGCTATTGTTGGTAATATCATATTTTTTATATATGTTATAAAATCAATATTCATAGCACTTGCTAAATATATGTTAGTAGGATTACCAATAATTAGAAACATACTCCATGTATTTGCTGCAACAAATTCTAATACTAAATAAGGTATAGGATTTATTTTTGTATTTTTGGCGTAATAACATATAAATGGTGTAAAAGTTAATATTATTATATCATTAGATGTAAAAACAGTTAAAAATGATATTAAGAAATAAAAACAAAAGAATAATTTTATTTGATTGTTAAATCTTTTTGATACTTTAACTGCAATATATTTAAAGAAGCCTATTTCATCTAAAAAAATTGAAAGTATAGTCATTGAAATAAATAAAACTAATATTTTAATAGGATTTACACTAGTGTTTGCAGTGAAATTTGCTACTATATTATCAATAGAAACTTCTCTTAATATAATCAGTAAGATAGAAGCTATTAACGCTATAAGCCAGTATGTACCAATTTGATATGATTTGATTTTTAATGTTGGATAAAATAAAATAGAAGTAACAATTAAGATAATTGTTATTCCAACAATTATTAAGCATAACATATATAACACCTCACAAATTGATATTTTAATACATTGCATAGTTTTTTACAAGAAAAAAAGAAAATTGATTCTATTTTTCAATTTTCTTTCCATCTTTATAAAAATAATCACTATTTTTTATAAAATATTCTTCAATTATTTGATGAACTTCTTTAGTAGTATAATCAATAGTTTCTCTTCTGGTTTCTTGTTGTTTAATATAATAAGGTTCTAAAAAATTACAATGAATTGTAGGTTTTTTTCTTCTAAATAATTTAAGTAATCCTTTAGGTTTATGAAATGTAAAACAACAAGGAATAATTGGAGTATTAAATGATACTGCATAATGAAATGCTCCAGGAAGAAAGTTTCTAATATGATCACAATATGGCATAAGTGCTGCTTCAGGATATATTAATATATTTTTACCTTTTTTTAATATTTCTTCTGTAGCTTTGTTAAATCTTTTAAGTTGATTTCTTTCAGTAGGAATAGGTACTGCAGCAGTTATTCTTATATATTTAGAAAATAATCCAAAGCCTAAATTACTTTGAAGCATTGTAACATATATTTTTTTACCAGAATGTGCTGATGCTAAGAAGAATGCATCTAAAGGATGAATGTGATTTGCAACAAATATAGCACCTTTAGCTTTTTTCTTATTTTTTCTACCAATATATTTAACACCCATAAATATTCTTGGAAATATCAACCATAATCTAGAAAATAATATAGTTAGATATGAAAAAAATCTAAAAAATATATTTTGATTATAAAATATATAATCTTCTTTTAATTTAACTTCTTTCGGATGAAATCCATTATCATAAGTATGTTCGTTTTCGTTTTGCATAATATCACCAACATATATTATACAAAAAAAATTAACTCTTTTCTAGATTATTATTAAAGTATATGCTAAAATATTGTTATACGTGAGGTGATTTTAGTGGGAAAGGTTATTTTAGGTTTATCTGGTGGTGTTGATTCTAGTGTAGCATTAAAGGTTTTAAAAGATGAAGGCTATGATGTAGAAGCAATGTTTATGCGAAACTGGGATTCTTTAACTAATAATGATATTTTAGGTAATCCAGATTTAAATGAAGATGTATGTCCTCAAGAAAAAGATTTTCAAGATGCTTTAAAAGTAGCTCAACAATTAGATGTCAAATTACATAGAATAGATTTTATTGAAGAATATTGGGATAGTGTTTTTACATATTTTTTAAATGAATATAAAAAGGGAAGAACTCCTAATCCTGATATCATGTGTAATAAATATATTAAATTTAATGCATTTCTAAAGAAAGCTGAATCTATAGGTGCTGATTTTATTGCAATGGGACATTATGCTAGAGTTAAGCATTTAGATGATAAAAGCTATTTATTAAGAGGTGTTGATGATAATAAAGATCAAACATATTTTTTATGTATGCTTACTCAAAA
>CAZQOM010000138.1:0-2877 GCA_964595145.1 uncultured Anaeroplasmataceae bacterium | reverse complement strand
GAATACTCCGATGCGGAGCACATCCTGCCCATGCGAGAGGTCCTTTCCAAAATGCAGACCCTTTACGGCATGAAGCCGGATCGCCGCACAGTCTACGGTGCGGCGGCTCTACTGCTGGAATTAGGCTACGACATTTCCATGTATGAGGACAACGGTGTCGGCTACTATCTTCGCAGCCGCGAATTGGAGCAGTCGGAGGTCCTTTTGCTGACCGATGCCGTGTACTCTTTCCCATTTATCCCAGCCAAGCAGACGGAGCAGCTGGTCCAGAAGCTGCAAAAGCAGCTCAGCATCCATCAGCGGAAAAAGTACCGCCATCTGACCATCTCCCGCCAGAGACACAAGACCGGGAATCGACAGGTGTTCTGGAACATTGAACAGCTGGACGAAGCCATTTCTCTGCGAAAAAAGGTTCGTCTCACCTATCTGCATTACGGTCTGGACAAGCGGCAGCATGAGACCAACAGCTATGTCCTCAGTCCCTCTGAGATGATCTACATGAATGAGCATTACTACCTGATCTGTGTTCCCGACCATGACCCCCACACCCGGCTCTACCGTATCGACCGCATGAAGGACATCCGGCTTTTGGAGGAAGCCTGTGATGCGTCCCGCGCCGACAAGCAGGAGGCGCAGGATGCCGTCTATGCCTTTGTGGGCAAGCCGGAGCGTATTGTGATGCACTGCGACCATGCGATCTTAGATGACGTGATCGACCGGTTTGGAACGGACATTCAGCTCCGGGAGCGGGATGCGCAGACCTTCACCGCCGTTTTGACCGCGCCGCCCCGGGGCGTTCGGTTCTGGGCGCTGCAATTCCTGCCCCATGCGGAGATCGTGGAACCGGCATGGCTGCGGGATGAGATAGTGGAGAGCCTGAAGCAGAACCCTTACCGGTACAAGGAGGCGGCAGAATGGAACGCAAAACCCTGAAAGAGCTGTGGAACGACCACTCGGACCTGCCGACAGAGTCCGGCATTTACCGCATTTTGATCCCTGACGGCATGGAGATCACGTTCAAAGAACGCATTGAAAATCATCCCAATGATGCATATTCCATTTCTGAATTGCAGGAAAAGTATGATAAGTCACGCGCTTCCGGCATCCTTTACATTGGAAAAGCCGGTGGCAGACGGGGACTGCGCCAGCGGCTGGGACAATACCTGCGCTATGGATTCAGCTCCGGAAAAAATCACCGCGGCGGCCGGGCGATTTTTCAAATCGAAGGCTTTGAAAACCTTATCTGCGCGTATGAGGTATGCCCAAACTGCGAGGAAGTCGAGCATCAGCAGTTACATGAATTTCGTGAGACTTACAAAACGTTCCCGGTAGCAAACTGGCGGGAATGAGATCTGCAAGCAAACGCCCCTGTACAGACTTTTGTACAGGGGCATTTGCTATACTTGCACCGACCATTGAAAACCGTACAGATGAAAGGGAGGATTCAGATATGAATGGTACATCCGCACAGGCGAACAAGCTGCTGAAGAAGCTGAATGACGAATATACCGCCCTGCTGAGCCGTGAGGAACGCAGCCGAGAGTTCCGGGCGGCCATGGGCGAGGACATCGCGTCCGTAAGGCCTGCCTATGACTACCGGGAAACGCAGACTCGTCTGGCGGAGTTGGAGCGGGCGATCCGCCAGCTCAAGCACGCCATCAACCGATTTAACACAAGCCAGCTCGTTGATGGATTTAATATGACTGTGGACGAGATGCTGGTCTACATTCCTCAGCTTACCCGGCGAAAAAGCAAGCTGTTTGACATGAAAGAGCGGCTGCCGAAGGAGCGTGTGGCGGAGCAATATGGGCGGCAGTCCAATATCATTGACTACACCTATGCCAACTATGACATTGCAGCGGTGGAGGTGGACTACGAAAAAGCCGCCGACGAGCTGACCCGCGCCCAGCTGGCGCTGGATGCGGTGAATCAGCGGGAACTCTTTGCGTTTCCTCTGTGACTGTGTTCCGTTGCTCTGACTGCCGCTTATTTACAGAACAAAAGGTCTCCATCCGCGTTTAAGGTTCAGCCATGGAGACCGGTTATTTTGAACGGTTATCGGTTATGTTCGCTCCTGTTTTATGGTATGGGCGATCTTAGTGTACGGCAAGTCGGGCGAAAAAACTTCCATGAAGGCCGAAGTACGGTTACAGGCCTTCACTCCTGAAATACCGGCGAAAAAGGGAGCAGTCAACGCCGGTGAACAGCAGGAGATCGCGCTAAAGCACGGTACCCTGTCCAGACAAATATACAGGTGTTGTGCTATTTTTCATTCCCTCGGGGCACCCGCAAAACTTCGTGCACTGTGCTTTTGCCGCATTTCGCGGTATGCCTTAGTGCATGAAGTTTTATACAGCAGCTTCCCGCTGTGAGGAGAGATGGTAAAATGTGATTTACTTAAAAAGCTTTACGATTTTGAGCCGAGAACAAGAAGAAAGCATTCTCGGCACGATCAAAGAAACCTGCTATACAACGCGATATCCATTCAATATCTTTCGTTACCGAACTATGCCGCAGCTCGAGTTTGAGCCTCTTACGATTTTTTACGGTGGGAACGGGAGCGGCAAAACAACACTGCTGAACATCATTGCAGAACGACTGCATCTTTCTCGGGAAGCCGTCTTTAATAGGAGTAACTTCTTTGAGGATTATGTTCGAGGTTGCAGTTATACAATGGCGTTTGGAAAGCTTTCTCCCGGAGACAGCCGTATCATAACCAGCGATGATGTATTTGATTATTTGTTCAACATCAGGTATGTCAATCAAGGAATTGACGCAGAAAGAGAAAAGATACTCGATCAATACGTAAGTGACAAATATGAGCCGTATCAATTAAAAGGACTTGAGGATTATAGGGAATTCATACGCAAATGCGAT
>CAZQOM010000137.1:0-2977 GCA_964595145.1 uncultured Anaeroplasmataceae bacterium | reverse complement strand
GCACTATTTGTAAATCTAAATAATGCTCGTGATTTTCAAAAAAGCATTCCTCTAAAGGTTTAGCAACATAAGTATCACGATTAATATAAACATTTTTACCATCAACTTCTGTCTTTCCTTTAGGTAAAGCTAATAAATCATTATTTAAAACATAATCTATAGCAGTATCGATATTTTTATGTATACCTTTATAACGACTAAGATCTTTTAATTTACCTACTATCATAATATACCTACCTTACAACTTCTGCACTACCATTTGCAGCCATAAATGATTCAATATCTTCACATGATAAAACTAATGCATCACCATAAATAGTATGTTTTAAAACAGAAGCATTTAATCCATATCTAACTGCATAAGCAGGGTTAGAAAAATTCTTTAAAAGCCCGTGAATAACACCAGATGCAAAAGCATCACCGCCGCCTATTCTATCATAGATATTAAATCTAATAGGTTCTGTTAATTCCCAACTTAAATTATCTTTTTCAAGTTTGAAATAATAGCCTGCCAATGAATTTTCTGTTGCTGAATATACTACTCTATCAGTGCCAAATATATATTTCAAATTATATTTTCTAATCATTTTAGGAAAAACATTTCTTCTTTTTTCGGATAATGTTGTTCCAGTAAAATCATCATCTAATGGAATTTCTAATATTGTATTTGCGTCATAAAAACTTGCAAAAACAATATCAACATAATCCATAAATTTCTTATATATTGGTCTTGCTTCATCAACAGTCCATAATTTAGAACGATAATTGAAATCAAAACTAACAGGAACACCATATTTTTTAGCTTCCTTACATGCTCTTAATGCAACTCTTCTAACTCTTTCTCCTAATGCTAGAGTAATACCACTTAAATGAAACCATGTAGCATCAGAAAAAATTTCATCCCAATTAAATTCATCCTCAGTTATTCTAGTAACAGCTGAATGCTTACGATTATAAATAACCTTTGAAGGTCTACCACCAAAACCTGTTTCAAGAAAATATATACCTATTGTCGATGAACCTCTAACAACATATTTAGTATCTACTCCATGTGAAAGTAAATGTGTAATAGCACCGTCACCTAATTGATTAGGTGGAAGTTTAGAAATAAATGCTGTTTTATGACCCATATGAGATAATGCAACAGCAACATTTGCTTCTCCTCCACCATAATTAACCATAAAGGAATGTGTTTGGTTAATTGTTGAATAATCAGGTGTTGATAGCCTCATCATTATTTCACCAAACGTTAATATTTTTTCCATATTTACTTACTAGCTCTAGCCTTCTTAACTTCTTCAACAAATCTAGCTGCCATAGCAGTAACAGCTTCAAAATCACCTTTTTTAGCACCAGCAGTCATTGATGAACCAGCAGATACTGCAACAACACCAGCCTTAATCCAATCAGCAATATTATCTACATCAACACCGCCTGATGGCATTAAATTTGCATAAGGAAGTGGTCCTTTAACATCTTTAACAAATCTAGGTCCTAAAATATCTCCTGGGAATAATTTAATAACATCACAACCAGCATCTAAAGCCATTTTAACTTCTCTAACTGTTTGTGTACCAGGAACATAAGGAACTTGATATCTATTACAAAGCTTAGCTACATCCTCATCAAAACAAGGTGAAACAATGAACTTTGCACCATTTAAAATAGCAGCTCTTGCAGTTTCACTATCTAAAACTGTACCAGCACCGATTAATACATCAGGATTACTTGAATAAGCCTTTGAAAGATTTGCAATGATTTCACCTGCACCAGGAACTGTATAAGTTACTTCAATAGAATTAACTCCACCCTTTATACAAGCTTCAGAAATCTTCATACCTTGTTCAGTGCTTTCTGCTCTTACAACAGCTACTACTCCTACTTCTGAAATTTTTGTTAAAACATCAAACTTTTTCATTCTATCAATACCTCTTTCTGTTTAATATTTAATCAATAAAATGTTTCATTTCTATTATAAAATGATTTAATTAATTTGTCAATGAAAGCCTTATCATAAAATTAAAATTTAAATCAAATTTTAATAAATCATAAAAAATAAGTTTAATTTTCATTAGAATTCCATATTTTAATATTTTTATTATCATCATAATACCAATAATTTTTATATCCGAGATTTATAGGTGAATAATAATATATTGTTAAGTTATTTAAAATATCATTATTAGATGAATCAATTATGATTAAATTCCACTCATCCTTTTTACCATTATAATAAATAGAATTTAAGTTAAGACAACCTTCAAATGAATTATAACCAATTTTTTTTATACTATTAGGTAGTATAATTGATTCAATATAAATACATTCACAAAAAGCTCTATCCAAAATATCATTATCATTTAATATGATTACATTTTTTAAAGCACTTTCTACACTTTCACCATGATTCCACTCACTATATCCTTGATAGAAATAACCTAAATAAGCCTTATCTGTGCTATCAATTTTAGGACCAATAAAAGGAACTGTTATAGTTTCAAGATTACTACAACCTTTAAATATACCGAAACCAATATCAGTAACTGTACTTGGAATATAAATACTAGTTAAACTACTACAACCCTCAAAAACAGAACTTCCTAAAGAAGTTATAGTTTCTGATAGTGTTATTGATTTAATACTAGTACAATTTTTAAATGAACTATCACCTATTTTTGTTCCACCATTAATAATTACTTCTTTTAAATTAGTAGATATATAATCAGATGCAACTCCATATGATGGTTGGCCAAATATATATCCAAAATAAGTATTTTCAGTTTCAGATTCACCTACAAATGGTATACTAATAGATTCAATTGATGAACATCCTAAAAATGTATTACCACTAATAGATTTAACTGAATTTGGTATAGTAACACTTTTAAGTGATGTAAAATTTACAAATGTATTTTTTAACTTTGTAACACTAGAAGGTATTATTAATTCAGTTATTTCCTTATAACCATAATATTCA
>CAZQOM010000136.1:0-2980 GCA_964595145.1 uncultured Anaeroplasmataceae bacterium | reverse complement strand
TTGACTTGAATATATTATTTTTTCGTATGGGATAATAAAGTTACAGTCTCAACATTAGCACAATTGTTACAAAAAAATGTCCACAATAGTTTGATTTTATAATATTTTATTTTGTTTAGAATATTTGAATCTAATGAAAACAATCTTTGTTTCATAAATCTTAAAAACTAAAATGTAATTATTAATAAAGGTATGTCTAATTGACTCATCTTTAATATAGTAATATCTACAATTGGGATAAGCCATCGGAAACATACAAATATTTTGAATACATTTTTCAATGTCTTGCATCAAATCAATAGCAGCTTTTTTATTACAAAGATTATTTGTAATATAATTTAATGTCTCATCAATATCATTAATAGCTAATTCTGAAAATTCAAAATTATAAATCATACTTAGATTTTAACTCCTTTAGTACACTTACACCATCCCTAGTTTTATATTCTTCTACATTAGTAAGACCATCAAGTATAGCTTCATACATTTCGATTCTTTCAAATTTTTCTTCATAAGTCTTAATACTCATAACTACCATATCGCCATATCCATTTTTAGTAATAAAAATAGGTTCATTACTTTCGTTACATAAATCTGAAATTTTATTTGTATCTCTTAATTCTTTTATTGGTAATATTTGCATAATCACACCCTCTTTCCGGCACAATTATAGCATAATTATGTATTATTTTCAATAATAATTATATTTCATTTAATTGGAACTAAACAAATTAAATAAGGTTAGAAAGCTCATTTTTGGCCTTCTAATCTTAAATTTATGCTGGTTTTAGTTATTTTTATCCTATTTTAACTCTAACAATGTCACGACTATTAATGTCAATATAGAATTTACCTTTTGTAAATGTCAACAAAAAATGTTGTTTTGAGAGTGGGGATAAAATTTTGCCCTGATTTATCTTTTGAAGAAAAACTAAAACAAGAAATTAATGATTACCTGGATTACTATAATAATTACAGATACAAATGGGATTTAAATAAAATGACCCCAGTTGAATATAGAATATATCTTCTTGAGGGTGGGCAATCTTTACTAAATAAAATAATAAAAGCTGAAAGTATAACTGTACAATCAGCTTCATTATGATTAAATTTTAATCGCGAATCCCCAGTTCACATTATGCTTCTCCTATCTTTTTAATCTTTTTTATAACAATCAAACCAAATGATACAACTAAAGCTGGCACCCCTAATGCAACAGATAGAATATCAATTGGTAAATTCTTTAATTCCAATAATGTTGGAACAAGTTTAATTATTGCAATAAAAAACTGTCCAATAACCGTAATTAAAATATTTAAAACTTCAAATACTAATGTAATAATTTCACCTTCTTCCCTGGATTTCTTTTTTTAAAAAACCCTATTCTAGTTTCAGCACATTTTTCTGAAACTTTAAAATGTTCTATAATTTCAAATTTGTTATATTCGTCCACATCAACATATTTTGTAAGAATTAATAATTGTCCTGCAAATTCACCTGCTTGCCATTCTGCTCTAACATAGTGTGGACAATATTCAACTTCTTCAAATGTAAATCCTAATGCTTGGCATTGTATATAATGAAAGAATTCATGAACTAATGTAAAATTGGCTCTATATTCATCGGTTTCAGCTTCCTCTAAAACCGATATTTTAACATATATAAAATCATCTATAGGATTATACTTAACAGGAGTATCCTCTTCTAATAATGGATCATCATCTTCTAAATATTGAATTGTAAGTAATCCGTCACCGTGAAATTTTTCTATTACCTCTAAAACTGGAAAAGGAGAATTAGATGGAATATCCAATTCTCTTCTTAAGTTATTAGCATAGTTTTCAATTTCAACAATTTTTAACGGATTAGTTTTCTTCATCTAATAATGCTTCCTTTAACTTTCTTAATAATTCTTCATCAGCAGTTTTAATCTTTCTTGCAAACATTAATGAAATATCTTTTTGTGCTTCATTCATAGCAGCAAGTTCGATAGGGACTCTTTCGTTAGTCTCATGAATACTATTTTCTAATTCTACTTCTTGTTCTTCAGTTAAATTATATATACTTTTAATTTTTTCAACATAATCAACCGGAATAGGCTTTCTTCCAACTTCCATCGCTGATAAAAAGGCAGCTGAAATACCTAATTTAATAGCCATTTGTCTTAATGAATCATTTTCTTGTTCTCTTATATTTCTAATACATTTTCCAAACTTACTAATCATAACATTTTTCTCTCATTTCTTATTTCATTATAATCTTAATTTCTAACTTTAAACTTTTAAACTCACAAACTTCTTAACATATAAACATTCTCATTAAATGCATTTAGATTAGTTTACCTTATATTTATTTGTTTATTTTATTGTATCTAATTCATCAGATGTCACCAATTTAACAGGTAACCATTCAATACTATCACAATCAAAGAAAAAATCTACGCTTTCACTGAAATTAATATTAATTGATAAAAGGTATTTATCTTCAACAATTTTAAAACATAATATATCTTTTAAAAATATATCTAAATCTTCAGTGTAATTACTATCAATTAATTCATATTTATGACAAATAATATCGTATATATAAAATTTTTCTGCAAAATCTGATTCAACACCTAATTTTTCTTCAACTCCACAATTAATAGCAACTTTGAAAATTAAATCACTATCCTTAATCGTAAAACCTATGAATTCTGACTCATGTAATTCAAATAGCAAATTTTGTTTTTTTAACATTTTGTTTTCCATTTTCGTTACCTCTTATATGCTCCCTTTGGACAATCTTTATCAAGTGGTGCTAAGTGATGTTGATCATCTCTCTTTGTACAAGGTCGACCATATCTATCAAGATATTCCGTGGTTAACTTATGACTTGCTTTTGTTGGCGTAGGATTAGACCAATGATAATGATCAATTTGTGTTTCATTCTCAGGATCAAATCTGACTACCTGACCAGATGATTTTCTTTTAAAATGTTT
>CAZQOM010000135.1:0-2996 GCA_964595145.1 uncultured Anaeroplasmataceae bacterium | reverse complement strand
AGTTATTGGCCAATTCATACTACCAGATTGATCTAATACAAGAACTACATCTGTTGGCACATCAGTAACTTCTGTTTCTGTCTTAACTTCACCTGTTGCATAAGCTTCTAACTTAATTGTATAATTATCGCCTTCATTATGAGTAATAGTCTTAGTCAAACTTACTTGACCACCATTAGAACCACTTTCACCAGCTTTTTCTAAATCTACAGTTGAAGAATTGCCATTTATAGCATCATTCTCACCAGCTTGACTCGAACCACTATTAGAAGAACTATTATTACTAAATCCGCCAAACAAATTAGTAAACCAACTAGAAATACTACTTCCACTACTCCATTTAGAAGCAGCATATGCTGTAGAACCTGTTGCAGGCATCATACCGACACATAACATCACTGTTAAAAAAACGGTGAAAAATTTTGTCAATCGATTTTTCATTTAAAATCCCCCTTTATTAATTATTTTTTTATAATTAATTCTAAAAATACATAACCTTTATGTCTAATAAATTCGATTAATTTAGACAAACTCCTTTTATTTATTCAAATAAATTCAAAATAAAAACTAATCTGCCTAATAAATCTACTTATTCATCTTGAAATGCATATTAAATAATAACTATTTACTAAAATTTCTCTGTATTTTTAAAATAACTATCAACTATTTTTCAGTATCTACCATTATAATCTTACTATTTGCTTTTGAAAAATGCTTAGTATTTTGAGATAATGTTTCCCCCTTTTTAACATCCTCAAACTTAACTCTATATGTAATACCACCTAAATATGCACCTGACTTATCTAAGTTTTTGTAATAAACATATACTGTGCCTAAATCCTTATCCGAAGTATTTTTTATTGTAATATTAGAATCTGCAGTACTTATTTTAACCTTGTTAGAATTCATTTGCATACTATCTATATGTGCATAAGTTGCATCCTCATATTTATAGTTATCACTAGAATTATATTTCATGCAATTAGTTTCGATAGCTAACACAGATTTTCCTGAAGGTACATTAGTTAACTTAAATATAGCAGTTTTGTTTTCATTTACTTTCAGCTTTATTTCACCATATTGTAAAGCCTTATTTGATGTATTTGTAACTACTATCGAAAGTATATTACTAACTTTTTTATCGCTACCATCTTCTACAAACTCACCTGAATATTTTCCGATAGATTTTATCTTCATACCAGTTGTTGAAATTGTATATGGTAATGAGATACCTTCTGAACTTTGATTAGTTTTATT
Source organism: uncultured Anaeroplasmataceae bacterium (assembly GCA_964595145.1). Lineage (GTDB taxonomy): Bacteria > Bacillota_I > Bacilli_A > Acholeplasmatales > Anaeroplasmataceae > Pelethenecus. The sequence goes on along the minus strand of CAZQOM010000135.1, from coordinate 1,739 downwards.
AGTATCTTTTGAAGCAGTTCCTTGCTAAGTAGTAAATCAAGATATATTTAAAATGTTTGTTGAAGTATCGTCATTTTCATTAATATTTCCTTGTCCAGAAGAACTCACACTATTCCCAGAACTTGAATTATTATTAAAGTTATTTTCTCCCGATATACCATCAGATGCTTCAGTAGAATTTTTAGAAGTATTATCTACGTCACTTGATGTTTTATTAGTAGTTATTTTCCAAATTGCTATTCCAACAATTAAAAATACTATTAATGCTATAAGAATTTTCTTTTTCATAAACTCATCCCCTCATACTAAAATAATAACTTATTTTTAGTGAAAATACTATTTTATTTGTATCTTTATTCTTTAATAATAAATAAAATATCTTTATTTTTCTAAATTAAAGTTATATTTCAAATTATAGCCAAATAATTTTATAGTATATATTTTATAGCTATCATTAAAATTTATCAATAATCTATATTAATAAATTAATGCTAATTTATTACAGAGTTTATAATATAAGAATAAACTAACTAATATTTACTTATCGAAGACATATCCTTAACTATAACTATCTTAGCTTTAGTATCTAATTTCTTCATAATCTCCACCATCTGTTGTTCTGCTACAGCTACACATCCTGCTGTTTGTTTTGTTCCAACATGTAGGAAAAATGCTGATCCTTTTCCTGGGACTACTGGATTGGTATTATAATCTAAAGCTATGGCGTATTTATATGAATTTGGGTAATTTGACAACTTCTCAGCTGACTCCCAGTCTTTATCTACTGTAGTTATATCTACCCATTGGTTGTAATATTTTGAGTTTGGATCATCTACCCAATAGTTATTATCGTTTACTTGTCTATATTCAAACTTAGTTCCAGGATTTGATGCATTTCCAAAGGCAAATGTAAATCCATAGACTCCCTCTGGAGTTTTTCTAGAGCCTTCTGATGCGGTTCCTATACCGTTGCTACCTACAAATCCTTTTGTAGATAGAGTTTCTTGCCATTTGCCAGATGAATTTTTCTCATGTAATATGACATTTACATTATATCCACCTGTTCCAACTACAGTTATTATTTGAGCCAGAAGTAGTGCTTGGACCTTTTCTTAAATTAAGATTAGCTGTAGTTTGTGCTTGTTTGTTAAGTCCAAATGAAATATGATTAGCCATTGGAAGATTTGTGACTAAACATACTACCAAAAAAACTGCTAATTCTTTAAATTTCATTTCCCTCACCCCTTATATTTATATGTTATAAATAGTAGTACTCATCACCCCTTTTTAGAAGTAACATTTTCTTAACATTAAAAAATATAAAGCTTTTTCAAAAATATAGTTTTTTCTCCTATTTTTTCTCCTCTTTTCTAATCTTATAAACAATATTTCTAATAGCATTAACAGAAAGTCCCCACTTAAGTGCTAATTCCTTAAAACTACTACCTTTACAATATTCTTCATAAATCATTTGATTCCTTTCATTTCTAGTATGACTTTCTAGTGTAGGTATATAAATACTACTTCCACCATAAAATCTAACCACTTCTTCATAGGCCTTTTCGCCAACTATTTCATAAAACAAATGTAAATCCTCTGGAACGTAATTCTTAAAATTACTCATATCCTAACCTCCTTTAAAAAACTCACTAAATTTTAAAATTTTCATTCCCTTCATTAATAGGGGAAATATATAATTAACATTTTATAATTTAAGTTTATTTTACATCTCGGAAGTT
>CAZQOM010000134.1:0-3005 GCA_964595145.1 uncultured Anaeroplasmataceae bacterium | reverse complement strand
GTTAAGATTAAAAAAAATAAAATTATATAAAAATTACTTTTAAGTATAAATATTTCAGATAATAAATATGAACAATAAATAATACCCATTGCTGACTCTATTATTATAATAATATTAAAAAAATATTTGAATAAAGAATTATTATATTTTAATATTTTTTTAAAAGGAAATAATATAAATAATAATACAATTCCAATTATTATGAAAAAAGAATAAAAAAATCCCATTTTTCCATAGTTATTATAAAAATATGGAAAAATTATACTTCTAAGATAAATATAATTATATATACTTACAAATAAAAAAAAGCTTATTTTAGACAATTTTGGCACTTATATCACCATATATAGTATGTCTTAAATAAGCAATTATTATTTAATTAAAATGTCTTTTTAATACTCTTTTTGAAACAATAACATCTAATTGTTCAGGTATAACATTAACTTCTATTCTACTTAATTTAGGTAATGATTCACCATCAGTGTTATATGGAATAGCATTTTTTGATGTGATAATCATACTATTTGTTTCAAAATGTTCGATATTATGCTTATAGCGTTCTCCTAATAGCATAAATAATCCAAAATCTATTGTATTAACTAATCTATGCGTTTTTCTTATTAATGTTACATATAATTTACCTTCATTTAAATAAATTCTTTTTTTTCTATGAAGTTTTAATGAAGCTAAATATCTTGAATTAGTTGCTAGAAATAAAAAATATTTACCTGATAAGATTTTATCTTGTGTTTTAATTTCAATATTAATAGATTTATCTTTACTAATTGATTTTACTGTTTCTAAGTAATAAGCAATTTTACCAAATCTTTTTTTAAGTTTATATTTAGCAGTATAACTAACATCTGTTAAATTTCCAGCAGCTAAACCGTAAACAAAATATTGTCCATTAATTTGATTTACATCTAACATAGCCTTATTTTCTTCAAGAATAATTTTCATAGTCTTAGAAAGACTTCTTTTTAATCCTAAAGTTTTACCTGTATCATTACATGTTCCAGTTGGAACATAAGCTAAAGTAGGTCTTTTTTCTAATATCATTAATCCATTAACAACATCATTAATTGTCCCATCTCCACCTGCTGATACAATTAAATCATAATTGCAAGCATTTTGAATTATATAATCTCTAATAGAATTAGGACCAATAGAGGCATAAGTTTCAACTATTTCATATTTAGTTTTTAATTTACAGCAAATATAATCAATACTTTTAGTGATTTTACTTTTACCACTATATTTATTATATACAACTAATGCCTTCATTAATAATCACACCTACTTCATTTCTTGATTAATAAAACTATCTACTTTCCTTATTTTTTGTTTTGTTCCTACTAAAACAACTATATCCTCAGGCATCAAAAAATCTGTTCCACGAGGTATATAGAATTTATCTTCATGTATAATTCCAACAATATTAACATCAAATTTATTTCTAAGATTTAAATCTATTAATGATTGAGAAGGAAAGTTTTTACCAACTTTTATTTGAACTATAACATAATTCTTATCTACTTGATAATAATCTAAAATAGCATCACTTGCTATTTGATTTGCAAGAGAGTTTGCAGATTCTTCTTCAGGAATAATAACCTCAGTAGCACCTAAACGTTCATACATTTCAATATATGATTTAGAATCACTTCTAACAGTAATATTTTTTACACCTAAAGCTTTTAAATTCATTGTTGTCAATATCGAAGCTTCTAAATTATTTCCTATAGCTACAACAGCATGATCAATAGATGCAGCACCTAATTCCTTTAAAGTAGCTATCTTTGTAGAATCTGCAATAACACAATGATCAACATCACTTGCAACCTCAGATACACAATCCTCAGATATATCTACACCTAAAATATCACAATTTAAATTGGCAAGGGTTCTTGCTACTGAAGCACCGAAACGTCCTAATCCTATTACAATAAAGCTTTTTTTCATCCTATTATAACCCTTTCTTCTATATATTGTATTTTATCTTTAGATTCTCTCATCCAGTTTCTATTAACAACGCCAATAATAGTAAGTGGACCTAATCTACCTAAAAACATCATTATACATATAACTATTCTACTAAAATTATTCAAACTAGTTGTCAATCCCATCGATAATCCAGTAGTTGAATAACCAGAAACTACTTCAAATAAAATTTTTTCAATACCTAATTGTGGTTGACTAAACCCTATTGCAATAGTACCAACCATAATAATCATTACTGAAATACCTAATAATGCAAATGCTTTAAAAATAGATGAATCAGATATTCTTCTATTAAAAGCTTTAGGTTTTTTACCTTGTGCATAATAAAACAAAGTTAAAACAATAACAAACATTGTAGTTGTTTTAATACCACCACCTGTTGAACAAGATGATGCGCCTATAAACATTAATATAACACAAATTATATAAGTACTTGGTGCTAAATCTTCTAAAGGTATAACTGTAAAACCTGCTGTTCTACAAGTTACAGCTGTAAAAAGAGCTTGTAACCAACTTATTTCATTAATCATTGATAATTTAATTAGAATCATTCCACCTATAGTTAATATAACTGTCATAATTAAAACAATTTTTGAATGAAATGATAATTTTTTCAAATTATGCTTGAAAACTAATTCCTCAATAACAATAAATCCTAAACCACCAGATAATATTAAAAAAATAGTAGATATATTTAATAAAATATTATCTTTAAATAATATTAGGCTATTATCACCAAATATATCAAATCCAGCATTATTAAAAGAGGCTATTGAATGAAATATTGAGGCACCTAATGTTTTAATGAAATCATAATTATAATATGACATAAGAGCAAAATAATTCAATATAACTCCAATAAATTGAATAATAAAAGATAATAATATTATTCTTTTAACTAATTTTATTATTCCTGAAATAGAATTTTGGTTTAAAGCTTCCTTTAATAAATATCTATTACCTATTCCTATTTTTCCACCTATAGCTGCAAAAAAGCATACTGC
>CAZQOM010000133.1:0-3030 GCA_964595145.1 uncultured Anaeroplasmataceae bacterium | reverse complement strand
TTCAGTATTATTTTCCTCATTCAAGCTATCAATAAGCATTTTAGATTGTTCTAAAGAACCGATAATTGGAGTAAATGATGATTCTACATCTACTGCAATCATATGTATGCATGATGCTTTAGCTTGAAGTTTTACTCCATACATTCCATTTTTCTTTACCACTTCAGGTGGCATAAGTTTCATATCTGATACTTTAGGTATAGATACACCATATCCAGTTTGTTTTGCTTCTAATATAGCTTGATTTATTTCTTCATAGATTAGATTAGCTTGTTTAGATTTATATAAATATGAAATAAAATCTTTTTTAGTATTACATCCATCTAATAAATAATTTACTATTTCATTATATTTAGAGTCATCTAAATCTAAAATAATGCTAGCCTTACCAGTTGTTGCATCTAATAAATCTAATTTCACTGATGAAAATTCATTTGTAGATTTTAATTCTTTACATATATTTGATACATCTTTTACTTTTTTATATTTTAATTCAACTTCATTTATAATTTCCATTAAAGTTTTTTTAAGTGTTATATCATCTCCTAAAGCATCTATATAATCAGGAAGTGATATTTCTAAATCCGATATAGGAAATTCTTCTAAAGCCTTGGTTAAAACTAAATTCGCTTCTTCTTTTGTCATATTTAAAGCTGAAAGACATATTACACTTACATCATATTTATTTTCTAAGTCATTTGCGATTGCTAAAGCTTTAGGATCATTTGGATCTTTAGTATTTAAAATTATTACAAATGGTTTATTCATTTCCTTTAGTTTTGGAATAAGCTTTTCTTCTATTTTTTCATAGTCTTTTCTACTAAATTCACTAAATGATCCATCTGAAGTAACATATATTCCTAAATTTGAATGATTATATATTACCTTTTCAGTCCCAATAGATGCTGCTTCTTTAAATGGTATTGCTTCATTATACCATGGAGTTTTTACTAAACGTGGTTCATCTTTTGTTCCATATCCTTCTGCTGATTCTATTATTTCACCTACACAATCAACAAATCTTAAGTTTACATTAGTATCTTTAATATTTAATTCAATAGATGTAGATGGTATGAATTTAGGTTCAACTGTCATTATTTGTTTACCTTCTGCTGTTTGAGGTAATTCATCTAATATTTTATGTTTTGTAAATTCATCATTTATATTTGGTAATATAAGTTGTTTAAAAAATGAATTTATTAATGTTGATTTTCCACACCTACATGAACCTACAAATCCAATAAAAAGATCACTTTTCATTCTATTTGATAATTTTATTAATGCCTCATCATTCATATTATTTCCTCCTTGCTAGTCATAAAATAATATGTTAAAAAAATTATAAATATGAAAGAATAATAAAAAAAAGCCCAAAGTAATCTTTCGTATACTAAAACTAAGAGTTAATTTTTTATTTTTTTTAATATTATAGTATAATAGTTATAAAGGAATGTTTATGTTAAATCATTAGGGCATATATATGACCCTGCAAAAATCTTTACAACTAGACTGTTTATTAAGATCATTCATACACTATAGAAATAGTTAGCTAAGAGATACTTTGACTCTTAGCTTTTCTTTTTATGTAGGTATATATTTAAAGAAAGGTTTTGATGAACCAATAATTAAACCCAAAAAGATAGAATATAATTTGAAGGTTTTAAAGAACTTCTTAAATTAAAAGAAAAAATTAGAAAGGAATATAATATAATGAAGATTGTATAGTTATATTTGAATCAACTGGTGTATATCACAAGGTTTTTCAAACTTATTTAGATGAACATGATTTTAAGTATACAATTATATCTCCACTACTATCAGCAAAGGTTTGTAAAAGTGATGATGAAATTGATAATTTGAATTTAATATATAAATTAGGTATTCAGTATCCTTTTATAAATATTTGTAAAGATAAAGTGAAATTATCATCTTTAGACATTAAATTATTTGAATCTAAATATTTAAACAGACCAGAACCAGTTAAAGTAGTTGATAATATATATTATATTGAGTGTTTTTTTGATCAATTGTTATTATACTTTTCATCATTTAGAAAAAAATGGAAATTATTGAACCAAATAATTTAAATAAAGCTATATATAAAAAATATAAAAGTTATGTTAATAATTATGAAAAAAATCTATCCAATTAAGGATAGATTTTATATGATTATATGAGTGGGCGGTCTTGAGTAAATTGGGAGATAATATATAGTGTGACCGCCCAGTTCATATTATATCATTTTTTGGTTAATTGTAAAGTATATTTTATTTTTTTATGTAAAATTATATATTTTTTTGTTTTAAAGAATAAATATTAACAAATTCTTGTAAAATATTTTCTCTAATTCTTCTAATATATTTATTATAAGAATTATTTCTATAATAATATTTAAAACATTTAATACCATCATAACATCCAGTTAAATTCAAATTATTAATAGAATAATTAATAATTTCATTTATTTCTTTATAGATATCTAAATTTGTTTTAATGTAGATTCTAGCAAATAGTATATTAGAATTTTTTAAGTTATTTTTATAATCATTTAAATGTTTTTTTGATTTATTATTAAATAGATTTTCTATTATATAATAATTTGTTAGCCAAATACCTTTATTAAAATTTATATTAGAAGAATTTATGATGATTTCTATTAAATTATCCTTAATAATATAATTATTTATAGATTTATTTAAATTAATTTTAAATATATTAAATAATATTTTAGATATATTTATTTTTTCATTAGATATTTTAATTTTAGGTAATTTTAATTTTCTTGTTTTAAAATCTTTAATAACATAAATTTGACTCCTTTCGTTTTTAATTAACAAATAATAATTCATTTTTTTCATATTTATTCCTCTTCTTTCTATTATTTGTTAATATTATACATATTTAGTTTGTCGAAAATTGTTATTATTTTGTTTAAAAATAAAAAAAATAAAAAAAATTATAACTTTAAAAAAGTTACCGTTTGAACTCAAATTTTTACACACGAAACCCCACGCTCGGTAGTGGGTATTT
>CAZQOM010000132.1:0-3074 GCA_964595145.1 uncultured Anaeroplasmataceae bacterium | reverse complement strand
TCAGAAGATTTTTATAAAAATACATTAGAAGTAATAGATGATAAAAATATTAGTCACTCTAATATTGATTATAAAAAAATGCTTAAAAAAGCAAAATTAATTAAAGAAAATGACATTTACAAATTAATTATATTAAAAGATTATTTTCCTAATATGGTAAGCTTAAAATCAGGTAATACAAATAGTGGAGATGTTAGAGCCTTGAAATATTTTAATTTGTTACTAGATTATTCAAATATAAATTATGATTTTATTGAAATTAATACAGTTAATTATATAAATCCATTTATTGTAGGTTCTATAAGTGGAATCATTCTAATATTTATATTTTTTGTTATTATCTTTATTTATAGTATTATATTAAAAGAAGATGTAAATCTTATTAAAAATAATATAGGCATTTTTAATAAAATATATTGGAATGATAGTTTAAAATTTGGAAAAAATATTAAAAATATATGTATATTGAGTGTAATATTTGCATGTATGTTAATATGTGAAATTATGCCTATTCCATCAGGTTTTGGTAATTTAGGGCTTAGTCTAAAATATTTATTTTTTAGTTTAATATCACTAATATATGGACCTATATGTGGATTATTTATAGGATTTTGTTCTGATATATTAGGCCATTTTATAAATTCTAATGGAATATTTTTCTTTGGATATACTTTAAATTCAATGCTTGCCGGATTAATTTATGGTCTATGTTTTTATAAAAAAAGAATTACTTTTGTAAATTGTTTTATCGCAAGGGCTATTGTAAATATATTAATTAATGTATTATTAGGTTCTTTATGGTGGAAAATGCTATATAATTTGGATTTAAACGCCTTTATTACATATATTAGTTTAACATCACTACCTAAAAATTTAATATATTTATTACCACAAAGCTTATTTTTATTTATTTTCTTTAAATTTATGGCTAAACCATTAGCTATTTTTGGTTTAATTGATCAAGAATTAGGAAAAAATGTTAATTTTTTTTAAAAAAGTGAAAAAATAAATTGACACATAAAAATAACTTTGATATAATTTATAGGCATATGTATGGATTCATATATATGGAGTGGGAGGGTTCTATTAAATAGAATCTGTTAAAACCACATCATTGAAAGAAGGAGGAAACAATTATGGCAAAGAAGGTTGTAAAGGTTGTTAAATTACAAATTCCAGCCGGCAAAGCTAATCCAGCTCCACCAGTAGGTCCAGCTTTAGGACAAGCAGGTGTAAATATTCCAGGCTTTTGTTCTCAATTCAATGACCAGACAAAGGATAAAATGGGATATACGCTACCAGTAGTAATCTCTGTATATGAAGACCGTTCATTTACATTTGTTGTAAAAACACCACCAGCTTCAGATTTATTAATGAAGGCTGCAGGTATTACAAAAGGTTCTGAAAATTCAAAGAAACATACTGTAGCAAAAATATCAAGACAAAAAGCAAGAGAGATTGCTGAAATGAAAATGCCTGACTTAAATGCAAACGATATTGAAGCAGCTACTAATATAATTGCTGGAACTGCTAGAAATATGGGCATTGTAGTTGAAGACTAATTTCTTAAGGTTGTTTATAACAGCCTAAATTTGTGGGAGGAATTCCCGCTTATACCACATTTTAGGAGGAATAATATGAAGAGAGGAAAAAAATACGTTGAAGCTGCTAAGCTTATTGACCGTTCAAAAGTTTATTCAGTAACTGAAGGTTTAGATTTAGCTTGCAAAACTTCTACTGCAAAATTCGACGCTTCTGTTGATGTTGCTTTTCGTTTAAACATTGATCCACGTAAAGCTGAACAAAATATTCGTGGAGCTATCGTTTTACCAAATGGTACTGGTAAAACTCGTAAAGTTTTAGTACTTTGCCGTGGCGCAAAACAAACTGAAGCTAAAGAGGCTGGTGCTGATTTTGTTGGTGATTCAGATATGATCGTTAAAATCAATCAAGGTTGGTTTGAATTCGATGTTATCGTTGCAACACCAGATATGATGGGTGAATTAGGACGTTTAGGTAGAGTTTTAGGACCTAAAGGTTTAATGCCAAATCCAAAAACTGGTACTGTAACTATGAACGTTGCACAAGCAGTAAAAGAAATCAAAGCTGGTAAAGTTGAATATCGTCCAGACAAAGTTGGTAATATTCAAATGACTATTGGTAAGGTTTCATTCGGAGCAGAAAAGCTTCAACAAAACTTAAAGACAGTTTATGATGCTTTAATGAAAGCAAAACCATCAACTGTAAAAGGTTCTTATATGAAGAATGTATCTGTTGCATCTACTATGGGACCTGGTGTAAAGATTGATCCTGATTCAATCTCAAAATTATAATTAATATTAACCGAAGACAGTAGGTGTGCGTAAGCACTTAATTTCTACCGAGGTATGAGATAAAAAAAGATTTCTTCTCACGCCTTGGTGAGAAGTTTTTTCATTAAATTTATAGGAGGTAAATCAATGAAAGAAATTTTGTTACAAAAACAACAAGAAGTAGCAGAAGTAAGCGAAAAAATGAAATCTTCAGCATCAGTTGTAGCTTTCAAATATCAAGGCTTATCTGTTGAAGCTTTCCAAAATTTACGTAAAAGTATGCGTGAATTAGGTTGTGAAATTTCAGTTATTAAAAATAACATTTCACGTCGTGCTGCAAAAGAATGCGGTTATGATTTAGATGATGCATTAGTTGGACCTATTGCTCTTGCATTCTCTAAAGAAGATGTTGTTGCTCCATCTAAAGTACTTTTTAAAGTTGCTGGTGAAAACAAGAATATCGAAGTAGTTAAAGGTATAGTTGATGGTGATGTTTATTCATTCGAACAATTAAAGACATTATCACAATTACCATCTTACGAAACATTATTAACTCAATTAGCTGCTGGTATGTTAGGAACATTAAGTCAGTTATCAATTGGTTTAAATATGTTAGTAGAAAAAGGTCAAGAAGCTTAATTAAAATATAACGGAGGAAAAATAAAATGGCTAAATTAACAAAAGAAGTATTTATTGAATCATTAAAGGAAATGACTATTCTTGAAATTAAAGAATTAGTTGACGCTATGAAGGAAGAATTTG
>CAZQOM010000131.1:0-3119 GCA_964595145.1 uncultured Anaeroplasmataceae bacterium | reverse complement strand
ATTAATATAAAATCCACTAGCTTGTGATGGATTAAATTCATCTCTTGGAGTACTATAATTAATCAAATTATAGCCTTTAATCACTGGATTGTTTGGTGAATAAATAGTTAATTCAAATTTTTCTAATTCTTCATTAATAGTAAATAATTTAACAAATTTATCTAATATAAAATTAGAATTAAATAATTTAGAATCATATAAATAATAAGTATCATTTCTATAAACTACAAATTCATCATTAAGTAACATTGTATTATCTTGTTTTGTTAATGTAAATGAATAATCTTCATAATATACAACAAAATCAAAGTTAACTTCTTTCCAAATTACATTTGTGTTATAAACTCCTCTTTTTAATTCATTAACATTATTAATATCTATTCCTTCAAACTTATATGTTTTACCATCAATATCTTTTATAGAATACATATTATCAATTTGATTAAAAATGTCAGCACCTTCATATGTTTTTAAATATTTTGTTTCATCGTATAAAGAATATATATTTAATTCTATCGTTATATCTACTAATCTAGCATATAACTTAATTCCTTGATTTAACATATATAAATCTTTATCAATAGGTTTTAAATATGATGAATCATAATACCAATCTTCTAATTTATAATACCTATCATTAATTTCAAAAATATGTCCTTTTTCATATGGAAAAACAATTTGTTCTCCTTCACCTTGCTTAACAATAATAGTATCATAGAAATCAAGATCAAATACGACATTATGTTTTATTCTTCCATTACTTACCCATGAATTATTACTATAAATATATTCTTCATCGGCATTAAAATTAGCATTAAATTCATTTACATAATCATATAAATTTTGTAATGAAACATCTTTAACAACATAATTACCATTTTCATCTATAACAATATTACTTAAAACTAAATTACTACTATTAACGTTAACGACATTAACACATTTAAATTCAAATTTAGGTATATTATAAATCATAGGGACATATACTATTTGTCCTAAATCATCATAAATATAATTACCATTAGAATCTGTTTTTGCAACAATTATAGATGATAATGTTATATTTAAATCATTAAGGTCATTATTATCAGCTATTTCACCTAGATTTAAACTTATACTAAATGTATTAGTTCCTATATCAACACTATTTACACATTTAGATGCATCTATAAATCCATCACCTTCTGGTGTTGAGTTTATAAGTTTAATTATATAATCAGGTAATCCCATTGAATAATCCATTAAATAATAAATTATATTATCAAAGAATTCTGTATAATGAATTTTAATTTTTCTATCATTTTTATTTTTTTCATCATCTCTATGAATATATACATACTCATCAAGATAATATATATAAATATGTTTTTTAGAAATCATTGCTCCACCTAATCCTAAGTCATTCCACATATTTAAATGAACATAGATAATAGGCATTCCATTTTCAGCAACATTCACTTTTATTTCAAGAGGTACCTTAACATTAATAGTCATTGCAGTTAAGACTGCAGTACCAGTTATTTCAAAATTCTTTTCTAATGCATTATTATATAATGCTTCAAATAAATGTGAACCATTTGAAACATCAAATGAATTATTACTATTTTGAGGAATTTCAACACTTAATCCATTATCAATAAATTTTATATTTAAATTATTCAAAAGTATATATTTTTTAGTATTAGTATATGAAACATATAAATTAGATGCGCCTAAAGAATCAATCTTATTAGTTTCATCTTTAGTAATTGTTAATGATAATACAGGATTTTCATCAAGCATTGCAGCAAATAATGATTTTAAATTTATACCCATATCAAGTATATTATTAGAAACGGTAATCTGATTAATAATATTTGTTAAATCAATATTATTTACAACAGTTTGATCTAATGCAGGAATATCAATATTAGTTAAATTAATAACAGATTCAATTAAATCAATAATTCCTGTATATGTTGATTTAGCACTAACTACAGATGATGGATTAGCTTCATCATTACCATAATTTGCATAAACCATAGCTGATTTAATGCTTGGATCAAGAATATTCATAGTTGTAAGAGATATAACATTAACATCTAAATTATGCCATGCTATTTGAGTACCATCATTAAATTCTTTAATAATAACATTTAATCTAGCATCAAATTCATTATTTTCTAATAATTTTATCGATAATATACCATCAATACTTGCAACAACAGAACCACTATTTACAATTTCAGTATATATATCTAAATTAAATTCTTTATTATCTACTAAATCATATAATGATGTTACATATATTAATAATTCTAAAATATCATCTTTAGTTATGATATTGTCAGTTGGAATACTTATTTCTTCTACTGTAGATTTATAAATAGTAATAGGCATATCAATAGTGATATTATCATAAGTTGCGTTTAGATTTAAATTCATATTAGTTGTCAAATTATATAATAAACTAATTGTACAAACTTTTCCTAAAATTGTAGATAAATCTATATTAAACTTAGTGTCATTAAATAAAATATTCATATCATAAATATCAATAATATTAACTTCAACATCATTAATTAATGCATTTTGATTTATTAAAGGACTTATTATTTCTTTTGCTTGATTAATAAATTCATCAAGTTCATTAATCGCTAATTTTATAGTTTGATTAGATAATGTTAAATAAATATATTCGCTATTAACTATTACTCCTATACTAGCTGAAATACCATATCCAGTAACAAACATTTCACCATTAAGAATAAATTCATCTTTGAATAGAATATCAAATCTTCCATTTAATGTAATTAATTCACTGCCAACATTAATATTTGTATCCATAATTTCAATATGTATAGCTTTATCATTATACAAATCTAACATGAATTTTACTTTATCAACTAATGACAATAAATCATCTTTTGTTAATGTTGATGTCAACTTTTCAACATTAGTTTTTGTAGATTGTTGAACTAAAATATTAAAATTCATAGAATTTTCATTAATATTAACACTTAAATTTTCACTTAAATCAAATGTTATAGTTAGTAAAGATAATGCAGAAATTAATTTATTTAAATCAATTTTTACATCATTTTCATTAACATAAATATTTTGTAACAATAATATGATTT
>CAZQOM010000130.1:0-3122 GCA_964595145.1 uncultured Anaeroplasmataceae bacterium | reverse complement strand
TATGCTATAGTTGATTATAGGAAAAATTTTAATGCTATTTATAATGATTTAAAGTTATATAAAAATGATGATAAGGATTTAGAACTAGATAGTTCTTTGGTGTCATAATTATGAAAAAAAGAATTTTGTTTATATTTATATTTTTAATTTTAATTACTACAAGTTGTAGTAATGATGAAACTAATATAAAACCTTCTATTGATGAAATAGTTAATGTAGAAGTTCTACAAATGAATGATATTCATGGTCATATTGAAAATGAAGGTAAATATGGAGGTTTAGCTAGAGCTAGTACTATAATAAATAGCATAAGAAATGAAGATGTTAAAAATAATACAGTTTTAATCGCAAATGGTGATATGCTTCAAGAAACGGCTATATCAAGAGTTGGATATGGTAAAGTTGTAATTGATATGATGAATGAAATGAAATTCGATGCGATGGGAATTGGTAATCATGAATTTGACTGGGGTCTTGATGAAATAATTAAATTTTTTGATGGTGATAAATCAAATGGTGAAGCTGATTTTCCGCTTATCAATTCTAATATTTATTATAAAAATAATTTAATTACAAATAATAATGTATGCTCATCATTATTATTAAAAAAAGAAAATGTTAATGTAGGAATAATTAGTTATATTGGTAATGTTTATAATTCGATAAATGCCAATATGACTATTGATTATTCTTTTAAATCTAAACCGGATGAAATTGCAAGTAGTGTCTTAGAATTAGGTAAAGATTTAAAAAATAATGGAGCTGATATAATAATTGTTAATATCCATGATGGTGATAGTGATGGTTGTGATAAATATGAGCCTAATAAACTTATTTCTAATTTAAAATATAATGATAAATATTTAGTAGATGTTATTATAAATGGTCATACTCACACTAAACAAGATTTAATTATTAAAAGAAATAATGGTAGTGATTTACCAATTATTCAATCAGGTGGTAAACTATCTGATTTTGGTAGAATTAATTTAAAGTATAATATTACAAAAGATGTTATAGAAAATGTAAGTTTAAAACATATAGATATTAATTCTACTTCTATTAATGATAATAAATTAGAAGAAATTATTAATAAGCATAAAGAGGATAATAAAACAATTTTAGAAGAGGTTTATTGTTATAATGAAGTTAATATAAATCGTTATAATGAAAATTTTTATGCTTATGCTGCAAATATTATGATGACATCTTGTGGTACTGATGCAGCTGTTTTTAATACTGGTGCTTTTAGAAATAATGTTAGTAAAGGTTCTTTTGGATTTGAAGAATTATATGCTTTAAGTCCTTTTGATAATCATATTGTAATATGTGAGATTAAAGGGATTGATTTGAAAAGATTTTATGATGCAAATAAAGAAAAAGAAGTTGTTTATACAAAAGATTATGGTTTTTCTATCGCAACAGATAAAACATATAAATTAGCTATTGTTGATTATGTATATTTTGGTAATTATTTTTCAGGTTATAGAACAACATATAAAGATACTAATTTAATTTTAAGAGATTTAATCGCTAGTGATTTAAGATTAAGAGAAAGTTTTAATATTTATAATGATTATAATAATATTTTAATTTCAAAAATATATAATGATTAATTTTTTCTTGAAAAAAAACTGCATAAATGCTAAAATTATAACGTATGATAAATTGATGAAGAAGAAGAGTAATTAATTATTTTATTTAAAGCGAGGATGGAAGGTGTGAGCATCTAATAAAAGATTAATGAAAGACACTTTGGAGAGCTTTTAATAAAAGACGTTGCCTGCGTTAAGGGCTAATTGAGTGCTATAGCTTGCTATAGAAATAAGGTGGCACCGCGTTTATTACGTCCTTAATATATTTTTTAGGACGTTTTTTTCATTTGAAAAAGGGTGATATTATTAAAACGAATTTGCCAGTTGTTAATTTAGGAAGATATTTATTAAGAGATATTTCAAAAGAAGATTTTTTAGATTATTTTGAAATTGGTCGTGATGAGGAAACTTGTAAACATTTAAATTGGGGACCTTTTTTAAAACCTAAAGAGGCTTTATGTTGCATTGAAGAAATCTTTTTAAAAAGACCTTTAAATGGTCTTCCAGTTGGTTATGCAATTATTGATAAAGAAAATGATTATAAAATGATTGGTATGATTGATTTTCATACATATTATGAAAATATTAATACAGCTGAAATAGGCTATATATTGCATAAAGATTATTGGAATAAAGGAATTATTACAATGTGTTTAAAAGAAATGACTAAAATAGGCTTTAAAATTTTAAAATTAGATAAAATATTAGTTGGACATATTTTAGCTAATCAAGCTTCTAAACAGGTTATTTTAAAATGTGGATTTCATTATGAATATCAATCTTTAATTAAAATAAAAAATAATGAATGTATTGCTATGTATTATAGTATATATAGATATGAATATAATGAGGGGATGAAGTAATATGATAACAAAACCAAAAGGAACATATGATATTTTGCCAGGTGAAGTTAAATCTTGGGAAAAATTAGAATCTACAATAAGAAAAATTTGTCAAATATTTAATTATAAGGAAATAAGAACTCCTATATTTGAATCAAGTCAAACATTTCATAGAGATGTAAATGATACATCTGATATGGTTACTAAAGAAACATATGATTTTAAAGATCGTTCTGATAGAATGATTACATTAAGACCTGAAGGGACAGCAGGTACTGTTAGAGCTTATATAGAAAATAAGCTTTATGCATTAAATCCAATGGAAAAATTATTTTATATGGGACCTATGTTTAGATATGAAAGACCTCAAAAAGGTAGAAATAGACAATTTAATCAATTTGGAGTTGAAGCTTTAGGTTCTGCTAATCCTTCTATTGATGCTGAAGTCATTGCTTTAGGAGCAACTTTAATTAAGGCCTTAGGTTTAAAAAATGTTAAAGTAAAGATTAATACTTTAGGCGATGCTAAATCAAGAAGCGATTATAAGAATGTATTAATTGAATATTTTAAAAATCATACATCAGAATTATGTAGTGATTGTCTTAATAGACTTGAAAAAAATCCTTTAAGAATTCTTGATTGTAAAGTGGATAAGGATAAAGAATTCTTTAAAAATGCTCCTAAG
>CAZQOM010000129.1:0-3127 GCA_964595145.1 uncultured Anaeroplasmataceae bacterium | reverse complement strand
AATATTATTACTAATTAAAATAGGATATGTTTTTTTTCCTATTCCGAAGATATCAGAAACAGAAAGTGGATATAAAATGTTTTTTACATCTCTTTTTCTTAAAACTGTTATACCTAATGGCTTTTTAATATCTGAAGCCATTTTAGCTAAAAACAATGTTGGAGCAATCCCTATTGAACAACTTAATCCTAATTCTTTTAAAACTCTTGTTTGAATTTCTTTAGAAATAACTAAAGGATGTCTTTTATTTGATAAATCTGTTATATCTAAATAAGCTTCATCAATTGAAGCTACTTCTACTAATTTCGAATATTGTTTTAAAATATCTATAAATTTATTATGATAATAAACATAATTAGAATAGTCGGGATTAACAACAATTAAATCAGGAACTAAATCATATGCTTCTTTTAAACTCATTGCAGAATGAATTCCTAAAGATCTAGCTTCATAACTAGCTGATGATATAACACCTTTATAACTATTTTCTCTACCTATCGCAAATACTTTACCTCTTAATGCTGGATTTAATAAGCAAGCAACTGAACAAAAAAAGGCATTCATATCGATATGTAAGATAATTTTAACTTTATTTTGCTCACTCATAAAAAAAATCCTTTCTTTTTTTTAAAAAATATTATATAATAGTAACATATATGTATATTATAGCATTTTTTTTGAAGTAGGTGAAGATATGGCTCAAAATAAAAATAAAAAACAACAAAAAAAAGAATTAAAGAAAAAAGGTTATAAAAATCCATCAGACACTAGTTGGGGAAAAATCATTATCTTAATTCTTACTGCTGCTATGGCATTAGCTTCTGTAGTATCATTAATTTATATGATTGTGCAACAAGTTATAAATGTATAAAGCATTAAAGATGTCAAAATTTGACATCTTTTTTATTTTTCAATTTTAATACCCATATCCTCTAACATGAATTCTAAATATATTCCATATCCTTTTTTGCTATCGCTTAATAGTACATGAGTTACAGCACCTATAATTTTATTATCTTGAACAATAGGTGAACCAGACATGCCTTGAATTATACCACCAGTTTGTTCTAATAGTTTTTTATCAACAACTTCAAATGCAATACCTTTAATATCTTTTTTATCTTGTTTAACTAAATTAGTTATTTTAATTTTGAACTTTTCTACCTTCTTACCTTTAATACAAGTCCATATTTCTGCATCACCTAATCTTATTTCATTTCTAGTTTTAAATTCTAACGCTTCCATATCACTTTTATCAAAACTTTCATTAGTATAACCTTGGACACCCGTATTAGTATTAGATTTAACATTACCAATAGAGCCACTGTCAATTGTAGCTCTTTTTTCACCAGCTTCATTTCTAGTTGGTTTTATTATATCATTAACTTTAGCCTCATATATTTCTCCACTATAAAAATCATTTGCAGTAATTTGATGTCCCAAACTACCATACACGTTTATTTTATCAATATAATATGTCAATGTTCCAACACCAAGAATACAATCTTTAACATAAATTCCTAATGAATAAGTGTCATTAACAATTTTAGGAGTTATTTTTTTTACAATAATTTCATTGTTTCTTTTTATTTCAATTAATGATTCTTTTCCTAAAGTTGTTTTTAAAGCTTTTAATAAACTTTTAACATCGCTAATTTTATTATTATTCAAACTAATTATTTGATCTTTTTCTACAATATTAGCATCTTCCCATGGTTTATATATTTTACCATTATCTAATATTCCATATGTTCCTACAACAACTACTCCTGTATTAAGTTTTATACCGATTGATTGACCACCAACATATATTTTTTCATTTTTAGGCAATTCATAAGCATTAACTTTGATAAATCCTAAAAATATAAAGAATAATGATATAAATGTAATTATTTTTTTCATATTTCCACCTCCATATTTCTATTTTTAACAAATTTATTATTTTAATATACCCATTTTTTACCAAATGTGATATAATACGCATGGTGAAAAATATGATTAAACTTTGTACAATAGATTTAGATGGAACTTTATTTGATAAAAATAAAAACATTTCAAAAGAAAATATTGAGGCTATAAAAAAAGCCAAAGAAAATGGATGTAAAATAGTTATAGCAACAGGTAGACCATATAATGGTGTATTACCTGTTTTAAAAAAGTTAGACTTATTAAGTGAAGATGATTATGTTATTTGTTATAATGGGGCTAAAGTATTTAATGTTAAAACTTTAGAAATAATTTTTTCTACAACAATTTCAGGAAAAGATATTAAAGAATTATATACTGAATCAAAGAGACTAAATACATTTTTTCATGCATTTAGAAAAAATGAAGAATTAATTACTGATAGACATAATCCTTATACTGATGTTGAAACAAGAATTAATAAAATTATAGATATATTATTCGATTTTAATGATATTAAAGATGATGATGAGTTTTTAAAATGTATGATGGTTAATGAACAATCAAAAATAACTAATGCTATAAATAACTTAAATGAAAAATTTAAAAATAAATATAGTGTAGTTCGTTCATCAAATATATTTTTAGAATTTTTGAATTCTTTCACAAATAAAGGTAGTGCATTAGAAGCTTTAGCAAATTATTTAAATATACCTATTTCAGATACAATGGCAATAGGTGATGCTGGAAATGATATAGCAATGAT
Organism: uncultured Anaeroplasmataceae bacterium; assembly: GCA_964595145.1. GTDB lineage: Bacteria > Bacillota_I > Bacilli_A > Acholeplasmatales > Anaeroplasmataceae > Pelethenecus. The sequence goes on along the minus strand of CAZQOM010000129.1, from coordinate 456 downwards.
AAAAAAAGCTGGTATAGGAGTTGCTATGGAAAATAGTTTTGATGAGGTTTTAAAAATAGCAGATTATATTACATTATCTAATGAAAATAGTGGAGTTGCTAAAGCAATAAATAAATTTATAAATGAAAAAGACGGAAATTAATCCGTCTTATTTTCATTTATCATAGCTTTTGCATTATCAAGTGCATAAAGACTAACATTATCACCTGAAATCATTATAGCTATTTCTTCTACTCTTTCATCAAATGTTAAATTTTTATAATGAGTGGTTGTTCTATTATTATCTATTTTTTTAAATATATGAATATGATTATCACCAATAGCTGCTACCTGTGGTAAATGTGTAATACACAATACTTGATTAATTTTTGAAATAGATTTCATTTTTAATGCAATTTTTTTAGCAGTTTTACCAGAAACACCAGTATCTATTTCATCAAAAACCATTAATGATAA
>CAZQOM010000128.1:673-3134 GCA_964595145.1 uncultured Anaeroplasmataceae bacterium | reverse complement strand
TATTTTTAAAATCATTACCATATTTATTTACAGCCATATATAACACCTCTAAATATATTATATATCATAATATTAATGAAATAAATATGAAAATAAAAAAATGAGAATCATATTTAGTTTGTAGATTCTCATTAAACATCATATTATATTTTTTTTGATAAATCCTTTAATAGTAAATCATCTAAAGATATATCAAAAATATTTGCCATTTTTATAGCAGTTTTAGAAGTAGGACTATTTGTTGATAATATACTATATATATTTTGCCTGTTTGTTCCAAATAATTCAGCAAGTTCAATATAAGTAATATTATTTTTTTTGCATAAATATCTAATATTTTTACTAAAAAACATAAAAATTTTTCCTTTCTTATTTAAAAATTTACAAAGATATTCATTTTTTACTTTACAAAATTATTTTTAGTGCTATAATGAAAGATGTAAGGATATCTTACAAAATCATTTTGATAAAATTTATTATGTTTAAAACATTAGTTCATAATTATTCTATTAATATGATTAAAATTTAATAATTTGTTCTTTGATATATTAATATCGTAGACTAATAGAAAATTAAGTTTGTTTCCGAAACTGTTCGGGGCCTCCAGTAATTGATTTAACAGTCTTGTTTATACAAGGCTTTTTTTATTTTATCCAAGCATAACATCTAAAATCATCATTATTACAAAACCTATACATATACCTATATTAGCTATAGAACTATGAGAAGAAGGAATAAGTTCATCTACAACTACAAATATCATAGCTCCAGCAGCAAAACTTAATAAATAAGGCATAGTAGGTTTTATATATATCATTAATAAAAATGCAATAATGCTTGCTATAGGTTCTACTAAACCAGATAAAATTCCTTTTATAAATGCTTTTATTTTAGATTCTTCAGGTATTAGATTAAGTGAAATTATACTTCCTTCTGGTATATTTTGGATAGATATACCTAAACTTAACGCAAAAGCAGTTGTTGCTAAAAAAGTATTTCCCTCTAATGCAGCAGCAAAAGCTACTCCTACAGATAATCCTTCAGGTATGTTATGAATAATTACTGCTAAATTAAGCATATTAATATTTTTCTTAATTTTTTTTGCAATAAATATATCAAAAATCATTAATACCATCATGCCTAGGCTAAAACCTATTGATGCAGGTATAAAACAAGTATAAGGATTATCACCAGATAAATTTATTGCAGGAATTATTAAAGACCAAATAGATGCTGCAAGCATTACACCTCCTGCAAAGCCTTGTAATAAATTTTTAATATTTAAATTAAATTCTCTTTTAATTAAAAATACAAATGCTGAACCTATTGTTGTTCCTATAAGAGGTAGTATAAATCCCAGAATTATAAAATGCATTTTAATCACCTATTTTATTATTATGTCATTATTTTTTATTATTTTAGGCAATTTATAAAAAAATATGATATAATTTAAAAAAGAATGTTATTTCTTTAAAATTATATTATAGGGGTGGATTAAAATGGAGAAAATAACTTATAAAAAATCACTTGCTGCAAAATTAGTTTTAAATCAAGATGCTATTAATGCATACCAGTCGATTAAGGATTTATGTGCTACACGTAAAAGAATAACAACTCGTATGAGTTTTGGTAAAGAAACTATTACTTATGGTAGAACTAAAATAGGTGTAATTAAAATTAATGTTAAAAATATTAATTTACATTTAGCTCTTGATGTAAAAAAATATGAAAATTCTAAATATAATTTTAAGGATATGAGTCAAACAAAATCAGGACAGGATTATCCTCTTAGAATAACTATTAAAGGTCCAAGAAGCTTTAAACATGCTTTAGAATTGTTAGAGGATACATTTAGTAATGCTAATGCTTTAGATAAATGTCCTGCAAAAGATATTGATTATAAAGAAATTTATTATCCTAGAAGTATAGAAAAACTTATTGAAGAAGGATTAATAAAAAAAATAATTAAAAAATATGATGACGATGAATTAATATCTATAAATGATAAAAATAAAGAAAATATAAGCTTTGCAAAAGTATCATTTGTTGCTAAAACATTATTTGAAGCAACATCTAAAGCAACAGATTTATATTTAGTTTTAAGTACTAATAACTGGGATGTTATGCATGCATTAAAGATGAATAAAGAAGATGAAAATACATTTAGAAGCGAGATATTAGTACCTAAAAATACACATTTAGAATTTAAAATATGTAGATCAAATTCATGGGCTGATGTTGAAAAAGGTATTTGGAAAGAAGAAATTAAAAATCATTCATATTATGTTACAAAAGATATTATTATTGAAGATTTAATTCATAATTTTAGGGAGGATTAAAATGCTTAATAAAATAGTTGATGTTATTATTGATAGACCAATTAATTCAAAACATCCTATTCATCAAGATATAATTTATGAATTAAATTTTTAGTCCAGGTAAAAAATCAGGATGTATTGTT
>CAZQOM010000128.1:0-663 GCA_964595145.1 uncultured Anaeroplasmataceae bacterium | reverse complement strand
TAATTTATGAATTAAATTATGGTTATGTTCCCAATATCTTAGGCAAAGATAATGAAGAAATTGATGCTTATATATTAGGTGTTAATGAAAAAATATCTACATATAAAGGTAAGGTTATAGCTATAATACATAGATTTGATGATGAAGATAAACTAGTTGTTTCAGATAAATATTATTCTAAAGAAGATATTTTTAAATTAACTTATTTTCAAGAAAAATATTTCAAATCATATATTGAAATGTCTTATACAACTAAAGAAGATATTTTATTTGATTTAAAAAGAATAGGTTTTAAAAATAATGATAAAGTAATGTTTCATTCAAGTTTAAAAAGTTTTGGAAATATAAATGGAAATGATATATTATTAGCTTTTAAAGAATATTTTAATCAAGGACTAGTAATATTTCAAAATCATACATGGGCATATATAAAAGAAGATAATCAAGTTGTTGATGTTAATAATAAACCATCATGTGTTGGTATGCTTAATAATTTAGATTTAAATGATAATGATTTTAAAAGAAGCTTACATCCAACCCATTCTGTTTGTGCTTATGGATGTGATAAAGAACAATATTTATCATTAGATAATAATCAAAAAACACCAGTAAGTCCTACAGGCTGTTTTGGTAGTTTAGCTAAAATGAATGCAAAAATAGTAT
>CAZQOM010000127.1:0-3146 GCA_964595145.1 uncultured Anaeroplasmataceae bacterium | reverse complement strand
GGAATTGATGGCGAAGTAATCACATATACTAAGGGACCTGCATTTACTAGATATGAAATAATGCTAGCTCAAAATGTTAATGTTAAGAAAATTAATAGTATTTATGATAATATTCAAATGGCATTAAAAGCAAAGTCTATGCGTATTCAAGCCCCTATTCCAGGTAAAAATACAGTTGGTATAGAGGTTCCAAATGAAAAGGCTGATGTTGTAGCTTTTGGTGATATAATTACAGAGGAATATGTATCTAGTAAAAAGAATCTAATGATTGCAATGGGAAAAAATATTGATGGAACACCTGTTTACCAAAATATTATTGATATGCCTCACGCCTTAATCGCTGGAGCAACAAAATCCGGAAAATCAGTTTGTATTAATACGTTATTAGTTTCACTTTTAATTAAAAATTCACCAGAACAGCTTAAATTAATTTTAGTTGATCCTAAAAAAGTAGAACTTGCATTTTATAATAATTTACCTCATCTAGCAACTCCGGTAATTGATGATCCTGTAATCGCAACAGAAGCATTAAAATGGTCTGTTGATGAAATGGAAAGAAGATATGAATTATTAGCCCTTGCAAGAGTTAGAAATATTGAAGATTATAATAAAAAACGTGAATCTAAACCTGAAATGGAAAACTTACCTTTCATAGTAATTGTTGTAGATGAATTTAATGATTTAATTATGCAATGTGGTGTTGAGGCTAATGATGCGATTGTAAGACTAGCTCAAAAGGCTAGAGCTGCAGGTATTCATATAATTCTTGCAACACAAAGACCTACAGTAAATGTTGTTAGTGGTACTATTAAAGCTAATATTACTTGTCGTATTGCCTTTAGAGTAGCAACAGATGGAGATTCTAGAATTATTCTTGATGAACAAGGTGCTGAAAGCTTACTTGGTAGAGGGGATATGTTAATTAAAAATAATGGTTTACCTGAACGTGTTCAAGGTGCTTATATATCAGATGATGAAATTGGAAATATTTGTGATTTTATTTGTGAAAATTATGAGCCTGATTTCTTATTTACTCATGAAGAATTAAGAAAAAAGAATTCAGCAGGTAGTAGTGGTATTGGTGGAAAAGAATCAGCTGCTGAATCTGATGAATTAATTTACCAAATTGCTTTATATTGTATTGAATCAGGAATGTGTTCTATTAATTCAATCCAAAATAATTTTGGTTTAGGTTTTAATAGAGCTTCAAGAATTGTATCAATTTTAGAAGATAGGGGTATTGTTTCTCCTAAAAATGGTACTAAGGGTAGAGAAATATTAATCGATTCATATCGTTTAAAACAGATGTTTGATGATCAATTATAAGAAGGATGAATAAATGAATAGAAAAAAAAGAAGTATGATTAATGATAATATATCTCATAAAAAATATATAGAAGAAAATAATGAAATGATATTTAAAAAATTAATTTATAATCCTTTGCTTAGAGTATGCGGAATGATGATTTTATTAATATTTTCTTTAATTAATAATAATAGAATAATAAAGCTTGCAGCCCTAACTTCTAATGCCATATTTAATAATGAGTATATATTAGGACATGTTACATATTATACTTTACTTGGTAGTACAATAGGTATTTGTCTTTTAGTATCTATTGTAACTGTATTAATAAAACCTAGTCTAGATTTAACTAATATGAAGGTTTTAAGAAGAAGTTTTCAAATATATTCTATTTATGACTTTTTAGTATTTATTTTATCTACTTTTGTATGTTTATTTTTCATAATAATGATTTTATTATCACCTTGTAGTATTTCTGGTAGTTCAATGGAAAATACATATCAAGATGGTGATAGAGTTTTATTATGGAATATAGGATATTCACCTAAAGATGGTGATGTTATTGTATTTGATTCCGCTAAATATGTATATGATGATTCTTTTGATAATAGATTTTATATTAAAAGAATAGTTGCAAAAGAAAAAGATATTATTACTTATGTTCCTATTTCTATTTTTGAAGGAAGTTTATTTGTTAATAATACATATGTAGAAATGGTTGAAAGAGAAGAATATAATATAATGCTTAAATCTTTAAATTATGATTTTAAATTAAAATTTGAAGTTCCTAAAAATAAAGTATTAGTAATGGGCGACAATAGAGATAATAGTAGTGACTCAAGAAGTTTTGGATTTATAGATGAAAGTGAAATTATAGGTAAAGTTTTATTTAGATTTTTCCCATTTTCTAAGGTTGGAAATCCCAAACCAGATTATAGATAATAAAAGGATGTGATATAAAATGAATGAAGAAAAGAGCTTTTCTCAAACTACGATAAACTGGTTTCCAGGTCATATGGCAAAAGCTAAACGTGAGATTAGTGAAAAGGTTAAATTAGTAGATTTAGTTATAGAATTAAAGGATGCTAGAATACCTTATTCTTCAACAAATCCTATGATAAATGAAATAGTTGGTAATAAGCCTCGTTTAATACTTCTTTGTAAAAGTAGTATAGCAGATGACGTAATTACTAAACAGTGGATAGAATATTATAAAAAACAAGGAATAATTGCTTTAGATATAGACTCTATTACAGGATATCATAATAAAGATATTATGAAGTATGCATATTTAGCATTAGCTGAAACTTTTGAAAAAAGAAAAGCTAAAGGAATTACTTCTAAATCAATTAAAGCTATGATACTTGGAATACCTAATGTTGGCAAATCAACATTAATTAATACCCTTGCTAAAAGGAAAGCAACTAATGTAGGTGATAGACCAGGTGTAACTAAAAATCAAACCTGGATAAGAATTAATGATGACTTATATTTGTTAGATACACCAGGTATATTATGGCCTAAATTTGAAGATCAAAGTGTTGGTATAAAACTTGCAATGTGTGGGTCTATTAAAGATGAAATCTTAGATTTAAATGCATTAGTTTTATCAAGCATAGATTATATTTCTAAAAATTATCCTGAAAAATTAATTCAAAGATATAAAATAGAAATAACAAATGCAGAAGATATTCAAAATCAAATAGGTAAGAATAGAGGATTTTTATCTAAGGGTGGAATTGTTGATATTGAAAGAACTAATCGTATGTTTATTAATGAACTAAGAGGAATGAAGATAGGAGCAATGAGCTATGAAAAACCAAACGATTAATCTATATGA
>CAZQOM010000126.1:0-3209 GCA_964595145.1 uncultured Anaeroplasmataceae bacterium | reverse complement strand
AATTCATTAATAGAATTTCTTAATGTTTTAAGTATTCTATCAACATCTTTAATATCATAATCATAATTACTAGTATTTGCTAGATTTCCAATTAATGATATTTGCTTTAAAGCATTATTTGTTCTAGCCTCTGCTAATCTAATAAATTTTTCTTTTTTTGTTTCTTCCATTTATAACTACCATCCTTATAAATTAATTTTACAATATATTGAAATATTGTCAAGAAAATAATTAAGCCTTAGCATTATTAAAGGTATTATTAATAGTATTTATATATGTTCTTTTAAATGTAGATAAGACATTACCTTTATATTTCTTAACTGTACCATCTTCTAATATTATTTTTTCTTCTTTAGGATAATACTTTTCAAAAGAAATACCAAGTGCTATGTTATAAACTACATCATATAGGTTTGTAGTACTTATATCATTATTCTTAAATGCAACAATATCATCATATAATGTCTTAAAAGGTGTATTATAACTTACATATAATGTATTTTTTAAAGCAGGATCAATATCACTAATTGAAGTCCTACTACACATAAAATCAATAAAGTTATGAGCTAATTTAGAATTAGTCGAATTCTTAGGAATAACAAAATTATCACAAAATGCAATAGTATCCTTTGGAATAAAAATATCAAATCCAACTTGATACTTATTTTTATAAATACCAGAGTTAGTTGTTATAACATTTATCATTTCATCAATTTCAGATTGTCTTATATCACCATTTAAATATGCTTCTTCAACAACTGAAGCTACCTTATCACAATAATAATATAAAAAATCACCAGTCCACATAAATCCTAAATCACGATTTTTAGCAGCAATATCTTTTTTTATATCATCTGTTCCCCAAGTATCATAATCCATATTTTTTATCGTTTTATAAATTATATTTAACTTTTCATTAGATAATTCTTTATCAGTTTCAAATCCTAAATATTTGCAAACAGCATAATATGCATGCTGATTAGAATCATACATCGCAACAGTTGTACCCTTAGGTAATACATTTCTATTAAATAATACTTCCCATTCATTAGATGAATTTAAAACTACATCCTTTAAACCTTCTTTATAAGTAGAATATACTATTCCCCATGTACCCCATAAATAAGGTATATAGTAATCAGAAATATTATTATATTTATTTTCTAATTCATTTTTAATACCTTTAACACCTTCCATTAATTCATCTTTATTATAATTAGGCATTAAAGAATAATCTAACTTTAACAACATATCATTTTGAACCATCTTTAAAACCATATAATCAGATGGACACATAACATCATAAACAGTAGTACCAGCGCTTAACTTTGAATAAAATAATTCATTAGAATCACCTAAATCCATCATTACTTCACAGTTATATTTTTTTTCAAATTCACTAATAACATCCTCATCAATATATTCTCCCCAATTTAAGAAAAGTAATACATTTCTACCTTTACATGATATAAAAAATAAACAAATAAATACTAATAGAAAACAAAAACTAATTCTTTTTTTCATAGTTTCTTCTTCCTTTCATAAGTATTGCATAAATAATGATCAATATAATAGAAATAACTGTAACAGTAGTTGAAAAGGCATATACACCAGGAAATAATGATTTTTTACCAATTGATGAATATATCCAAATTGAAAGTGTATTAAATCCATTGCCAGTAGTAAAATAACCAACAACAAAATCCTCAAAACTAACTGTAAACGCAAGTATTACTCCAGAGAAAATACCACCCTTAATTGAAGGAATTAAAACTTTAATTACTGACCTAAATGGTTTAATTCCTAAATCCATACTTGCATCCATTAAATTAGGATCAATTTCCTTCATTTTAGGTAATACTGATAATATAATATAAGGTAATATAAAGAATATATGAGCTATTAAGATAGTCCAAAATCCAAAAATGTGATGATTAAGAGGCAATATTAATGAAAAAATAAGCATTAATGATATACCTGTAACTATATCAGCATTTAAAAGAGGTATATTATTTAATAAAGTTATTCTAGCTTTTATCTTAGGTGGTAAATAAAATATACCAATAGCAATAAATGTTCCAACAACTGCTGAAATAAGAGTTGCAGTAATAGAAACCATAAAAGTATTTCTAATTGAATTAGTAAGACTTCTTTTATCAAACATATGAATATAATTATCAAAAGTAAATCCTTTAAATTCAGTTGTAGATGAACTTGAATTAAATGATTGTATTGCAATTAATATTATTGCTGAATATAACATAAAAACAGAAAAAATAACTAAAATAATACGTAATACTTTCCATATTTTATTGATAATTTTATATTCTTTATATCCATATTCTTCTAAAGTAGCCTTAGGATACTTCACTTCTTCATTTATCATATAAGTGTTTCTCCTTCCTTATCAACTTTATTTATTAAAAATATTGAACCAAGTATAATAACTAATAATAAAACTGCTAAAACAGCTCCTTGATTATAACTCATATTAATAAAGCTTTGTTCAATAATATTACCAATAAGTAAATAGTTACCAGAACCTAATATTTTAGGTATTGCAAATCCTGATAAGCAAGGAAGTAAAACCATCATAGAACCTGATACAACACCCTTTAATGACATAGGAACAATTACCTTCCAAAATTTAGTGAAATTAGTGACACCTAAATCTAGAGCAGCTTCTTCTAAAAATGGATCTATTTTTTCTAATGATGTATAAATAGGTAAAATAATAAATGGTAAATAAGTAAATACCATGCCAAATATAATAGCCCAACTAGTACCAATTAAATTTAATCCCTTAATATTTAACATATCTGTAATAATATTTTCAGGTTTAAATATTGAAGCCAGTGCATTAATTCTTAATAATACATTAGTCCACATCGGTAAAATCAATAATAATAATACCATATATTTATTTTTAATTTTTGATTTATATAAACTATATGCTAATAAATAACCAAAGAAAATACATAATATTGTTGTAATTATACTGAATTTTAATGAATTTGCAAAAGCAATTAAAACAGATTTTGAAGAAAGAATAGAAAAATTATTAAATGTTAATTGCATTCCATTTATCTTGATACCCTCTGTATCAACAAACATCAAACAAAACATAATAATCATTGGAAAACAGGCAAATATATATAACCAATATAAATATGGTTTTGCAAGACGATCTAAATGATGATTCTTACTTA
>CAZQOM010000125.1:0-3210 GCA_964595145.1 uncultured Anaeroplasmataceae bacterium | reverse complement strand
GCCGGTTCCCTGATAACTTGGCAACGGTGCCGAATCCGTTTGGTGCCTTCATAATAAAATCACTTGTCTTTTCTGAAAAATGTGGATTTTCAGAAGGGCAAGTGATATAATGAACCTGTTCGGGGATCATTGGGGTTGCCCTTTGATTATCCACAACCGCTTCGGTGTTACCAGCACCGGGGCGGTTATTTTTATTTCTCAAAAAGCAACTTTATTTTTTCAATAATGAAATCTTCTTTCAACTGTTCGCCTTGCTCTACAATCTGTTCACAAAGGTTGATAAGATCGTATTCTTGCATAAGCCCAACTTCACCCTTGGCGGGAGAAATAATTGAAAGGTTTCCGTGATCATCACATGGGCTGATTTCAAGATTGGCAAGTTCAAACCAATCGCAGACTCTTTGGAAGGCTTGGGCGGTCGTATCTTCTTCAGCTTCTGAACCATAGAGATCATTAGGAGAAACATCAAATAACTGACAAAGTTTTTTGATGGTTTTAATATCTGGTTCCCTCGTTCCTTTTTCCCAATAAAATACGGCGGTTTTAGATACGCCCAATTTTTCCCCTAATTGCTTTTGCGTCCAATCCTTCTGCTGTCTGTATAACCGGATATTGTCTTTCAAACCATGCAAGGCGTTCACCCCTTTCCTTTGTATTATACAAGGAAAGAAATAATAGTTCAATAAGCGGTTAACAAAAAGTTGCCTTTCGATATTGACAGTATAACAAAATGGTGCTATACTGTCAATAGTAAGTCACCAAAATGTTAACCGAAAGGAATGAAGAAAATGATTATCAGCAAAAAGAAACTGGAATTGGCAATGGCAAACGCCTGTATGAACTCCTACGATCTTTGCAAGGCCGCCAACATCCAATACCAGACTTACAAACGCATTACTTCAGGAAAAAACGCCAAACCCGCTACTGTTGGCAAGATTGCAAAGGCCCTCGAAACTATCGCTGAAAACCTGATTGAAGATTGAAAGGATGTATCAAAATGAAAGAATTTACTTTGAAGGCCGATTTCGGTATGACCGCTTCTGATGATGGCTTCAGCCTGTACGGTATTCATGCCGGTGATGTGATCATGTTCAAGGTCGCTGAAAATTTCCCCACCAACGGTTCCATTGTGGCCGTGTCCATCGACAATGGCCCCGCTACTCTGAAGCGAATCAATTTCCGTGGTGCTTCCCCGGCCTGTTACCTTGAAGGCGGTTCCGGTAAGGTTAAGCCCATCTTCGTTGATGATCCCAACCGCCTGAAGATCTTGGGTGTGGCTGTCAGCGTGATCCATAATCTGGCCCCTGTTACTGAATGAAGGGGGCCTGAACCCATGAAGGAAACCAAACGCAACCAGAAAAGGGGGTGCCGGGAATATGCGTGAAATTCAATCTATGGCCCCATTCGCTGAAGAATACGCCTCTTTGAATTTGCCTGTAATCATGGTAAAGATCAAAGACAAAGTTTCAGCAATGACGGATTGGCCCAATGTAGCAACTACCGATCCAGCCGTTGCCCATGAATGGTGGTCAGGTAAAAACCGCTTGTTTAATATAGGCGTTGTCATGGGGGAACGGGCCGGAATCATTGACATTGAAACCGACAATCACGGCCAAACCAACGGCGAAGATTCCCTGATGGCTTATATCAATGAATCGGCTTCAATGCTTCCTGCCACATGGACATTCAAAAGTGGAAGTGGTGGTATTCACCGCCTTTTCCGCTGTGATCGGGCCATTGCAAGTGGGGCCGGTATTCTTCCCGGCGTTGATGTTCGGGCCAATGGTGGATATGCTGTGTTCCCGCCCAGCGTTCACCCAAACGGAAACCTTTATGAATGGTTGGATGGTCAAAATCCATCGGCCATGCCTGAAGGCCCCGCTGAACTTCCTGATTGCTTGATCAATCTCTTGACTAAAAAGGCCGAAACGGACAAAACACGGTTTGAACTTCCAGAAAGAATCCCCAATGGAGAACGGGATTCCACTTTGTTCAAAATGGCTTCCAGTTTGCGGGCACAAGAGTACACAGAAGATGAAATCCTATCTATGTTGCAAACAGTCAATGAAGGCCGCTGTGATCCACCGTTGACTGATAAACAGCTTGAAAAAATCTGTAAATCCGTTGGTAAATTCGAGCGGGGTTCAACCCGTTCAAAGAAATCGAAAACCCCGGAACTGAAAATCAAATCTGCCCGTGAACTTCAGGAAGAACAGCTTCCGCCTATCCGGTGGATCGTATCGGACATGATTCCCCAAGGGCTTACCCTGTTAGCTTCTCCACCTAAATATGGAAAAAGCTGGTGGGTACTCGATTTGTGCCTTTCGGTTTGTGCCGGTGATCGGTTCATGGGGCACTATACCGAAAAAAGCGGTTGTCTGTATCTTGCTTTGGAAGATAGTGAAAACCGCCTTCAGGATCGAATCAACCGCCTGACATACAACGCCCCAGCCCCGGAAGGCTTTGATTATTCCATTACTGCGGCCACGATTGATGATGGCCTAATCGATCAGCTTGAAGGGTATTTGGTTCAGAAACCGGAAACGGGTTTGATCGTAATTGATACGCTTCAGAAGGTAAAAGGAAAGCCCACAAAAAATGATAGTGCTTATTCGGATGATTACCGTCAAATGGGCCTTATCAAGCGGGTTGCAGATGCCCATTCAATCGCTGTTTTGCTGGTTCATCACTTGAAGAAAGGCAAGGGGGAAGGTGATGCTTTCGAGCGTATTTCAGGTACAAACGGTATCTTTGGTTCTGCTGATACAGCCATTGTAATGCAAAAAGTCAACCGAACAGACAAGGAAACAACCCTTCATATTACAGGCCGTGATGTGATCGCTGATGATTCTGTCATAGAGTTCAACAAGGATTCTTGCCGTTGGGAATGTAAGGGTTCTGTGGATGAAATGGAAGAACGCCGCCTTACACTGGAATATGAAAATGACCCGTTGGTTCGGACAATCAAACACCTTCTGGAATCTGCCCGAATGTGGGAAGGCACCGCAAGCGATTTGTTCGATACCTGTATTGAGTTCACCGGAATCCCGCCTGCGGCAACCCCTAATTCCCTATCTAAACAACTCAAAGCAACGGCAAAAATGCTGTGGTTGCGTGATCAGATTACCTATTTCCCGCCCGGAAAGAACGGCGGAGCCGGTGGGCGGAAACACAGATTCAGAAAAAGTGAAAAATAAAAGTCTCCCATAC
>CAZQOM010000124.1:0-3250 GCA_964595145.1 uncultured Anaeroplasmataceae bacterium | reverse complement strand
ATGAGGTTATAGTATACGTTAATGAATTATATGGCAAAAAAAGAGTATGTAATATTTCAGCATTTAATACATTTCAAACTAAGTCAGCTATAAGAGATTTAGGAAGAATAAAGAAAATAGAAAATGGAAGATTAAATGAAATAATTCATTTAGTTGAAGAAAATCCTGATTATGATATTCTTTTAGAAAGATTAATAGATAGACCAGACTTATATGAATTTTTATATATTGTAAAAGGTATAAATGGACTTCCTAGACATATTTCAACTCATGCTGCAGGAATAATTATATCTTCAATTCCTCTAGATGATATAATTCCTTTACAAGAAGGTATAAATGGATTATATCAATCACAGTTTGAGGCATCTGATTTAGAAAAAATAGGATTATTAAAAATGGATTTTTTAGGAATTCGTAATTTAACTATTATTGATGAAATAATGAAAAATTTAGTTAATTTTGATATGAATACATTAAGAAATATTCCTTTAAATGACAAAAAAACATATTATTTATTACAACAAGCTGATACACTTGGAGTATTTCAATTAGAATCAGATGGAATTAGAAATGTCTTATTAAAATTAAAACCAGAATGTTTTGATGATTTAGTTGCTGTAATAGCTTTATATAGACCAGGACCTATGGAAAATATTGATGAATTTATAGCTAGAAGACATGGTAAAAAATTTGTATATGAACATCCTTCATTAGAACCTATATTAAAAAGTACATATGGTATTATAGTTTATCAAGAACAGATAATGCAAATAGCTCAAAGCTTTGCTGGTTTTTCTTTAGGACAAGCAGATTTACTTAGAAGAGCTATATCCAAAAAAAAGGAATCAGAAATGAAGAAATTAGAAGATTTATTCATAAATGGAGCTATTAATAAATGTCATAGCCTAGATGTAGCTAGACACATTTATGATTATTTCTTAAAATTTAATAATTATGGATTTAATAAGTCACATGCGGTAGCTTATGGACTTGTATCATATCAAATGGCTTATTTAAAAGCTAATTATTTTAATGTATACATATCTAAAATTTTAGATAATGTTATTGGTTCAACTAAAACAATGGTTAATTATATTAATTATGCTAAAGCTCATAATGTAATAATATATAAACCTAATGTAAATGCTTCATCAAATAGATTTGAAATAACTAATGCAGGTCTTTTTATGCCTCTTCAAACGATAACATCTATAGGTGAAGAAACTGCTAAATTAATTTTAAATGAAAGAAAAGAAAATGGTTTATATAAAAATTTTAAGGATTTTAAATCTAGAGTTAAAATTAGTGAATCTAATTTAGAAGCATTAATATATGCTGGAGCCCTTGATTCTTTTGGTATATCTAAAAAACAAATGATTGAATCTAAAGATTCATTAAGTGAAATATATGAAAAATATTTAGAAAATAAAATAATAGATAATAGTGAATATGATTTTTCATATTTACAAGAAAAAGAATATGAATATTTAGGCTTTAATATTACATACGATATATTTAAAAAATTAAAAGATTTAAATAGAAAATATAATGCCAATTATTTACGTTTTAAAACTAGAAGATGTATTGGTTGTTTTAAAAATATCAAAGAATTAATGTCTAAAAAACAAGAACCAATGTTAGTTGGAAAATTCTTTGATAGTGTTGACGAAATAGATTTTGTAATATTTCCTAGTGATTATAAAAAAATTAAATTTGATTTAAATAATTCTAAATTATATTTAATTGATTATCAAATAAGTATTTATGAAAAAACTAATAAAGAACAAATAACTATAAAAAATGTGATAGAGTGTTAAACTTTATCATATTTTTTATTAGGTGATAAATATGGAATGTTATACTTTTGAAAAAGAATTCAGCAAAGAAGAATTAATTTCTAAATACAAAAATAATATAATTTCAAACCCAAAATATGAAAAAGAAATAAACACTGAACAAATATCTATTACTGATGAATATATTATATATCCTAAAATAGAAGGACTTATTAGAAATTTAAATTATTTAATAGACAAAAATGGTAATACAAAAAATGGATCTATTGACATTTCATATAGTCTTATTTCTAATTTATTTATATTAAATGAACTAAATACCTCTAATTTTAAGATTAGTGATAAAAATATAGATGAATATGTTATTAATAACGTAGATGATATAGAAAAATATAATAAATTATTTATTGAAAAAATAATTGATAAGGCAATATTAAATATATGTAAAAGACATAATTTTATTTATACATCTAAAAATAATCATTTAGATATATCTCCTATAAAAAAATTTAGTGAAATATATAAAAAATATTATTTAGAAAAGGTCTATATTTTCTCATATTTTTCTAAAAAAAATAAAAAAAATTATAAAAGCATTTATTCAACATATAAAAATGATTTTTATATGTTTGAATATGAAACATCAGAAACATATAAAAAATTTATAAAAAAATACAAAAGACCAATTATATATATTCCTAAAAGTTATTTAGAAAAATATTATGAATTAGTATTTGATATATATTTAAAAACAGAAGAGGAATTAAAATATATTAGCTATAATGATTTATATAATAAAATATTGAAAAATATCAAATATAAGGATTATAATTCTTATTATGATTATTTAAATAAATTAATATTTTATTATAGGAAAAAGAAATATCTAAAAGAATATCAAAATAAAAATAATAATTTAATTGATAATATTTTTTATTATTATTTAACTTTAAAATATAATTCAGATAGTGGGTATAATCTAGCAGAATTAGTTCATAATAATATTATTGATGGTGATTATATTTACTTTTTAAAAATATCTGAAAAGCTTGGAAATACACTTGCAAGAAAAAAATTATATGAATATTATTTATCACCTAAATTTTATGATGAAACTAATTTAAAACGTTATTCATAAATTTTCATATAATAAAAATGGTGATAATATGAAAAATATATATATATTTTTATCTATAATTAATTTAATATTTATATTTTTAGTACTTATTTTTCATCCATTTTATAAATTAAATAGATATCAAAATAAAATAATAAAAAGAAACTATAATTATAAAAAAAAATTAAATTTTCCTTTTATATTAGTCTTTTTGACTTTAGAAATTTTGTTAATTATTTTATTTTTGATAAAGTAATGCGCTTTCTATCAAAATTATTTGAAAAATACGTGCATAAGTGATATAATAAATAAGAAAAAAATATAGCTTTATTTTTGG
>CAZQOM010000123.1:0-3316 GCA_964595145.1 uncultured Anaeroplasmataceae bacterium | reverse complement strand
AGAAAATTTTAATATTACTAATATTTCTAAATTGAATAATAAATATTATTTAAATGATGTTAGAGGTCCGTTTGATTATGTTGTTATAGCTATTGGTTCAATTGCTTCATTTATACCTAAAAAACAAACATCTTTTTATGACATTTTAAATAATTTAAATATAAAATTTAATGAAATATCTCCTGCATTAGTAGGATTTAAATTAGATTGTGATTTTAAAAGAATTAATGGTGTAAGAATAAAATGTATGGCTTCATTATTACAAAATGATAAAATGCTTTATCAAGAAAAAGGTGAAGTGATATTGAAAAATGATGGTATTTCAGGCATTTGTATTATGAATTTATCAAATATATATTCTAATCTAAAAAATAAAGATAATTGTAAAATATCTTTAGATTTATTACCAGAAATTGATATAAAAATAAATAATTATGATGATTTAATTAGTTTTTTAAATCCTAAATTAGTTGATTATCTAAATAAATATAGTATTATTGAAATTAATAAATTAATTCACAATTTTAATTTTAAAATTATAGGTGTATATGATTTTGAATTTTCTCAAGTAGTAAATGGTGGTGTTTCATTAGATGAAATTAATTCAAATTTAAGTTTGAAAAAAGATAATCATATATATATAGGTGGCGAACTTTTAGATGTTTGTGGTATGTGTGGAGGTTATAATTTAATGTTTGCTTTTGCATCTGCTTTAGAAATAGGAGAAAGTATATGCAATATCAAATAAATGATTTTAAAGTATTAGCTAATATAAATACATCTCTAGATGAATTGATAGCTAAAAAATATAAAATTAATAAATTTACATATGAAATTATTTCAAAATCTATTGATGCAAGAAGAAAAAACGAAGTTTATTTAGTTTACAGATTATTAATTACTACAAATGAAAAAATAAAAAATAAAAATATTACTAAATATATAGACAAATATCTTGAACCTAGTTATGTCTTATGGAAAAATTCATTGAGACCTATCATTGTAGGATTTGGTCCAGCCGGTATATTTGCAAGTTTATATTTAGCTAGATGTAATGCAAAACCAATTATTATTGAACGAGGCAGCAAAATAGATGATAGAATCAAAAAAATCAATGATTTTTTTGATAATAAAAAATTAGATATTAATTCTAATATTCAATTTGGAGAAGGTGGAGCTGGAACATTTTCAGATGGTAAATTAACTACTAATTTAAATAATCCTTATATTAAATTTATATTAAAAGAATTTGTTAAACATGGTGCAAAAAACGATATATTATATGATAGTATGCCTCATATAGGAACTGATATATTAAGAAATGTAGTTAAAAATATAAGATTAGAAATAGAAAAATTAGGTGGAGAATTTTATTTTGAAAATACATTTTTAGATGCTAAGATAAAAGATGATTATTTAATAGTTAAAACTAATAAAAAAATATTTAATACAAGACATTTATTATTAGGCATAGGTCATTCAGCAAAAGATACTATTAGACATCTATATAATAATATGAAATTAGATATGCAAGCTAAAGCTTTTTCTATGGGTGTTAGAGTAGAACATAAAGCTAATAGTATTGATTTTATGCAGTATGGAAATTTTAATAAATATTTACCTAGAGCTTATTACAAACTTTCAACAAAATACCTAGATAGAGGTGTATATACGTTTTGTATGTGTCCTGGTGGATATGTTATGGCTTCTACATCAGATGAATTTAGTATTGTTACAAATGGTATGAGTAATTATAAAAGAGATGGAGTTAATTCAAATAGTGCTATTTTAGTTGATGTTAGACCAAGTGATTATGGTAATGATGTATTATTAGGGTTACAATATCAAGAAAAGTATGAAAAATTAGCTTATGATATATCAAAAGATTACCGTGCACCAGCTAATCTTATGAAAGAATTTTTAAATGATCAAGTTGCAGAAAATATTAGAAGTATAAAACCAAGTTACCCTCATGGTATAATATTATCTGATTTAAGAAGATGTTTACCTGATTTTGTAGTTGAGGGGATTAAAAAAGGAATTATAGATTTTGATAATAAGATGAAAGGATTTTATGATGAGGATGCTGTTTTAACTGGTATTGAATCTAGAAGTTCATCTCCTGTTAGAATTTTAAGAGATGAAAATCGTAAATCCAATCATTTATATATTTATCCTATGGGAGAAGGTGCTGGTTATGCTGGTGGTATAACAAGTGCTAGTTTAGATGGACTTTTAACTGCTATGAAAATAACTTTAGAAGAGGTAAAGGAAAATGAATGAATTTAAAATTGCATATTTAGGTGGAGGTTCTAAGCAGTGGGCAAGAACTTTTATGACTGATATTGCTTTAACAGATAATTTGTCTGGACAAATTGGTTTATATGATATCGATATAGAAGCTGCTATAAGAAATAAACAAATAGGTGAAAGAATAAATAAAAATCCTAAAACTAAATCCGTGATTAATTATGTTGTTTATGAAAATATTGAAGATTGTTTAAGAAATGCAACATTTGTTGTAATTTCAATTTTACCTGGTACATTTAATGAAATGAGAAGTGATGTTCATACACCTGAAAAATATGGTATATATCAATCTGTTGGTGATACTGCAGGTCCTGGTGGAGTATTACGTGCTATGCGTACAGTTCCTATTTATGAATATTTTGCTAAAAAAATTAAAGAAATATGTCCTGATGCATGGGTCATTAATTTTACAAATCCTATGAGTATTTGTGTTAAGACTCTATATGATGTTTTCCCGGAAATTAAAGCCTTTGGCTGTTGTCATGAGGTATTTCATACTCAAGCATTTTTATGCTTAGTATTAGAAAAACAATTAGGTATTAAGGCTACAAGAAAAGATATTTATACTGATGCATGTGGTGTAAATCATTTTACATGGATAACTGAGGCTAAATATAAAAATATTGATTTGTTAAAACTTTTACCTGATTTTATGGATAAATATTATGAAGATGGCTATTATGAATATCAGGATAGATTTCAGTTTAATTATGATTGTTTTGCATATGGTAATAAAGTTAAAATGAATTTATTTAAAAGGTATAATATATTGGCTGCTGCTGGTGATAGACATTTAGCAGAATTTATGAATCCTAATTGGTATTTAAAAAATCCTCAAACTGTTAAAGATTGGAAATTCAATTTAACTACTGTTGATTTTAGAGTTAAGCAAATGAATGAAAGAATAGAAGAATCTAAATTGCTTGCAAGTGGAGAAAAAGAAATAAATTTAGTACCTTCTGGGGAAGAAGCTACAGATTTAATGAAAGCAATATTAGGTCATCAA
>CAZQOM010000122.1:0-3422 GCA_964595145.1 uncultured Anaeroplasmataceae bacterium | reverse complement strand
AAAAAAGAAATCAAGAACTTTTTTTATTTTTTTAAATTTTTTTTGTTTTTGTTATCCTTATCATTTATAAGTTGATATTTTTAAAGTATTTTTTATCGTTATTTTTATATTACCACTACTAGAAGTCATATATAAATTAGATTTTTCTTCTAATAATTTAACAATATTATAATTAGGTAGACCATATTTATTATTTTCACCTACAGATATTATACTATATTTAGGATTTACTATATTTATAAATTCTTTACAAGAAGATGTATTAGAACCATGGTGTGCTACTTTTAATACATCACTTTTTAACATACTTCCATATTTATCTATTAATATTAACTCCTCTTTAGTTGTCATATCTCCTGTAGTTAAAAATGAATATCCATTAATCACAAATTTTAACACAATAGAATTCTCATTAGAATTTCTTCCTTCATTGTTCGGTGATAAAACAAATAATCTTATATTATTAATATCAATATAATCTCCTCCTTTTACCTTTTTTTTAGATACATTGATATTTTCAATTTCATTAATATCTTCATAATAAGAATATATTATTTTATTTATTTTAAAACTTTTTGATACATCGATTAATGTTTTATAATGATCTTCATCAAAATGAGTTATAATTGCATAATCTATTTTTCTAATCCCCCTACATTTTAAATATTTTTCTGTATTATAATATGAATCAATTAATATTGTTCCTTTATTATAAGGCATTTCTATAAGCATAGAATCACCTTGCCCTACATCTATAAATGTTATTTGAAAATTAGGATTAATAATTTTTAATGATGATAGAACAAAAATATATATAAATAAATAAGAAATTCTATACATTCTTTTTCTTTTGGTTATACAAATTAATATATAAATAAAGATTATATAATATATTACTATTTTAATATCATTTAAATATGATATATTTGTTTTATAACAAAAATTAGATATGCCTATTAAAATATTATCTAAATATATAAATAATATTTCATAATAATTATTTGGTAATATTAACATAAATAAACATAGTGGTAATAATGTTTTACTTAAAAATAAACCTAAAAAAGATGATAAAATGATTCCTAATATAGAAAAACTATTATTTTGATTTATAACAAAAGGAAAAATCGAAAATACACAAATTAATGACGATAAAATAGATTTATTTATTTTTTTTAAATCTTTCACATATTCTTCCATGAAAATCCAAAAAAAACTTACTATAAAACTTAAAATAAAACTTTGTTGAAATGCTTTAAATGGAAAAATAATAACAATTATTAATAATGTTATTGAAAAAATATCTAAACTTGTATATTTTTTATTACTTATTTGATTTAATTGTTTTAATAATAAAAATAAAAAAGCTCTAAGACATGATGTAGGAAATCCAATAAAAAAAACATATAATCCAATAATAAATAATGATAAAAAATTACCTTCAATATGGAATATTTTTTCAAAAAATTTGATTAATAATTTATATAAAAACATTATATGCATTCCACTTATAGCCAAAATGTGAGAAATATAAAGCGTAGAAAATGCTTCTTTAGTTTCAACATCTAAATCAACTATTCCAAATATTATAGCATTTAAATAATTAAAACTTTTTTCACTCAAATTTTTTTTATAATAATTTAATATATCATATTTTAATTTATTTAAAGACCACCTTTCATCTATTTTTTCATATTTAATTATTGTAGCTTTATTAGTTATACCTTTAGATTTATAATAACTTTTTTCGTTAAAATCACCTTCAAATGATGGCTCTTCTAATTCGTATACTCTAATTTTAGCATTTATTATGTCTCCTGGTTTTAAATCATAATTATTATTATTATATATAATATAACAGTATTTGTTTTTTAAAATCAAATTTTTATTATTTATATCATTTACTATAAATCTAGATTCAAATGTAGTTTCATTTTGTTCTAAAAAGAATAAAGAATTAATTTTATATGAAGAAAAAATAATAATTAAAAGAATTAAAATATAAAGAAAATAATTAGTTTTTAACAATATAAACAATAAATATATTATTAGTAGTATTATAAACATATTATTATATATGGTTAAGAGTAATAATACTGCAGCAATCATAAAAAAATGAAGATCATTACAAAATGGCTTGTTTTTTAATAGTTTCTTTAGCATTTTCCGGCACTCCTACAATATCAAAAAAAATTGTCCAAGATTTTATTTTTCCAAATTCATTAATATAATTTAAGATTTTTTGAGCTCTTTTTTCACCTATTTGAGGTAATTTAATAAGTTCTGTTAATGAGGCAGTATTTATATGTATTTTATCTTTTGTAGAATATTGACTATAAGTATCATTTGAAGGAATTAAAATACTAACACTTATAGAAATAACTTCATTATAATCAAATGTTGATAAATCACTATATTCATTTAAATTATTTTTTATATTTATAAATAAAACACCATAAGAAATAGGTTTATTATATTCTAATTTGATAGGTCTAACAATTTCTCCTTCTATTTTTATTACTATATTATTTGGCATACTTATTATTCCATCTTTTTCTTCTTTATGATTATTAATATTTTTATTTAAAATAAATATAATTACAAAAAATAGTATTATTATAAAAACAAATAATTCTTTTTTCTTATACATAATTATTCTTCCTTTCACTATAATATTTACAAAATTATAGATTTTTTTAAAAAATAATATATTTTTTTGTAAAAGAAAAATAAAAACGACCAATAAAGGTCGTATATTAGCCAATAGAATTATTCATTTCTAATTTAATTAAACGATTTAATTCAACTGCATATTCCATAGGAAGTTCTTTTGAAAATGGTTCTATAAATCCCATAACAATAAGTTCTGTTGCTTGTGATTCGGTTAATCCTCTACTCATAAGATAAAATAATTGATCTTCATTAACCTTTGATACTGTAGCTTCATGTTCAATATACATATCACTATTTTTACCTATATTAGTCGGAATAGTATCAGATGATGATATATCATCTAATATTAAAGTATCACATTCAATATGACTTCTAGCACCTAAAGCTTTAGGTCCACAAGAAGCAAGACCACGATAATTAACCTTACCGCCGCCTCTGCAAATTGATTTTGAAATAGTAGTTGAACTAGAATTTTCTCCTAAATGAATCATTTTTGCACCAGTATCTTGAATTTGATTTTCAGCAGCAAAGGCTATAGATACAGTCGTACCCTTACTTCTTTTACCTTTTAATACACAAGCAGGATATTTCATATTTAATCCAGCACCAACATTACCATCAATCCATTCCATATGGCCGTCATCATCAACTATAGCTCTTTTAGTTACAAGATTAACTATATTATTAGACCAGTTTTGAACTGTTGAATAACGACATTTTGCTCTTTTACCAACAAATATTTCTACTAC
>CAZQOM010000121.1:0-3440 GCA_964595145.1 uncultured Anaeroplasmataceae bacterium | reverse complement strand
ATCTTTAAAATTATTTTTAGCAATTTCTATCATTTTAGGATTTCTTTCTATAGTTGTTATAAAAGAACCATTAACTCTAGACATTCTAATGGCTGAATAGCCTATTGCTGTACCTATTTCTAATATATTAGTAGGTTTTTTTATTCTTATAATTTGTTCAAGTAATGCTAATCCTTCATCTAAAATAATGGGAACATTAAACTCTTTAGCATATTCTTTTAATTTTAAATCTAAATCATTCCAAATTAAATTTAAATTATTCATCATAATCATCTGAATCACAGCCACTACAGCTTCCACAATTTCCACTACAACCTGATGATTGATTACTATAATAATCATCTACTAATTCTTCTAACATAACCCATTCTTCATCAGATTCAATAGCTTCTAATTGACCACTTGTACCATTATCCTCTATATAACAAGCTGCTGAAAGTTGTTCTTCACCACGTGGTTGGAAAATAACATAATCCTTATTAAATTCATCACTATGATAAGTGAAAAGAATTTGACAAACAACCTCTTTACCATCATCAGCTTTTAAAACAAAAGTATTTTCTTCCATCTTTATATCCTCCTAAAATTTATTTTTATCTAAATAATTTTGTAATATTACTACTGCAGCCATTTCATCTTTTTTTTGTTTTCTTTCATTTCTTCTAACATTTGCTGATATCATAGCTCTATCAACTATTACAGTTGTAAGACGCTCATCTTCTAATACAACATTTAAATTTGCTTTTTCTTCAAGCATTTTTTTGAACTCATAAGAAATATTAGCACGGATTCCTGCATCACCGTTCATATGTTTTGGTAAACCTAATACAACAGTATTAACTTTTTCTTTATTGCAAATATCTATAATATATTTGGCTGCGAACTCATAATTATCATCTTCAAACCTTAATGTATTATAGGCTCTAGCTAAAAATCCAAGTTCATCTGATATTGCAACACCAAGTGTTCTACTTCCTAAATCTAATCCAATATATTTCATTTAACTAATTCCTTAGCCTTTAAAATTGCCTCATCTACCTTAGATGAATCCTTACCACCAGCTTGAGCAAGGTCTTTTTTACCTCCGCCACCACCTTGGCATAATTTTGCAGCTTCTTTAACTAATAATGAAGCATCATAATTTTTTGTAGCACAAACAAAAGTAACCTTTTCTTTATCAACACTTGCAAAAAATACTACATCTAAATTTTTATTATTTCTTAAAGCACATGCCATATCTTTTAACAATAAAGAATCTATAGCTTCTACTTTAACAAATAATTTATTGTTTATAATATCATTATCAAAACGATTTAAATCAGCTAAAACATTTTGACTTAATTTATTCGAATATTCTTTTTCTAAATTTTTTAAAGCAGTTTGTGTTTCATTTAATATTCGTCTTAAAGCTAAAATATATCTATATCCTTTAACAGTTGGTTCTTCATATTTATAATCAAAAGTTAAACAAATATTTTCTTTTGAAGCTGATTTTATTATATCATCAGCCTTTAAAATAAGTGTATTAATAGATTTAATAATATTATCACAAGAATTTTTTACAAAATCCATAGAATTATTAGATGTTGAAGCAGTAATTCTAAATGTTCCACTACCTATAGATTCAACTGAATATATACTAAATTCTTCAATATCACTAGTGTTAGAAACATGAGTTCCTGCACAAAATTCCTTTGATACTTCCATATCAACTACTCTAACATAAGAACCATATTTTTCACCAAACAGTGCCATAGCTCCTAATTTTTTAGCTTCTTCTATTGGTAAAACTGATACATTTACAGGATGTTTTTCTTTAATATATTTATTTACAATATCTTCAACCATTAATATTTGTTCATCAGTTAAAGAATTATAATTGTTAAAATCAAAACGACAATAAGTAGAACAAACTTGTGAACCTTGTTGATGAACATGATTACCTAATACTTTTTGTAATGAGGATTGAAGTAAATGAGCAGATGAATGATTTTTTCTTGTTAAATTACGATTATCTTCATCAACTATAGCATCTACAATATCTCCTATTTTAAAAGGATTATTTTCTAAAATATGTAAATGTTGACCATTAGGTAATTTAATAACATCTAAAACTTTAATATCATTAATTAAACCTTTATCACAAAGTTGACCACCTGAGAATGCATAAAATGGAGTATTATCTAAAACAATACCATTATCAAATACACCAATAACTTTTGATTTTGTTATAAGTTTTTCGTATCCAACAAAATTAGATATTTCCTTAAAAGCTAAATATGCTTCGTTTTGTCCACCCATAGAAGCTTCATCTTTACGAGCGTTTCTAGCACGATTTTTTTGTTCTAAAAGACATTCTTTAAAACCTTCTTCATCAACTTTTAAATTATGTTCTAAAGCATATTCTACAGTAAGTTCAAAAGGAAAACCATAAGTATCATATAAAGTAAATGCATCAACACCTGATATAATATCTTTACTTTTTTTAGCAATTGCTTCAAATCTTTTTTCACCAGCTGACAAAGTAGCTAAGAATTTTTCTTCTTCTGAAGTAATAATTTGTTTAATTATATCCTTCTTTTCATTTAAATAAGGATAATATGGATCCATTATTTCAATAACTATATCTACTAAACTTGCCATAAATGGTTTTTCAATACCTAAGCTTTTAGCATATTTTGAAGCTCTTCTTAATACTCTTCTTAAAACATAGCCTCTACCTTCATTAGACATAATAGCACCATCAGCTACAGCAAAAGTAACTGTTCTAACGTGGTCAGCAATAACTCTAAAAGCTCTTTGATCAGTATATTTAATACCACATATTTCCTCAGTTTTACTAATTATAGGTCTAAATAAATCCGTATCATAATTAGTTTCAGCACCTTGCATAACAGAACATAAACGTTCTAATCCCCAACCAGTATCAATATTCTTAGAAGGTAATTCTTTATATAAACTACGATCAACACCTTCTTTTGAACTATACTGAGAAAATACTATATTACCAATTTCAATAAATCTATCATTATCAATATCTTGTTCAATAAGTTCTTTACCACGTTTATCATATTTTTCTCCTCTATCAAAAAACATTTCAGTATCAGGTCCACATGGTCCTTCACCAATTTCCCAGAAATTTCCAGCTAAAGGAATTAAATGTTGTTCACTAATTCCTTGTTCTAACCACAATCTTTTAGCTTCTAAATCTTCAGGATAATATGTAATATAAATTTTTTCTTTATCAAAATCAAACCATTTTTCACTAAAAAGTAATTCATAAGCATAAGCTATAGCTTCAGCTTTAAAATAATCACCGATAGAAAAATTACCTAACATTTCAAAAAATGTATGATGATAAGTGTCACCAACATTTTCAATATCATTTGTTCTTATACATTTTTGAGCATTTGTTATTCTAGGACACTCTGGAACAACAG
>CAZQOM010000120.1:0-3508 GCA_964595145.1 uncultured Anaeroplasmataceae bacterium | reverse complement strand
CAACATCAGCGGCACGCAAATCGCCGCAAGTAACTGTACGTTTTGTGTTTTCCATTTTTTTTTACCTTGAATGTACCATTTTGCGCCGATTGAGCTTGTCGAAATCAAGCAAAAATCATTGCAAAAAAATTTCTTTAACAAATCTTATTTTAATGATATGAAAGGATTTGTACAACGAGAAAATTTTTGTGCAAGGTTTGATTTTAGAGCATACAAAATAACTTAAAACAAAAAACTCCCAAGCTTTAAATGAAACTTAGGTGTCTTTTCTGCAATCAGAAACAAAATCAAAAAAAAAACAAAAATAATTTTACCAAGAGGTATTTATTACTGTCATTTGAGCGGCAAACGCAGCATCTTCAGATGCTTTTCTTGTTGCAGCCAAAGTATTTTCTACATTCGCCTTGTGTCTTTCATCTTCAAGAACATTAATTGCTTCTTTCAAAGAATCTGCGCGGTGTGAATTCAAATAATAAATAAGCCTTTCTATTGTAGAAGGTGAAGTGTAATCAATTTCAAGCGGACAATTTTCTAATTTTGCATAATGCTCTTGAATTTGCTTTTGAGCAATAGGAATATTTTTATCATAAAAATCAAGAACTTTTTTGTGTTTTGAATATTTAATAATGTAAATCAAACCAACAATCAAACATGCGATTACTAATGCTATTGCCAATTCTCCGCCACATAAAATACTTAAACCAAAAGCAAACCAATCATCTTGTATTGCTGAAATTATTGCAAATATCCCGAAAAATAACACAATCACAACACTTATGCTAAGACATATAATAGAACCTTTATATTTTTTATTTACAGTTTTTCGCCATTCAGCATCATTTATAATTCCAATTCCGTTATCAAAAATATTATAAGCGTTTCCAATTTCAGAAAAATAAGAATGTAATTCCTTTAACTTTGCAACAATCGAAGAACTGTCTTTTTCTGAAACTTCGCTTTTTGATTCCACATTTACAACTTGATTTGCAGAATTTGTTGCAGTTCCGCATTTAGGGCAAAAATTTACATCATCTTCCATTTGCGTACCGCATTTTGTACAGAATTTCATAAAAGCTCCTTATCTAAAAGATTTTATTACTATACAAAAAAAAAGCATTGTATCAACTTGTTTTTGAGTGAGGCCTGCGTTTGTTCTGTATTTTTTTAGATTTTGAGCAAAAATTTGCATGACATCTGATTTTTCTACTCATACAGAATATACGATTTTGTATGATGATATGGAAAATCATTTTATGATTTATTTTTGCAGCGAAGAAGATGTTGAAGAAAATGCAAGGCAACTAAAAGAAATTATTAGCGAAATAAAAGTCTCTGTTCAGAAGAAATTTTTGCTTCATCATTTTTTAGAATTACAACAACTTACGTTCAGTTTGTGAAAAAAATCAAAATATTTGAAAGTAAAAACGACGACCGTTTGATTGAACTTATGAAACTTGATTTTCTAAAAAGTGCAAAACGCAACAATCCTAAAAATCAAACTGCGTTCATTCTTTTTGATATGTTTCCAAACGAAGAGTTCAGTCCGAAAGTTCCGGTGCCTTCACTTGTTTATTACAAGGAAACGGCGAAAAAGTTTCCGCTTTTCCAATCTGCATAATTCGATAGTATAAAATCTATACAATACAGTAGAAACTGTGATACAATTAAGGCGTATTTATATTGACATTAATCATAGGATATGAAAATGAAAAGATTTTCTTTAGTTTTGGGGCTTATTTTTTTTACAGTTTTTAGTTTATTTGCTGATGAGTATTCATTATTTTCTGGTAATGCATATACTTACAATGATGTATGGAAACAATTGGATGAAACTCAGTTTTTGATAAAATATGATGATGAAGAAAAAACATATTATTTATTTACATCTGATTGGATGAATAAAATTTGGATTTATTTATCTGATAATGACCTAGAGACGATTAGAAATGCAATGATAAAATATCAAGATTGGATAAAAATAGCAAAAGAGAAACAAGTTGAAACTGATAAAGATATACCTAATTCAACAATTAGGACAAAAGTAACATGGAAATTTGGTGATAATTGGTATTCTGCTTCAGGTTTTATATTAAATTTTTCTGTTTTATCTCAAACCACCCAACGACATGAACTTGTGATTTCCTCAAATAAAGTTGATTCCTATTCAAATCAATTTATAGATATCAAATTAGATACATTATATTTTGAGGAAAAAGATGTTGATGCTTTTCTAAAAGGCATAAATAAGGACAATATTTCTGCA
This sequence comes from uncultured Anaeroplasmataceae bacterium, assembly GCA_964595145.1. Taxonomy (GTDB): domain Bacteria; phylum Bacillota_I; class Bacilli_A; order Acholeplasmatales; family Anaeroplasmataceae; genus Pelethenecus. The sequence continues at coordinate 1,245 of CAZQOM010000120.1, read as the reverse complement.
TTGAAGGCAGAACATGATAAGAAAAAAGAAGATCAAGATTTGTTTAACTAAAAATTATTAAATATAATAGGTCAAATGTCGAGTTTATCGTACGAACAATGACGAAAAAGCTAAAATTCAAAACACAACAGGAAAAGTTAACGAGAAAAAGATTTTTGATTCTCTAAAAACATTTTACCGTTATACAAATTTCAAAAATGTTTTGAAAAAAATGCAAGGCAACAAAAGTTTGAAGTGTTCAACAGAAAATTCCCAGATTTTGAGTTCAACTTTTACAAAATCAATATGCAGGATTTTTACACGGAATATTTTAAGATTTCTTCAGAAAGTTTTTGAAGTTCAAGCTTTGTTTTTTCAAGTTCGCGTGCAGTATCAAGATTTTTAGTGAAAAAATGGAAAGTGTGCTCCAAAAAAAATCAAATCAAATTCCAAAGATGCACAATGTTCATATCGCATGGTTTTTCAATTCCGTGTGTTCCCAAAACGCCAAAAAGTCTGTGACAGCCGTGGTCAGGGGCAAATGCTAAGGCTGTTTTGTGTTTTCCTGCCCATTCTTTTTTTAACAAATCATTTAATTCCAAGTAAGTTTTAAAATTATGTTTCAAAGCACTAAGAGCCGCAAATCCTTCAGGAGAACTTCGATGCATCCAATAATCATAATTTTTGTTGTACAAAATAATCATATCATACTTGTCTTCTTTTATAAGCTGCTTTGCCTTTTCGTTACATTCTTTTACAGATTTATAAATAAAATAATCAACTTTGCGGTTCAAAAAAATCAATGAAATACTGTCGCCCTTTGTAGAAACGATTGCAAGTTTTTTATTTGATTCTGGCAGTTTGTCAAAAATTGTCTGGCATTGTAAAATCGGCTTTACATAACTTTGAATTCCATGCTTTTCTGATTTTAAGCCCGAATACATAGAAGCAAAACAAACCGGAGTTACAGGCGGAACTACACTTAACATTTCAAGCGCAAGTGAACTTTCAGATTTTGTTGCTTCAGAAAATTTTTTGTATTTATTAAAAATCCACTGGGAAATTGCATCGGGATTGTACATAAAAACGCGGTCGCAAGAAGAAAATCCGCCCGCCACATCAAGCACTTCAGGAATTGGAGCAGCCATTTCAGCATTTTTTTCAACTCCCAGCAAATTCAAAATTGTAGCGGCAACTTGAGTTATGCAAGTTGTATTAAATTTTTCCAAACCAGAACTTAAAATATTTTCAGCCATAAAATTTTCC
>CAZQOM010000119.1:0-3584 GCA_964595145.1 uncultured Anaeroplasmataceae bacterium | reverse complement strand
ATGAATGCAAAAATAGTATTTTTAGGCGCACCACTTTCTAAAAATACATTTATACATAGCATTGAAGAAGAATTTAATGTTCCAGATAGATTTACTGATAAAATATATCATTTTATTACTAAAGATAATGATAAATTATATGATTATTATATGCCTAGGCATTATTCGACTAAACGAGATCATTTAAGCGAAAATTATACTAAATTATTACCACATTTAATTGATTATAAAATAGCTTCCATTGATTATATAGGTAATAGTAAATCTGTAATAATTGATGCTAAAGAATGCTATTTATATGTAAGTTATTTGTTGAAAAATAATTTAGCTATTTTTGATGATGATAAATCATATTCTGATAACTATAAGAGGTAAAAAATGAGACTTGATAAATTACTTGCAAATACAGGTTATGGTTCTAGAAAAGAGGTAAAAGCATATATAAGAAAAGGTTTAGTATTAGTAAATGGAAATACTGTCTATGATGATGATTTAAAAGTAGATGAACAAATAGATGAAATATCTATTTTAGATCAAAAAATAGAGTACCAAGAAAAAAAATATCTAATATTAAATAAACCTGATGGTTATGTTAGTGCTACTTTTGATTTTCATGATCCTACAGTTTTAGATTTGATAAATGAAAAACAAAAAGGCTTATTTCCTGTTGGAAGACTTGATAAGGATACAACTGGTTTATTATTAATTACAAATGATGGTATTTTAGCTCATAAATTATTATCTCCTAAAAATCATGTATCAAAGGTATATGAATTAACATTTATAGGTAGATTTAAAAATGAATATTATAAATGTTTTAAAGAAGGTATAACATTAGATGATGGATATGTTTGTAAACCTGCTATTTTTGAATTAACCGGAGAAAATAGTGGTAAAATCACTATATATGAAGGAAAATTCCATCAAGTTAAAAGGATGATGCAAGCACTTAATATGGAAGTCACATCATTAAAAAGAATTAGTTTTGGTAATTTAAACCTTCCTTCTAATTTAGAATGTGGTAAATATCGTGAGTTAACTATAGAAGAATTAGAAACATTAAAAAAGTAGTCCTTTATTTTAAAAATATAGGACCTTTTTATTGTATTTATTGTAAATATTTGATAAAATAAACATAATAGTGAAAAAAAGATAGGTGGGAAAAAGATATGGATTTTTTCAGTATGATACCAGATAATTTTTTCTCTTTACTAGCATCTAAAAATAAACGTATTTATTTAGCTTCAATTATTCAAAGCTTTAAAACATACGAAACAGGTTCTATTTTAGGGATTGAAAAAAGAATTGTTGTCGATGATTTAGTAAATTTTTTAGAAAATAGTTCATATTTATATGATGTTGAAGATGAAGAGGATGAGGAATCTAATCCGCAATCTAAACGTGAACTTGCAAACTACATCCTAAGAAGAATGGAAGAATGTGGTTGGATATATGTAGATGTAACTAATGATTATGAAGAAATACTTAATTTTTCAGATATGGCTATTACTATATGTGAAGCATTGATAAATGCATATCCATATGAGGCTGATATAAATGAAGAAGAAAGTAATACAAATTATGAAGAACATGTTAATGAGTATCAAGGTTATATTTATACAATTTATTCAATTTTAAATAATCCTGATAATGGTGATTATGTAACAAAATTTAATGCTGTTTATACTAATACTAAGCAGTTGATAAGAGCTATTAGAAGATTAGATAGTAGATTAAAAGAATATATAAATAGTGTAGTTGAAACATCTGAAGTTAAAGAATTAATGGAAAGATTAATGACTTTTAAAACTGAAGTATATGATAGAAGTTATTTAAAGATGAAAACTTCAGATAATATAAATCGATATAGATTATCTATTGTATCAAAATTAGAAGAACTTGCAAATGATGAATTTGCGATGAGTATGATTGTTAATGATTTTAAAAGAAAATATTCTTCAGATTTAGCAGTTATAAAAGCTTCTAAAGCAGTAGATGAAATTATTGATGTTTTTAATTCGATAGATTCATTCATTTTAGAAATTGATAATAAAAATAGAACATATATAAATTCAACTATTGGAAAAATTAAATTTTTATTAAGTGAAGATGATAATATTATAGGAAAATTAAATACTGTTTTAAAACATATTAAGGTTTCTAATGAAAAAGGTAAGATTGATAAAGCTATGCGATTAGTTGATACAATGTATAATTTTAATTATGAAAAAGTATATAATCAAGAAAGTTCATTATATACTCCTAGAGGCACATATTCAAGAAATTATAATCAAATGCTTGATGCTTTAAGTTTAGATTTTACTTTAACAGCTGATTTTTTAAAACAATTTAAATCAGCATATAATGAAGTTGAAATTAAAAACTTTTTAGAATCTAATATGGTAGATGATACATTACAAGCTAGTCATATTATAGATTATAATTCAAAGAATATTACAGTTTTAATGACAGTTTATTCATTAATGTATTCAGCTAATTTAGATTATGAAATTACAATATTAAATAATATTATTGATCACAAAAAATATAGATTAAAAGATTTTATGATAAAGAGGAGAGGATAAAATGCTTAGTTCTTTTGAAACAATGACTGTAGCTCAAAAAACTCAATTTAAAGATACTGCAAATAAGTTACTTGCATCAACATTTTTATCTAGAGATAAAAAGGATAATAAGGAATCATATTATTTTTTGATGAATTTTAAAGACTTATTTGATGAATTTTTTGAAATATTAGGTTATACAATAAATCTTGATACACAACTTGGTTGTGTGATGTTAGAAGGCGCTAGTGCTTCTAATACACTTAAATTAAAAAGAGATGAATCTATTATATTATTGATTTTACGTCTTTTATATCATGAACATGCAAAAGATACTTCTTTAAATGATAATATAGTATGTAGTGTTGCAGATATTCACACTAAATATGATTATTTACAAATAAAAAGAAAATTAAATAAAACTGATTTAATTTCTTCTTTACGTTTACTTAGAAGATATAATATTATAGAAGTTACAGGTGATGTTACATCATCAGCTTGTCGTTTAGTTATATTACCAACAATTCTTATGGCAATAAAAAGTGATGATGTAAATGAGGTATATCAAACAATATTAAAAATTTCTGCTGAGGATGGTGATAGATAATGAAAAAATTAGTTAAAATTAGATTAATTAACTGGCACTATTTATCAAATGAAACAATTGAAATAGAAGGAAACACTTTATTATCTGGGCCTAATGCATCTGGTAAATCTACAATAATGGATGCTATTACATATATATTAACTGCTGGAGATACTATGTTTAACCTTGCAGCAAATGAAAAAGGTAAACGTGATTTAAGAGGTTATGTTAAATGTAAGCTTGGTATGGATGATAAGGAATATTTAAGAAATGGTGATGTTTCAGGTCATGTTGCATTAGAGTTTTATGATGAAAAAACTGAATCTAGATTTGCAGTAGGTGCAGTAATAGACGCATTTGGGGAATTACTTCCTGTTAAAACTTTATTTTATAGAACTTTTGAACATATAAATGATTCAATGTTTGTATCTGAG
>CAZQOM010000118.1:0-3590 GCA_964595145.1 uncultured Anaeroplasmataceae bacterium | reverse complement strand
CCATCTCTTTTTTTGATAATAATATCAACAGCACGCATAATTTATACTCCTTTTTAATAAATTGATTTCATTAGATATTTATTTTTATAATCAAATAAATAAACTGATTTAGTTTTATTAATCTTAAATACTTTAATATCATTATATAATATTGCAGTATCATCTTCTAACGCATAACCATTAAAAGAATAATTTTTAACCTCACTATTATAGCAATCTAAACCAATATGGTCATAGTGAGGACATATTGTTATAGGTAGTATACCTAATCCCTTAACTATTTTATAATTATAATAATTATTCTTATCCTTATAAGCATATCTATCACCCATACCATATTCAGATAACATAATAGCACCTGCAGAAATACCTATAATTAATTTATTTTTTAATATATTTTCATTAAATAATTTATCTAAATTATATAATTTCATTAATCTAACTAATTCTTCTGCACAACCACCATTAAAATAAATAACATCAGATTCTATTATTTTTTCTTTAACAAATTCATAATTAAAATCTTTTAAATAATATATATTATATTTATTATTAATTAATTTTTGAAATTTATTAATAGAATTATCTATATTATTTATTGTTGCAAGAGGTATAAATAATATTTGTTTAGGATTAATATTTAAATAATTAAAAATATCTTCTTCTAATTTGAAATTACAAATATTTTCAATGCTTCTTCCACCTATAAGTGCATAATAAGTCATATAATCACCTTTTAGAAGCTTCTAAGCGATATATAGGTCCTAATTTTGACCATTTTTCTTCAAACTCTGTTTCAATATTAAATATATCTGTATCTTTATGTAGATCTAATGATATATTTGAAATATGCCAATTATTTTCATTAAATGATTCTAAAGAAAATTCAAATAATTTTCTATTATCAGTTTTTTGACAAACTTTACCATCAGCTTTTAATATATAATAATAATTATCTAAAAAAGTTTTATATGTTAATCTTCTTTTTTTATGAGCTGATTTAGGCCAAGGGTCTGAAAAATTAATATATATTAAATCAATTTCTTCTTTATCAAATACATCTAATAATAATGTTGCGTCTAAAAGGATTAATTTTAAATTATTTAATTCTATATTATCTAATTTTTCTTTAGCTCTAAGTAATACGGAATCAAATTTTTCTATCGCTATATAATTTATATCAGGATTAATAGTAGCTAATTTAGAAATAAATTGACCTTTACCACATCCTATTTCTATGTGAATTGGATTATTATTATTAAATAATTCTTTCCATTTACCTTTATATAAAGAAGGATTTTCAATAAAATATTTAGAACTTTTTAATTTTTCTAAAGCATTCTTTACTTTTCTTAATCTCATAATTATTTTGTTAATTCATATATTGCTTTTGCATATATTAATATAGCATTTTTAAAATCTTCTATAAGCATATATTCATTTGCAATATGACAAACATCCTCTCTTCCTAGCATTTGTGGTCCATATGCTACTGCATTATCAATAAATTTAGCATAGGTACCACCACCTATTGTAATAGGTTCAGCATCATAATCTTTTGTAACTTCTTTATAAACATCCATTAATGTTTTTACTAAAAAACTATTAGGATCTACATAATGATAACCACCAAATGATAATATTTCTGATTCTAAATTAAATTCTTTTGCTGCTAAATTTATTTTTTCAATCATTAAATCATAACAAGAATTTAAGGGGACTCTTGCATCAATACCAATTAAAATATTTTTATCATTTATTTTAACAACACCAACATTACTTGTTAATTCTTTCATTTGTTCATCATAAAAATCATAGCCTAATTTTTTTCCAAAAGGATCAAAAGTTAAATATTTAACAAAAAAATTAGATAAATTAGTAGGATGATATTTATTTAAAAATTCAAATAAAATAAAGCTAGCATTTAAACCATTTTGTGGTACCATAGCATGTGATGCTTTACCATAAGCATAATATATACCATTTTCTATTTTACCACTATAATGATTTTCTTTTAAAAATTCTTGATATTCTTTTTCTAAATTAATATTTAAAGTCATTTCTGCTAGTGAAGGAACAACATTATATCTATTTCCACAATTAAAACTTGTTATAATTTCATTATCTTCTAATTTACCAATAAAATTATATGTCATATGGGCTTTTTCACCATAAATTAAAGGAAATTCTGCATCAGGTGAAAATCCAGATTCAGGAACTGGATTTTTCTTAAAATAATGAGTTAAACATCTAGATCCTGATTCTTCATCACAACCCATAATTAATCTAACCTTTTTTTTAGGAGTAAATCCATTATCCTTTAATAGCTTCATAGCTAAATATGTAGCAACTAAAGGACCCTTATCATCCATTGTACCTCTTCCATACATTCTATCATTTTTAATATTTAAAACAAATGGATCAGTATCCCAGTTTTGACCATCAACTGGAACTACATCTAAATGAGCTAAAATACCTAATATTTCTTTACCTTTACCAAATTCAATATGACCAGCATAATTAGAATCATTTAATACTTTAAATCCATCCTGCTTAGCATAATCTAAAATAAAATGAAGAGCATTTTTATTTTCTATTCCAAATGGAGCTTCACTTTTTTCATTAAATTCTTCTAAAACAGTTTTATAAGATATTAATTTTGAAAGAATAGAGTATCCTTCTTCTAAATATTTAGATACATCAAAATCCATAAAAATACCTCTACTTTCTATTTAAAGCTGTAATAATAGCTTTACTGTTATAAGAAAATAACATTTTAATAGTTTGATTAGTAATAAATACACCTGCAGTAGATAATTTTTTTAATTCATCTAAATCTACTATATCTAAATCATTAACCTCAAAATGTAATCTTCCATTAATCATTTTAATATTATTAATATTTTCTTTTTTACCTAAAGCTTTTTCTAAATTATTAATAAATTCATCATTAACTTTAACTTTTGGTTTTTTATTTTTCAAAATTATAAAAAGTATAAATGCTAATATTAAAACAATTAAGCATATTATTGTTATTATTATTGGTAATAAATTATTTGTTAAAATCATAAATACCTCACCTTGTTTTTTAATTTTTTTTGGCATTTGTCTATGCATTTAAACTCCTAAATTCATAATTATATTGTAGGAGGTGATGGATAATGCCAATAGAAAATATAAATGATTGCTTAGAATGTAATTATATAAAAGAAACAGTTTGTAAAATTGATAAATTACAAAAGGAAGTAATTACAGTAGGAGAAAATAGATGTGTAAGCTGTGATACATCATTATTTAATCCTGCAAATAATACAATACCTGTAGTATTATATAATAAATGTGGAAATATGTTTACAGGTTTTACTGACCTTACAGGAGCAACCACTCAATATTTTAGAATTGAATCTATACGCTGTGGAAGATATGTTACACTTAGATTATTAACTCAAAATGATGAAGCCTTAACCGCTACTCTTAGAACTATGGTAATAGATTTAGATGAGGTTAAGGGTATTCAATGTTTTGAACCTATAACTGTAGAATTATGTACATCATCAACAACTAATTAATTTGATTCATAGCCGAATTTC
>CAZQOM010000117.1:0-3609 GCA_964595145.1 uncultured Anaeroplasmataceae bacterium | reverse complement strand
TAATAATCCACTATTAACAACTCCATGCATATCATTTAATGGATATGGTAAAAATCCACTATGAAAATTATTTGCATAAGAATATGAATAATTATTAAATTTATTTATAATCATATTTTTTTGATTAATATTATAGCTTCTACTTGATTTAGTATCGACTTCTTCTAAAATATAAAAATCACTATTTAAATTTTCTAATATTGAAATTGCTCCAAGTGTGTTTTTATTTGTATTATCTTTTGAAACACCTTTACCATATTTACCTTTTACTTTAGTTCCATCTTCTAACTTACCTTCATCCATAAAAAATGAATAATCTCTATCATAGGCACCAAATCCTATATTATAAGATGTAACAGAATAACTTTTTTCATATGTTAATAAATCTTTTTGATTATTTTCTATATTTATATCTATATTTCCTAAACGATTTGATTTTATATTTAAATATAATATAAAACATACGATTATTAAAATTAAAACTGAAATGATTGTTCCAATAACAATTAATAATTTTCTTAATTTCATAGTTTCTCCTTGTATAAATAACAATCTTTATCATGTGAATAAATTATTCCAATAGCTTGTAAATATGAATAAATAATAGTTGGTCCAACAAATTTCATACCTCTTTTCTTTAAATCAAAAGATATATCAGTAGATAATTTATTTGTTGTTTTATTTATTTCATATATAATATTTGAATTAAATTTAAATAAATAATTTTTAAAAGAACCATATTCTAAAACAATCGATTTATATATCTTAGAATTATTTATAGCACTATTTATCTTTAATTTGTTTCTTATAATATTCTTATTATTTAATAATTCATTTATTTTATTATTATCATAATTAATAATTTTATCAATATCAAAATCATCAAAAGCTTCTATAAAATAATCTATTTTATTTAATACACATTCCCATGATAAACCAGCTTGAAATGATTCTAATATTAACATTTTATATAAATATTTTTCATCTAGATTAAGTTTTCCCCAAATATGATCATGATAAAATATATATTTTTTATTATTTATATTACACCATTTACATCTATTCAATTTAATCACCAAGATTTTTAAAGTCATCAATATTACTACTGATGACTTTAATATTATTTATTAATTATATTATTACATCTAGGACAAAGACCTACTTCATTTACTGAAGGTACAATCATCCAACAACGTTCACATGTTAAACCTTCTGCTTTAAAAACTTCTACACCAAATTTATCACCATATTTGATTTCTAATTGTGATACAATTAATATTTGTGCAAAATCAGAATCTAAATAATCAAATAATTCTTTAGCTTTAGGATCTAATGTTAATACTAATTTAGAATTAAAACTTTTACCTATAATTTTATTACTACGTGCTTCTTCTAAAGCTTTTAATATTTCATCACGATATTTCATAAATTCATCAAATGCTTTTTCTAATTTCTCATCTACTTCTAAAGCATTTGGCATATCAGTTAAATAAATATCTTTTTCTGTCTTATATGGTAATAAATCATATGCTTCACTCATTGTATGTGGTAAAATAGGTGAAAGTAATTTCATTAAAGCTTCTAAAATTTCATAAAATACAGTTTGACATGATAATCTTTTTTGACTGTTTGGATCTTCTATATATAAAATATCTTTTGTGAAATCTAAATAAAATGATGACAATGTATTTGCGATAAAAGAATTTGTATTTCTATATACTTCACCAAAATCAAAATTATCATAATTGTTTTTAATATCAGTTATAAATCTTTGAAGTTTTATATGCATATATTTATCTACATTAGATAATTTATCATATTCTAAAGAATTTGCTGGATTAAAATCAGATGTATTTGCCATTAAGAATCTTAATGTATTTCTAATCTTACGATATGATTCTGATACTTGTTTTAAAATATCTTTAGAAAGTGGCATATCAGCACGATATTCTATAGATGCAACCCATAATCTTAAGATATCAGCTCCATATTCATTACATGTTTTAACTGGATCTACAGTATTACCTAATGATTTAGACATTTTACGTCCTTGTCCATCAAGTGTAAAACCATGTGAAACAACTGTTTTAAATGGTGCCTTACCTGTTGTTGCAACACCTGTGATTAAAGATGCATTAAACCAACCACGATATTGGTCAGAACCCTCTAAATATAAATCAGCAGGATATGATAAACCTCTTCTATTAAGAAGCATATATGATGAACCACTATCAAACCAAACATCCATAATATCTTTTTCTTTTGTAAAAATACCATTTGGACTACCTGGATGAGTATAACCTTCAGATAATAATTCACTAGCTGTTTTATCAAACCAAATATTTGAACCATACTTACCAAATAAATCTGCGATATGATTAAATACCTTTTGATCTAAAACTGCTTCACCATTTTCAGCATAGAAAATAGGAATAGGTACACCCCAAGCTCTTTGTCTTGAAATACACCAATCATGACGATCCTTAATCATATTTGATAAACGAACTTCACCCCATTTTGGATTCCAATTAGCTTTAGAAATTTCAGCTAAAATTTCATCTTTAATAGGATCTATAGATGCAAACCATTGTGGAGTTGCTCTAAAGATAACTGGTTTATGAGTACGCCAATCATGAGGATAACTATGGATGATTTTAACAACTTTTAATAAATTGCCACACTCATCTAAATCTTCAATTACTTTATTATTACAATCTTGGTAGAATAATCCTTCATACTTTCCTGCTTCTTTAGTCATATAACCTCTATAATCAACAGGACAAAGAATATCTAAACCATAATTTTTACCAACCATATAGTCATCTTCACCATGACCAGGAGCTATATGAACTAGACCTGTACCATCAGATGTAGATACATAATCACCTAAAATACAAAAAGATATTCTATCATATAAAGGATGTTTATATTTTAATCCTTCTAAGTCTTTTCCTTTAAATTCTTTTAATACTTCAATTTCACCTAATTCTAATAATTCAGTTAATTTATCAGTTAATTCTTTTCCAAAAATAAATTTACCTTTATTTGTTTTTACAAGAACATATTCAATCTCAGGGCCAGCACATACAGCTAAATTGGCTGGTAGTGTCCAAGGTGTTGTTGTCCAAACTAAGAAATTAACGCCTTCAAATTCGCTATTTTCTACAATAGGTAAACTAAAATAAATTGAAAAATCTTCCTTATCTTGGTATTCAATTTCAGCTTCTGCTAAAGCTGATTCACTTGAATATGACCAGTATACTGGTTTTAAGCCTTTATATATTAAACCTTTTTCAGCCATTTTAGCAAATACTAAAATTTGATCTTTTTCAAAATCATGTTGAAGTGTAATATATGGATGTTCAAAATCTGCTAAAACACCTAATCTTTTAAATCCTGCCTTTTGTCTTTCAACTTGTTTATAAGCATATTCTTCACATAATTTTCTAAAATCAACAATACTCATTTCTTTACGCTTAACACCATTTTTTTGTAATTGGTTTTCAATAGGTAATCCATGAGTATCCCATCCTGGAATATATACTGATTTATATCCATTCATATTTTTATAACGGACAACAAAATCCTTTAATATTTTATTTAAAGCAT
>CAZQOM010000116.1:0-3732 GCA_964595145.1 uncultured Anaeroplasmataceae bacterium | reverse complement strand
GAGGTGTTGATGATAATAAAGATCAAACATATTTTTTATGTATGCTTACTCAAAAACAATTAAGAAAAGCTTTATTTCCAATTGGTAACTTAACAAAACCAGAGGTTAGAAAAATTGCAAAGGATGCTAATCTTTATACTGCAGAAAAAAAGGATTCTACAGGAATATGCTTTATCGGGGAAAGAAATTTTAAGCAATTCTTAAAAAATTATTTACCTGCTAAGCCTGGTAATATGGTTACAGTTGATGGTAAAGTAATTGGCACTCACGATGGTTTAATGTATTACACTATAGGTCAAAGAAAGGGCTTAGGTATAGGTGGCTCTAATGAATATAAAAGTGAGGCTTGGTTTGTTTGTGGTAAGAATTTAGAAAAAAATGAGCTTATTGTAGGCCAAGGACATGACTCAATTTACTTAGAATCAAATTGGTGTATTGCAAGTGACTATAACTGGATAACAGATGAATTAATTGAGGGTAAAGAATATACTGCTAAATTTAGATATCGTCAAAAGGATATACCTGTAACAATTAATTATTTAGATAATAACCAAATTAAAGTTAATTATCCAGGATTATGCAGAGCTGTTACACCAGGTCAAGCTGTAGTTTTCTATGATGGTGAGGTTTGTTTAGGTGGAGCAATAATTGATACTGTATATTTTGATGAAGAAAGAAGAAAGTATTAATGAGTGAAGTTATTAATGGAAGCATAATTTCATATGTATTTAAAAGTGATGATTCTTTATATAAGGTAGCTAAGGTAAAAACAAAAACAGAAGAAATAATAATTATAGGTAATTTTATTGGACTTGAAGAAGGCTTAGAATATGAATTTGTAGGATCTTTTATTAATCATGCTAAATATGGTAAGCAATTTAAAGTTGAATCATACACAAAAAGTAATTCATTTTCAAAAGAAGGATTAATATCTTATCTAGCAAGTGATAAATTTTTTGGTATAGGTCAAAAACTTGCTGAAAATATTGTCCTTAGTCTTGGTCTTGATTGTATAAAAATAATCATGGATAATCCGGACTCATTAAATGATATAAAAGGAATTACAGAAGCTAAAAAAAAGATTATTGTTGAAACATTAATGACTAATTATGCAACCGAACAGGTAGTTATTAAACTATATAGTTATGGTTTAACGAATAAAATGGTTTATAGATTATATGATAATTATGGCTTAGAAGCTGCAAGTAGAATAGAGGATAATCCTTATTCATTAATATATGATATAGAAGGATTTGGTTTTAAAAAATGTGATGCTTTAGCAATGAATCTAGGATATAAAGAAAATGATATGCTAAGGCTTAGAGAGGCTATAAGATATACTTTAAATATTGTTTGTTATCAACAAGGATATACTTTTTTAACTTCTAAACAGCTATTAAATTCTAGTTATAATTTATTAGCAAATAATCCTATTATTTCAATGTCTGATTTAGAAAATGCTTTAGCTAATTTAGTTTTAAATGAAAAAATTCATGTAGAAGATGATAGATATTATGATCCTTTATTATATAAAAGTGAAGTTAGATGTGCTGAAGCTATTTTAAAATTAGAAAAACATCATACTAGACAGTATTCTAAAGAAAAAATAATTGATGCAATAAAAGAAGCACAAAAAGATATTTCTATAACATATACTGATTTACAAGAAGAAGCTATTTATAAAGCATTGTCTTCTAAATTATCCATTATTACAGGTGGACCTGGTACAGGTAAATCAACTATTATAAATGGTATTTTAAGAAGTTATGCAAAATTAAATAATTTATGTTTTCCTTCTGATGAATTAAATTATAAGGTAATGATGATGGCTCCTACAGGAAGAGCCGCAAAAAGAATGACTGAGGTTACTAATTTTAAGGCAACTACAATTCATAAAGCTTTAGGTTATAACTATGAAGGTGGATTTTCTTTTAATGAGGATTGTCCTCTTTCTTGTTCTTTAATTATTATTGATGAATCATCAATGATTGATATTAATTTAGCACAAGCATTATTTAAAGCTATACCATTAAGTGCTAGAGTTGTTTTAGTAGGAGATGAAAATCAGTTACCTTCTGTAGGTCCTGGTAATGTTTTTCATGATTTAATAGCCTCAAACTTATTTACTACAGTTAAATTATTTGAAATAATGCGTCAAGCTAAAGATTCTAATATAGTTAAATTATCTCATATGGTTTTTTCAGGTGAGGTTAATTTTAATTTATTTAGTGACAAAAAAGAGGTTTATTTTTATCCTTGTGATGCTAAGGGTTTAAATCAAATGATGTTTAGAATTATAGATTCATATATTTCTACTGGTAATGATTTAGCTACAGGAATGCAGATACTTATTCCTATGTATGCAGGAGTTGCTGGGATAGATGCTGTTAATGAAGCTATAACAACAAGATATAATCATGAAGAAGAAAAACTTGTAAGAGATTATGCTGTATTTAAGAAAAATGATAAGGTTTTACAACTTAAAAATGATGCAACTTTACAACTTATGAATGGTGATATAGGTATTATTAAGAGTATAACTAAAATAAATGAAAAAGATGTATTGTTAATTGATTTTGATGGAAAAATGGTTACATATCCAGCAAAAGATTGTGATAATCTAAGACTTGCTTATGCTATTTCTATTCATAAAAGTCAGGGAAGCGAATATGAAAATGTTATAATGCCAATATTACCTAATTATCATATGATGCTTAGAAAAAAAATAATATATACAGCTCTAACAAGAGCTAAAAAGAAACTAATTATTTTAGGAGATGTTAATACTTTAAAAGAAGCTGTTAAAGCTTTAGAACCACAAAGACAAACAGGTCTTTTAGATTTACTTTGTAAAACAAAAGAAACAACTGTAAGAATTTTTGATAATAGTATTCCTTTTGATACATTAGGAGAGTATGATATGGATAATATTACACCATATACTTTTATGGAATAATTTACCATTATATATTTAAATAATTATTTAATAATATTAATGGGTGATATTTTTTGAAAAAAATAATTATTCTAAGCGTAGGTATTTTAGCAGGTTTGATGATTAGTGATTATAAATGCTTTAAAAAGCCTATCAAAAAAATGTGTAAAAAAATAAATATAGAATAAATAAAAAAGCCAAATGGCTTTTTTTTAATCATAAAAAGATTTATGTTCGTTTTTATTTTTTAAAATATTTAAATCAATATTAAATATTTCAGCTAATCTAATAATTTCATAATAATAAAGATTTCTTTTATGATTTTCTATTTTAGAATAGCTACTTTTAGAGATACATAATTCCTTTGCGATAAAAGATGCTTTTATATTTGCTATTAATCTTTTCTTTTTTATTAATTTAACAAATTCTTTTTCACTCATAATTTATCCTCCTTGTATTTTATTATACATAGATTTATTTATTTTTTAAAAAATATTAAATAATAATCATTTTTTTAATTTTTTTATCAAAAAAATAAATAACTTTTTGAGTTTAATAAATGTTATTTCTTGATAATAGTTGTTTTATTTGGTAAAATATTATACGATTAAACTTTTGATTTTATATTGGAGGTATAAATATGAAAAAAATGACATCAAGCCAAATAAGACAAATGTGGTTAGATTTTTATAAAACAAAAGGACATAAGGTAGAACCATCTGCATCTTTAGTTCCTCATGATGATCCTACACTTTTATGGACTAATGCGGGTGTTACACCTTTAAAGAAATATTTTG
>CAZQOM010000115.1:0-3767 GCA_964595145.1 uncultured Anaeroplasmataceae bacterium | reverse complement strand
ATCTTAGAAAAGAAATGATTCATAAAACAAATAATAAACCTGTATTAAATACAAAAATAAATACAAATGTATTTTTACTTAAATTAACTCCTACTACAAATCCTAATATTATTCCACTATTAATTAATAGCGGAATAAAAGGCATTATAATTGAAGCATATGGTGCTGGTGGAATATCTTTTATTAGAAGAGATTTTGTATCAGAAATTAAAAAAGCTATAGATGCAAATATACCTGTAGTTGTATCAAGTCAGTGTTTATATGAAAGAGCTAATTTTAATATATATGAAGTTGGTACTAAGGTTTTAGCTAGTGGCGCTATAGAAGCTATTGATATGACTACTGAATCATGTGTAACTAAATTAATGTATGCACTTGGACAAACTGATGATTTAAAAGAAATTAAAAAAATATTTTTAACACCTATCTCATATGAAATTAATATAGAATAAAAAAAGGAAATATTATTTTCCTTTTTTATATTGGTATAATCTAGATGGTCTATGACCACCATCATTTTTATATTCATTAGTTGGAATTACCAAATTTTTAATAGTTCTTCTAAAAACTGAATCTATAAGTTTTTTATCTAAAATAGCCTCATATACCAATTGTAATTCCTTTAAAGTGAAATTTTTAGGTAATAAATGAAAAACTAAATCTTTATAATTAATATTGTTTTTTAAATAATCAATAGAATACATTATCATTTTCAAATTATCAAATGCTAAATAACCATTTTCATATTCCTCAAATGATGTTACTCCAAATTCATCAACTATTTTTTTTACGCTACAACAAAATTCTTCTTTATCATTTTTAAATTTAATTTTAATAATATCTTCATAATATTCAAAAGTTAAATCAAAAAATGAAGCATTATCTTTTAAAGATGATAAAATAATATTCTTATCAATTAATCCTAAATATGATACAGATAAAATTCTTCCTCTTATATCTCTATCTATATCAGATGAAGTATGAATTTGATTTAAATAAACATTATCAATATTTGCTTCAATTGCTAAAACTCTTTTAGCACAATCAAGCAATTTCTCATCTAATGATAAAAATCCACCTGGTATACAATATTTATTCATAAATGGCGGTGTATGTCTTTTAACTAATAAAATACTAAAGCTTTTAGTAGCATTTTTACGATAATTTTCATCTTTTTTATCACTAATACCAAATAAAGTGATATCAGTAGTTATACTCATTTTTTCGTAATCATCACTACTATAATTTTTTAAAAATTCTTCATCACTTTCATATTTAAGAATATCTTCTTTATAATTCTTTGAATATAATTTTTTATTTTTTATATATTCTAAAACGTTTAAATCAAGAAAATTTTGAACTTTAGAATATTCTTCTTGATTTAAAAAATCTCTGATAATATTTGACTGAATATCTAATAAATCTAGGTCTAAAAGAATTATTTCACCTTTATATTTATTATACTTTTCTATATTATTTTTTATATCAATACCTTTTCTTTTTATAATTAGTAAATTATAATTATCTAAAATATATTCATATCTTTTCCATTTATCAAAATTTAATATATTATCACTACCCATGATAAAATATAATTTATCACCCTTATATAAGTTTTGAAGATAATCTAAGCTTCTATAAGTAGAAATTAAATTATTTTTAAATTCATAATCACATATTATAACTCTTGAATTATTATTAAACATTAATTCAAGCATTCTTTTTCTTTCTTCACCCTTTAAAAGATTTTTCTTATTATAAAAATTACCTGTTGGAAGAATAATAATTCTATCAAAAATATTTTTTTCTAATAAAGATATAACTATTTGTTTATGCATTAAGTGACATGGATTAAATGAACCACCATAAACGCCTATTTTCATAACTCTTCTAATTCCTCTAAATATAAATTATAACTTGCGTCAGAAGGCATTTTAAAATCTCCTCGAGGTGATAATGATACTTCTATTGCTTTAATTCCATCAGGCATACAATTTCTCTTAAATTGTTGTGTAAAAAATCTTTTAATAAATGTTGTTAAATGTTTTTTTATTATTTCTTTTGGCATATCAAAAGTTAACAATGCTAAATAATATAATTTCTTAACACTAGCATTAGATGTGATAAAATGATATAAAAAGAAATCTTGAAGTAGATATGGTCCTACACAATCTTCACTACTTTGAATTATATTTCCATCTTTATCAGGTGGTAATAATTCTGGAGATATAGGAGTATTTAATATATCAGATAATACTTCTTTTATAATTAAATTATCAGTAGTATCCTTTATATGGGCAATTAAAGTAGTCACTAATGTTTTAGGAATAGAACAATTAATACTATAATTAGACATATGATCACCATTATATGTAGCCCAACCTAAAGCTATTTCTGATAAATCTCCTGTACCAACCACTATTCCATTTATTTTATTTGCATAATCAAATAATATTTGAGTTCTTTCTCTTGCTTGAGAATTTTCATAAGTGACATCAAAAGTATTCATATCATGACCTATATCACTATAATGTCTTATACAAGCTTCTTTAATAGATATTTCCTTAAAAGTAGCTTTAGATTCTTCTATTAATTTTTTAGCATTTAGATATGTTCTATTAGTTGTTCCAAAACCAGGCATAGTAATAGCAATAACATTAGATGGATCTATATTTAATATTTTAGTTACCTTTAGACATATTAAAAAGGCAAGTGTAGAATCTGCTCCTCCACTTATTCCTATTACCATTTTAGCATTATTTAGATGTTTAATTCTTCTTGCAAGAGCATAAGCCTGTATATTTAATATTTCATCTAAATCATCTTTATTTTGATAAACAAAAGGAGTTTTATTATATTTTCTTAACAAAGAATTATTTTTTCTTGAAATATTAAATTCAATTTTAATTATATTTTCAGAAACTAAATTATTAAAATTATTTTTAATTTTTCTATTGTTTACTATTTTAGAAACATCAATATCAGTATAAATTAGATCAGATTCAAATGAAAATCTATTATTTTCAATCAAATTATTTGCATCATCGCATATAATTAAATGACCAGAAAATAATAAATCACTACTAGATTCAGTTATACCTGATGAAGCATATACATATGCTGATGTTGTTTTAGAAGCTTGAACTGATACTAATTTTTTTCTATAATTACTTTTACCTGCAACCTCATTACTGCTTGATAAATTAAATATTATTGTAGCCCCTAATACTGATGTGGTGTTACTTAAAGAATTAGCATTCCATAAATCTTCACAAATTTCTATAGCATAACAAATGTTAGGATATTTTTTGGCTTGATAAATTAATTTATTTGAAATTAATACTTCTTCGCCTAATAAATCTATTTTATTAATTTTTAAATTACTACCACTTGCAAAATATCTAGCTTCATAAAATTCATTATAATTAGGTATAAAAGTTTTTGGCGTAATACCTATAATACTACCACGATTAATATTAACTGCACAATTATATAAAACATTGCCAATCTTTAAAGGACATCCTACTATAAAAACAATATCTTTATCAACACTATATTCTTTTAATTTTTCTAAACCTTTAAGAGTATTATTTAATAAATCCTCATTTAAAAATAAATCATAACATGTATATCCAGTTATAGATAATTCTGGAAAAGTTAATATCTCTATTCCTTTATTAATTGCATCATCTACTATTTTAATTATTTCATTAATATTATATTTTATATCAGCAACTTTTAATTTATTAACTGCAGAAGCTACTCTT
>CAZQOM010000114.1:0-3780 GCA_964595145.1 uncultured Anaeroplasmataceae bacterium | reverse complement strand
ATAATCTAGTTATGGGTAGTTTTAATATTATATTTTTTCCATTTATGTTAATAGGATGGTCGATTATACCTATTATGCTATCAACATTATTTAAAAAAATTAATTCTTCCTTAGGTTTATCGTTACTTGGAATATTATTTTCTTTTATTTATTGTTTTATAATGATTATACCTAATATAATAATATTAAAAATTGAATTTTTGCCATATTTTATAGCAGATATTCCTTTTGAATTATTATTAGCATTAAGCTCTTTTTTATCTATATTATGGCTTTATAAGCCTTGTTGCAAATTATTTGATATTGTTTTAGATGAAAAAGAATAAATTTATTGCAAAAAAAATAATAAAATCATATAATAAAGATTGTGATTTTAAAATAAGAAAAGAGGTTCATAAAATGAAAATAGCCTTTGATAATGATAAATATTTAAAACTTCAATCTAAAAATATTTTAGATAGAGTATCTAAATTTGGTGATAAATTATATCTTGAATTTGGTGGAAAATTATTTGATGATTATCATGCTTCTCGAGTATTACCAGGATTTTTACCTGATTCAAAATTAAAAATGTTATTAACTATAAAAGAAAAAGTAGAAGTTATAGTAGTAATTAGTGCATTTGATATTCAAAAAAATAAAATAAGAAGTGACTTAGGAATAAATTATGAATCAGAAGTTTTAAGATTAATTGATGCTTTTAGAGCTTCAGGATTATATGTAGGTTCTGTATGTATTTCTCAGTATCAATCTGTACCGCAAGTTGATAATTTTAAAACAAAATTAAATAATTTAGGTATTAAAACATATATACATCATATAATTGATGGATATCCTCATAATATAAATAATATAATAAGTGAAAATGGTTTTGGAAAAAATGATTATATTAAAACTTCAAGACCTGTTGTTGTGGTTACAGCTCCTGGACCTGGTTCAGGTAAAATGGCTACATGTCTATCTCAGTTATATCATGAAAATAAAAGAGGTATTAAAGCTGGTTATGCAAAATATGAAACATTTCCTGTATGGAATTTAGGCTTAAATCATCCTGTTAATTTAGCATATGAAGCTGCAACAGCTGATCTTAATGATGTAAATATGATTGATCCATATCATTTAGAAGCTTATAATTGTCTTGCTGTAAATTACAACCGTGATGTTGAAATATTTCCAGTAGTTAAATCTATGTTTGAAGCTATTTATAAAGAATGTCCATATAAATCACCTACTGATATGGGAGTTAATATGGCTGGATATGCAATATCAGATGATGAAGAATCAAAAAAAGCATCTAAAGATGAAATAATTAGAAGATATTTAAAAGCGTTAGTTGATTTAAGAAATGGTAAAATATCAAATGATACAGTTGATAAAATTGCTTTAATTATGAGACAATTAAATATTGGCGTTGAAAATAGATGTTGTGTTAAAAGTGCACTTGATAAAAGAGATTTAACAAATACTGTATCAATGGCTATGGAACTTTCTGATGGTACAATTATATCAGCTAAAACATCATCAATTTTAACTGCTCCAGCTGCTTTAATTTTAAATGTTTTAAAACATTTAGCAGGAATTGCAGATAATTTACTTTTAATATCTCCTGCAATTATTGAACCAATTTGTGAAATGAAAGTTAGTGATTTAGGTAATAAAAATCCAAGACTTCATGCTGATGAAATACTTATAGCTTTAGCAATTTCAGCAACAACTAATCCACTTGCTGAACTTGCTATGAAAGAATTGAAAAATATAGCATATTGTCAGGCTCACTCAACTGTTATTTTACCTGAAGTTGATGCAAATGTATTTAAAAAATTAAAAGTTCAATTAACAACAGAACCTGAATTTTATGCTCATAAATTATATGTAAAATAATCCTAAATATTTAGGATTATTTTTTTTGAAAAAAAGTTGATTTTTCAAGCTATTTTTAAAAAAAACACTTTAAATTTTTAAAAAAATATGATATTATTCAAAAGCAAAGTTTATAAGGGGTGATAAAATGAATAAACCAGAATTAATTACAAAGCTTGCAGAAACTACTGATATTACAAAAAAACAATCAGAAGAAATAATAAATGCATTTATTGATATTTTAATGAATACATTAAAAGAAGAAAAAATTGTACTTTCAGGTTTTGGTACATTTGAAGTACATGAAAGATCTAAAAAGATAGGTAGAAATCCACAAACTGGTGAAGAAATTATAATCGAAGGCTCTAAAGCTCCAGTTTTTAAAGCAGCTAAGACTTTTAAGGAATTCATAAATAATGATAAATAATCCTTTTAATGCAGTTATTAATAATGATATCAAATATCTTGAAAATTATTTAGAATTAAATAATATTAATATTAAAGATAATAATGGAAATTCTTTATTACATTACGCTGTTAAATTTAATAATAAACAAATATTTCAATTATTAATAAATTCATATATTGATATTGATATTGCAAATATTTTTGGAGAAACTGTATTTCATTATGCAGTATTATATAACAGACTTAATTATTTGAAAGTTTTATTTACAACTACTGCAAACGCAATGACTAAAGATAATGAAGGAAGAACACCTCTTTATTTAGCATGTAGATATCGTAAAGAAAAAATTATAGATTTATATTTAGAAAAATATAACCTTGATATGGGCGAAAAGGATAATAATGAAGAAACTATTTTCTTTAGTTTTGTTCGCTCAAAATCAATTGAATTAATTAATAAATATAATAATTTTATTTCATATATTAATGAACCAAATTATATAGGTGAAACTCCTTTAATGATTGCTTGTAAAAATAATTCAATTAATATTGTTAAATTATTATTAGAATATAAGGTATTAATAAATCAAAAAAATAAAAATAATGAAACTGCTATATTTTATGCGGTAAAAGAAGAAAATAAAGAAATAATTGAATTATTGATAAAAAATGGAGCATTTTTAGATTTTATTAATAAAGATTTTAATTCTATTTATGATATTTCATCAAATTATATAAAAGAATATATTGATATGATTTTAAATAAATATAATTTAAATGATTATAAAAATAAATTTATTTTACATTATGCTATATATTTAAATGATGATAAATTAATAGAAAATAATTTAAATATTAAAAATCTTAATATAAAAGATTATTATAATTTAAAACCAATTGATATTGCAGTTATGTATAATAATAAAGATGTCATTAAAAAAATAAAAAAAATAGATAATATAATTAAAATTGAAGAATTTAAAAATAAGTAAAAAAAATTCAATAGACAAAAAATATAATATATGATATAATATTTTTGTTATAAATATAGAGGTAGCAATGCAAATTAGTAATCTATGGAGAAGGCATTCAAAGAAATAGATGAAAGGTAATCATTGCCGAATAGAATACTTAGGCATAAGATTCTATGGGTGTATAGGGAATACCTATGCAACTCCTACATATATAATGTAGAGGTGCTAAAATAATTATTTAAATTTTTAAGCACTTTGGTGCTTATTTTTTATTATTAAGAAAAGAAGGTAAAGATTTTATGGATTATAATAAATTAAAAGATAAATATAATACTCCATTATATATATATGATGTTAATTTAATGAAAAATATTATAAAAGAATATAAAGATAATTTTAAATCAAGATTATTTGAAACAGAAATTATTTATGCATCTAAAGCCTTAAATATTAAAGCTATGCTAAGATTGTTAATGCGTTATGATTTATCTTTAGATGTTGTTTCATTTGGTGAATTATTTACTGCTAAATCAGTTAA
>CAZQOM010000113.1:0-3844 GCA_964595145.1 uncultured Anaeroplasmataceae bacterium | reverse complement strand
TTTTCATCATCATATCTTACAACCATATAAAACATAGCACGAGCTAAATCACCTTTAACCTCATCTCTTGGTTCAAAGAAATCTTTTGTCCATTTATTACCATATGAATCAGAACTACCATTTTTAACATTATTAAAATCTTTATTATCTCTAGACCCATTAATGCCTTTTTCACTTGCGAATAAATGATGAATATCTGTATTTGCATAATAATCTTCTGATTTAAAGCCACGACATTTTGGCCATGAATGTTCTCTATTCCAAAGTGTTTTAGCATTTGAACTACCATCTCTATCTGTTTTTGGTATAGATCTTCCAGTATAAATACAAATAACGTTATTAGAATTATCAGGATCTTCATCTAATTCATTTAATGCATTCCACACCCCTGGAGTATATGTTAATTTAGTTTTGTGTGTAGACTTTAAAATACTATGAAGCGTAGTTTTAAAACTATTATCAAAATGACCGCTCATAGCATCATAATAAGCCATCAATTCTACTTCTTGGTCATTTGATGATTTTTTCTGCCATGAAGCATATAATCTAATATTTCCTTTAATAGGTGTATTAAAATCGAATTCTAAATTGTCTAAATACCAGCCAAGAAAATCAAAACCATTTCTTAATGGGTCTTCTGGTTTAGTAGCACAATCTCCATCATATACATACTGAGTGTCAACAAAATCTCCACCACGAGTATCAAAAACAACACTATATTTTTCTTTTTGTTCATCACAAGATACTAATCCTAGTGGTAAAATTAATAAACAAATTAATAATAATATTTTTTTCATGTAAACCTCCTAAAAACAAAACTATTATATCATTTTAATGTCTAAATTTAAAGATATTTAAAGTTTGTTTTAAAGATATCATTTTATCAAGTATAGCAGTATCAAATCTATATTTTTCAAAAATATCAGATAATTGAAAACAAATATTTCTTAAAGTTTCAAATGAATATCCTTCTATAACAAAATCAATTAAATTATTTTCATCAATATATAAAGTGATATCAACATCAAATAGTTTGATACCATCAATTAATATTGCATTATCATTTCTATAATAAACATCTCCACGATTATAATCATATATTAATTCCATTAATAAAACAGATAAAATCCAATAAACCTGTGTTTTATAATCATTTTCAAATGAATAAAAATCTTTTAAATACTTCTCTAAATCCAAATGTAAATCTGCAAAAAGATAGTCATTAGAATAAACAATCGCAAACGCAAGATCACTAGAAAAAACAGGTTCATATACTCCTTCTTTTGGAACAATTCTTTTCATTTTTGAATAATCTACCGGAAGATTTTCAAAACTTAATTCAAAGAAATCTTCAACATATACTTTTTTTCCATCTTCTTTTGTATACCAATCAGTATCAATAATCATTTCATCTACAAGATATGTATATTCTTTCTTACTTTTAGGATAAAATTTTACTTTTGCACACAAAAATTTAATATCTTCATTTGAATTATTAATTAATTGTTGCATCTTTTTACTATCTAAATTTTTCCTAAAATGATTTGCAGCAAAAAATATACGACTATATGAATAATTAATATTATTTTTAAATAAACAATTATTCATCTCTTCAACTAGCTGATTATAAAATTCTTTTAACGTATCATCATATAAAGGAATTGTCAAAACCTCGCCTGTATATTCTCCATTTTTACCACGCAATAAATAATGCATTTTAACATACATTGGAGTATCAATTTCAAATTCAAAATCAGGTTCTGTAAAAGAAATATATTCATTTACTTTTTTACCATCTATTATATCTTTTAACCATGAGGCAAATTTTTCAAGCTCATAATCAATAAATGATCCGCCTGAATCTTCAATATGCATATAATCATTATCAATAACAAATCTTATATCACACCAATCCCAGTCAGTATCATTATCAAATTTTTGATATCTTTTAACTTCAAATATTAAGTTTGTAAAATTGTTTATAAATAATTTTGGCATAAATATAACCTCCCATAGTTTTAAATTAAACTTATATTTAATAATATCATTTATTAATATAAATAACAATTAAAAAAATGTGAAATATTTATTTCACATTTAAAATTTTTATATATTCTTCTTTTAACCTTTGGCCAATTTCTTTTAGATTTCTATTTTCAGCTATAACAACACCGTTATTAGTCATATTAGAAACATCATCATTTAAAGCTTTATTTATAGCTTCTATAAATTCAAAATTATTTGTACATTTAAAACAATCAACGCCATTTTTTAAATAATCAAATGCTCTTATATCTCTAATTATTACTGGAGTTTTGCAAGCTAATGCTTCAAGTAAAACAATACCTTCAGTTTCTTCATAACTAGGGAATAAAAAACAATCAGCTAAATGAAGCATTTTAATTATAATATCTTGAGGAACATATCCAGGTAAAATAACATTATTACTTTTGTTTTTTACAGCTTTTGCTACTTTATTAGACATTAAAGCTTTATTCTTAGATCCAAACCAAATAAATTTAGTATTATTATCAAATGTTTTAGCTATTTCTATAAAGTCATGAGTACCTTTTCTTTCGAAAAACCAACCTATTCCCATAACTATTTTATCACTAGGATTAATACCAAATTGTTTTCTTAAATTAATTACATCATCTTCTGTTAATGTAACTTTATTATATTTATCAAAATCAATACCATTTGAAATATTAACAACAGGACATTTAACAAAATCATAATTTAAAATTAATTCTTTAGAATATGTTGTTGGAGTTATGATTTTTTCAGCTGATGAATAGGCTTTTTTTAAATAATGATAAACATACCATTTCGTAAAGCGCCAAAACCAAAATGAATTAGCATAATCCTCTTTTGTAGAATGTCCATGAACAATAACTGGAATTCCTTTTTTCTTTAATTTTTTGATAAGTCTGCAACTTTTAGAAAAATAAGTGTTTATATGTGCTATATCATATTTATCATTAGGATTTAATGTATATTCTATATCATTTAATTCTAATGCTTTTTTTTGATGTTCTAATGCACGCCCTATACCACTTTTTTTTATCATTTTTTCATTTTCAAAATAAAGTAATACACGCATATGCTCTACCTCAAATAAATATTATTCTAAAATTGATTTTATAAATTCAATGATTTCTACATCTTTTGCGTTTGCAAAAAATAATTCTTTAAAAGAAGGTCTATCAATAGTTTGTAATAAAAATTCTCTGTCAATTTGTTTTAAAATATCAATCATAGGTGTATGTGTGATTTTCTTTACATTTTTCAAGATTTCTCTATTAGCCTTCATCGGAACAGCTCTTTCTCTTGGATAACCTAATCCTCTTTCTGTAGAAAATAATTTTTCAAATATATATGATAAATTAACTTCAGCAGCCCAACCAAAACCCTTTGCATAAGGTAAAGATATAGCATTACCATCGTTAATTTGTCCAAATAAGAAAGCATCTGTTGGATCTACAACTAATCCACAAGAAACATTAGGGAAAGAATTTAAAGCTAGCATAGCTCCCATACCTGTTCCACAACCTGTAACAACAAAATCACAAGCACCTGAATTTAATAAAATACCGGCAAGTAAACCATTTTGAACATAAGTTAATGATTTATCATCTTGGTTAAACATACCATAATTGTCTACTGTATGACCAAAAGCCTCAACAGTATTTTTTAAAGTATTATAAACTATTTCATTTTTAGCAGCTTGACTATTTTCCATTATTAATGCAATTTTCATTTCTTTTCCTCCTATGAAACATAAGGGACGATATTATCGCCCCTTAATTATTTATTAGTTAGCTTTACCTATACAGCCAAACAT
>CAZQOM010000112.1:0-3877 GCA_964595145.1 uncultured Anaeroplasmataceae bacterium | reverse complement strand
AAATTGTTCATCTGATGCAGTACCAACAAATATAATAGATTTAGAAATATTAATTGAATACTTCTTAGAAGTATAGGCTTTATATAATGTTGTTCCTGATAATACAAATTCAACATAATATGTTCCTGCATTAACTGGAGCACTACTCATTTTACTAGTTCCATTATAATAATTAATAGTAAGATTTCCATCACCAACAACTGAATATTGAATTAAAGCTTGGTTGTTATAATAATCATTTACTTTATCTTGATCAATATTATCATTGTTGTCATTAGATGATAAATCTAAACGATTTCTCATAGATATAGTGACTGGATTTCCATCATACATCTTAATGAAATCATATTCATCATCTGTTTTATAAACTATAACATTACCTTGAACTTGAGATATTTCAAATTCAAATTTCTTTATAGTTTTTAAATAGTTATTAGTAGCATTTACAGTAACTTGCATAGTATATTTACCAGCATTATATGGAATATAATCTAATAATTGATTATTTTGTAAATACGAAATTAAAATATTATAATCAAATTCGGTATCACTAGTTAAAATATTATTAACTGATATTTTAGGGAATACTTGAACTCCATCATAATCTTTTGATAAATTTTCAACTAAATCTATAACATGTTCTGCCTTATTAATAACTACTTTAACATAATTACTTACTGGTTCATATGAATCAATAAATCTTAATTTTTCTTCATAGCCAATTCTTATTGTATATGGAATCATATATGTTCCGGCATCAATATAAACTGATGGATTAAAATTAATATCTACTTGTTCATATTTAGCAGGTTTAGAAATAACATTAAGAACAGGTATTAAACCATTTCCATCATAAGTTTTTTCATAAACATACATATTTTCAACAAATTCAGCATCAATAAATTCATATTCAATTTTTGGTAAATATACTTCTAAATGAACACTCAATAATAATCTATATGAATCAGTAACATCTTCATTATTAGCATTTAAAATTGTTACATTGTAGGAAATATCATTTACACTTGAATATACACTATATCTTATTAATTTTTCTTTTGCTAGAGTATATGTTAATGAAATATTCTCATTAGTTACTAAATTATCTGCAGTTTTTATTGTTTCAACAAAATCTCTATTTGAAACTGTTACATAATCATTATAGATTGAAACACTAATATCTCTTTTAGAAATAGTTATTTCAAATAAATTATTGATAACTGTAAAGTTTTCATAGCCTGAAGGCAATGTAGCTTGAGCATAATATACGCCTGATTTAATAGGTTCTAATCCATCTTTAAATACAACATCTAAATGAACAAGATTTCCATCTAAATCATGTGTATATGCTTTTGGTATATGCGATTTCCCATCATAGATGGCGTTATTTTCGCCTTCCCAAATAACTACTAAATTATGTTCAACTATTTCAAAATCAAATACTTTAGTAGTTTCTAAATAATATTTATTTTCAAGAATATTAATTTGAACTTTATATTTGCCTACATTAATAGGTTTTGTTCCTAAAACTCTATTATCTGAATCTAAATATGTAAATGTAATATCACTAGCATCAACAATCATCGGAAGAATTAATTCAGGATCATTTACTTCATTACCAGTAAATGGTTGCTTAATATAATTATTTAAAATATTAATTGGCATATAATTCTTTGAAATTACATAATCAAATTTTCTTACAAAACCTTTGTAATTTAAAGTATCATTTACAATAATTTCAACTGTGTATGTACCTACTTCAATTGTATTATAAACAACATTACCATTTCTAGAAAATCTAACAATTGATGGAACGCTTATTGGAGTTATTTCGTATTCAAATTGTGTTGAATATCCATCAAATAATCTTCCAACAGGGTTTCCAAACTCATTTACTTCAGTGTTTATAAACTCAATTTCTAATTGAATTGAATTTATAACAAAATGAATTTGACCAGTAGTAATTTCATAATTAGGAGCTGTTATAATATAAGAAATCATAATATCAGTTACATTTTTATATGAAGGTGGTCTACTTGACATAGAACCTTGTGAATAATACATTACTGAAGCACCTTGAACATCAGTTAAAACTTTGACACTATGTTCTGTACTATCATAATCAAATTCTGCTTCCCAAATGCCATTTATCAATGTAGCATTTTCAA
Source organism: uncultured Anaeroplasmataceae bacterium (assembly GCA_964595145.1). Lineage (GTDB taxonomy): Bacteria > Bacillota_I > Bacilli_A > Acholeplasmatales > Anaeroplasmataceae > Pelethenecus. The sequence continues at coordinate 1,709 of CAZQOM010000112.1, read as the reverse complement.
TACTATGATCTATTATAGGGTTTGTAATATATATTACAAGATTATACATTATTTCAAAATTATCATAAACACTATTTGAATTTTTATCAATTATATCTAAATCTTTAACTATTATTTGTTGTGGAACTCTTGAATAAGTACCAACTATACTATCAACAGTTTCTAAAGTTCCGACAAAAGACATACCATTTGGTAATAAATCATTAAAATCAATTAAATTCTTAGTCCAATTATTACCTGTGATTGCATATTTTTCAGTATATTTAATTGATATTTTTTTAGCAATAATATTATAAGTAATATTTTTAATATTTAAATCATAATTTGAAGCATTTTCTTTTAAATCAATTGATATAACATGTGTTCCTACATTAATTCCATCTCCAGTGATTAATTGAGGAACTATTTCAAATTGATTTGTAACATCACCTGTAATACTTAATAACGGGAAGTTAAGTGAACCAGTATATTCTACATCTAATGAACCAACTTGAACAAATAATTCCTTTGGAGTAATCGCAAATTCATATTCCTTTGTTGCAAAAAGAGTATTTGCTGTACCATCAACAGTTATAACTAATACATAATTACCTGCATCAATTGGATTAGAATTTAATGCAACTCTAGATCTAGTATTTTCAATCTTAAAATATTCAAATTTTGGTGTTGCAGTAGAGTTTGTAATAACAACTGGATTATTATAAGGGTTTCCATCATATACCTTATCATCTAAACTATCTTTTGGAGATAATGTAATAGATGCTTCACTCATATCAATTGTAATTGATATATCATATGTAATATCAAAATTATTTAATGATAATTTTTTATTATTATACATAACATTTTCAGATTCTTTAGATAATAATACTTCACCATTTGCATAAGTATAAGTATTTCCTGCTTGATTTGGATTTAAATAGAATTTCACAGAATATGTTGCTTCACTATCATTAATATTAAATGTCATATCATATTTATAAGAATTATTAATATCAAATTCATAATTCTTATTAACAACAACTTGTAATGATTGTTTAGCAATACTAAAATCTTGATATATTAAACAAGCATTATAATTATCATCTGCTTCTACAATTATTCTAATTAACCAATCACCAAAATCAACTGCTTCATTATAACCAGCAATGCTGTACTTATTACCATTATATTCTATTGAAACTAAATCATTTTCTACTTTCTTATGGTAGCTAATACTTACATTACCTGTACTACCTGTAACTGTATATATTGGTTTTACAGCAATACCATCATAACCTTTACTTAATTCATCAACATTATCTATTGAAATAGTTGAATTAGCCTTTTCAATTATAATAGTTATTTTACCAGATTTAGATTTGTAATTTTGACAGCTAATATAATAGTAAACATAATAAGTACCTGCATTTTCAAAATTATATGATGTTGAAGCACTTCTTGATAAAGCTGATGTCCAAGATTCACCATTTAAGCTAAATTTAATATCAGCTTCTGGATTAGAACAACTAATAACAATATTATGAACTTTACCAGATTCATATACATATGTTATTTTTCTTTCTTCTATTTCTATATCATTTGAAATAGAAGCATTTGTAATTTCAATTTCATTTCCATCAGTATCTTTTATAGAAGTGTCAGCTAATGATGGATATACAACATTTATACCACCGCTTAATACTAAACGATAACTATCAGTATAATAG
>CAZQOM010000111.1:0-3927 GCA_964595145.1 uncultured Anaeroplasmataceae bacterium | reverse complement strand
TATAATTTAGTTCCTAATGCTACAAAAGATTCCTTACTTATTGCCTATACTAAAGATTTAACAATAGGTGTTTGGGTTGGTTATGAAAAAATAACAACTGGTAAATATTTAGATTATTATAAAAAAAATATACCAAGAACTATTATGAAAATTATTTTTGATAATTTTGCAAAAAATAATCAATATTATGATTTAATAGAGGGGATAACAAAAAAATATATAACAATTTATGATAACAATGCTTATCTTGCAAAAGAAAATGGATATTATGAATATTTCTTAGAAGGAACACAACCTCTTACGTATCCTAATTATGAAATAAAAACATAATAATATTTAATTTGTAAATATCAACAAAAAAAGGAGCAAAAATGCTCCTAGAAAACTAAAAATAATAAATAAGCTAAACCATAATATATTACAATAGCAAATATATCATTTAAAGTAGTTATAAATGGACCTGAAGCTACAGCAGGGTCAATTTTAATTTTCATAAATAATATTGGTATTATTGATCCAATCAAACTACATATACTCATAGCAGTAAGAAGAGATAAAGAAACAATACCTGATGCTTTTAAAGCTTCTAAATGATTATATGTACTTGATGAAACAGCTTGTTTTGTTAAAAATAAGAAACAAAATACAAAAACAAAAGCTAAAATAGATAATACTAATCCATTTAAAAAACCTATTCTAAATTCTTTTAAACATAATTTAAATAAATCCTTTGTTTTAGTTTTTTCATCAGAAATCATACGTATAGTAACTGCAAGTGATTGTGTACCAGTATTACCTGCCATATCAAGTATTAATGATTGAAAAAATACAATCACCGGTAATGCAGCAACTACAGTTTCAAATCCAGATAAAAGTGAAGAAACTAATAATCCTAAAAATAATAATACAATCAACCAAGGAAGTCTTTTTTTAACGGATAAGAATACAGATTCATCTAAATTCTCTTCTTCTGTTAAACCACCTAATTTGGCATAATCATCTTTCATTTCCTCATTAACAGCTTCAATTACATCATCAGATGTTATTGCACCAATAATTTCATTTCTAGAATTTAAAATCGGATATGATTCCATTGCATATTCTTTAAGTCTAGGTAAACAATCACTAACATCTTCATTAGCATAAAAATATGGATAATTTCTTTTAATAAGACTAATAAAATCATCGTTTTCTCGAGCAATAATTAAATCTCTTAAATCAATAGCTCCAAAAAAATGATTATATTCATCCTCAACATAAATAATAGATACATTATCATTTATAGCTGCTAAAGAAATAACCATTTTCATCGCAGACTTTACAGTATTATTTTTTGATATCAAAATAAAGTTATTAGTCATTTTATTACCAATTTGATTATCTTCAAATTGATTGATAAGCTTAATATCTTCAACTGATTCTGGTTCCATTAATGCAACTATATCTTTGCGACTTTCTTCATCTAATTCCTCAAGTATATCTACTGCATCATCAGAGTCCATAAGTTCAATAATATCAGCTGCAGTGCTATCTGCTAATTCTTCAATATATTCCTTAACATTATCTAAATATGAAAATATTTCAGATACATTTTCTTTTCCTAAAATATGATATAATTTTAATCTTTGTTCTTTTGTTAAATGTTGAAGTGAATCTGCAATATCACTTTCATGATATTGTAAAATTAATTGTTTTTTTTCTTCTTCAAGTTTTGTTGATTCAATAATTTGAATAAGTTCATTAACATAATCTCTTAACATAATAATCACTTCCTTAAATAAATATTATAAAGAAAAATTAAATGAAAAATGTAATTTGAAATCTTCTTGTAGAGCTTTATTAATATCTCTAGCTTGATAATTTTTTTCTCTTAAATACATTTCTTCTCTAGTTAATAAATCTTCTTTAAAGAAAATTTCTTCTTTAGTTAAAGGAAAAGCACTATTTTTTTCTTTATGAATTAATTTTAATTTATTAATTGTTTCAATATATTTTTTTGATACCTCATCAAATTCATTTTCTTTAATATCAACTACATTTAAAAGAGGTTTAATTTCTTTCATATAATTTTTAAAGCCTGAAACATTACCCAATCTATATAACATTATTAACGTTCCATAAATACTTTTTTGTTGTTCATCAGCTAATAAATTAACAAAAGGATGATAATAATTACAATAATTTATTATTTCATCTTCAATTTTTTCTAAATCTTCTTTTTTAAATTTTGAACTAATTTGTTCTGTTTCTAAAGCTAATTTACATTGCATTCTAAAAGAACTTATAATAGAATTAAATTCTAATTTTTTATCATCTAAAAATTTTTTTATATCTTCTAATGAATCTCCATCACTTTTTTTTGCAATAGCTTTTATTAAACAATCATTTTCATATAAAAGATATCTTTCTTGTTCTAATATATCCGAAAATTGAATCAAATATAAATTATTTAAAATACTGATTTTTCTTTCAGTCTGTTCAAAAATAATAACTTCATCTATTAATTCTTTCTTTAAATTATTAAATTCATCTAATGTCATAATTAAAATTCTCCTTTATTTTTTCAAAAAAATCATACAAATAAAAATATTTACTTGAAAATAGATTTCATTTGAGGTATAATAATACCGCTTAAGTTGATTCGGTAGCTCAGCTGGATAGAGCAACGGCCTTCTAAGCCGTCGGTCGCAGGTTCGAATCCTGTCCGAATCGCCATTAAGAAATATCAAAGATATATTGTTTATCAATATATCTTTTTTTATATAATTTCCTTATTTATTTTATCACAATTTAAGTCTTATATCAATTTAAATTTATTTATGCAAGAAAATTATGATGTTCAAATTAAAGATTTAAAATATTGGTATTGTTTAATTTTTAATTTGAAAAAGATTATTGTAAATAATGATTATATTAATATTATAGATTTATATTTAAAATGGATTGAATCCCTTTTAAAAGCTTATAGAAAGGCTTTAAATTTGGATGAGGTGAAACATAGCTTGTTTTATTATAAATTAAATGTAATGGTTTTTAACAATTTTTTAATTTATAAAATTTTAAATAAAAATTGTTTTATATAACATCATTATTATATAATTTTTGTTTTTTTTATCAAATCATTGATTAATTTTTATGATTTCTTATTAAAAAGTCCCTTTAAGATTAAAGGGATTTAGAAATTTGATTAGGTCAAATTTGGAAAAATTTGTAAAAAAAACATTCTCGCTTAGGGGGCTCTACTAATAGCCACCCTATGCGAGAATAGAAATGTTAAAATTGATTGAAAAATCAACATATTTTGGATATTAAAAAAAAGGGGGTCATTCTCCGTTAACCCCGGCTAATATTATTTATTTTTACTTGATTTTAATATTTCTAATATTTTTTTAGCAGCAACATCATAATCGTCATTATAAACTACATAATCACATAAGAATATATTATTTTTTTCAGAATCTATAGCAAGTATTCTATTAGTTTTATCTTCTATCGTTGATTTTTTCTTTAATATTGTTTCTATTAAAGTTTTTCTATCTCTTTTAATATAAATAGTAACAACATTATCAAAATGACATTTAAGTGTCATTGCACCACAAATATCCATTGTAGTTAAAACATTTTTACCTGAATTAATTATTTTTAATACATCATCTTTTTTAGAACCAAATCCATGACCAGCGTACATAGTTGATTCAAATAATATATTTGAATCTAGCATTTTTCTAAATTCCTCTTGTGAAACATAATTATACCAATCATTTTCCTTTAAACTAGTTAAATCTTTAGTAGTATATGATTGTAATTTAACAAGATTATCTGTATATTTCATTAATTTACTAGCAACTTTTGTTTTTCCACTTCCTGAAGGACCTACTAAACAAATAATATATGGATTATCATTAATAACAGGATCTTCAAGTCTTG
>CAZQOM010000110.1:0-3933 GCA_964595145.1 uncultured Anaeroplasmataceae bacterium | reverse complement strand
GTTTATTGTAATAGTTGTGATTATGCAGCTGATGTTGAAAAAGCTACAGCAAAGAATGTTAATTTACCAAAAGAAGAATTGAAACCTTTAAATAAGGTTAATACTCCAAAACAAAAGACTATAGAAGAAATTAGTTCTTTTTTAAATGTTGATCCTAAGAAATGTGCTAAAACTTTAATTTATCATGATTATGTTAATGAACAATTAGTTGCAGTTATGGTTAGAGGAGATAGAGAGGTTAATGAAGTAAAACTTGTTAATGCTTTAAATTCTAATGAAAATTACTTAACTTTAGCAACTGATGAAGAAATTAAATCTTTAAATAGTTGTTGTGGATTTGTTGGACCTATTGGTCTTAAATGTCAAATATATGTTGATAGCGAATTAGAGGAATTAAATAATTTTGTTGTAGGCGCAAACGAATATGATTATCATTATGAAAATGTCAATTATGGTAGAGATTTTAGTGGTATTATATGTGATTTAAGAAAAAATGTTGCAGGAGATTTATGTCCTATTTGTGGTAAGCCTATGGAACAAAAAAGAGGTATTGAGGTTGGTCAAATCTTTAAACTTCAAACAAAATATAGTGAACCAATGAAATGTGTTTATGTTAATGAAGAAGGTAAAAATGTTCCTATGGTTATGGGTTGTTATGGAATAGGTGTTTCTAGAACATTACAATCTATTGTTGAACAATATAATGATGAATTTGGTATTAAATGGCCTTTAAATGTAGCTCCATATCATGCTGTTATAGTACCAATAAATTATAATGATGAGATTCAACAAGAATTAAGCTTAAAAGCATATGATTATTTAAATAAAAATAAGGTTGAAGTTATTTTAGATGATAGAAATGCTAAACCAGGTTTTAAATTTAAAGACTGGGAGCTAATTGGTATTCCTTATATGATTATTTGTGGAAAAAGAAGTAATGAGGGTATTGTTGAATTAAAAAATAGATCAACTTTAGAAAAACAGGAATTAAAACTAGAAGAAGCATTAGAAATTATTTTAAATGCTATAAAAAATATTTAATTTAATGGCATATCTTTTGATATGCTATTAATACTTTTATCTTTAATTTTTTAAATTAATAGTTTATAATAAGGTAAAGGAGTAAAATTAATTTTTATTAATTTGTGTGTTTAATATGGATGATATAAAAAAGTTAGAAGAAGAAAGAAAAAGAGTTTATAATAAAAACAAAATAGGTATTTTCATTGCAGCTATTTTATTTATTATAGGTTGTCTATTATTGAGTTTTATTCCAATTTTAGGAATGTTATTATTCTTTGCAGGTGTAATTGTTTTAGTTATTTTTTCTAAAGATGCAGCAAAATTTAAAAAAAATTTTAAAGAAAATGTTGTTAAAAGTATGATTAAACAAGAACTTGGTGTAGATGCTGTTTACAAAATGAATGAAGGTATTTCGATTGATGAAATTAATTCACTTCATATTGCTAGTGTACCAGATAGATATCATTTAGAGGATTATATAGCATGTAAATATAATGATGTTCCATACGAGATGTGTGACTGCACATTAGAAGAAAGGCATGTTACATATGATTCAAAAGGTAATAGACATGTATCCTATCAAAAATATTTTATGGGTAGAGTTATTAAAATTGATTTTAAAAGAAATTTAAATATGGAACTTAGAGTAGTAAATAATCCTACAATAGGTTTTAGTAGTGGTAATTTAGTTAAATTTGAAACAGAAGTTATAGATTTTAATAAAAAATTCAAATGCTATGCTAGTAGTAAAGAGGATGGTTTTTATTTACTTACGCCAATGCTAATTCAAAAAATGAATGAATTAGAAAGTATGTATAGAGGTGGTATTTATTATATTATTTCTAAAGGCATATTTTATGTATTTATAAATAATAGTGGTAATTCTTTAGAGGTAAGTTTATCAAAACCACTTAATGATAAACAAATAGCAAAAATTAAATCAGATATTTTAATTGGAGCTTCAATAATTAATGAATTCCGTGTTGATGCAGATAAATTTAATGTTGATAGATAAAGAGCTTTTTAGCTCTTTTTTATTTTTATTTTTTTAAAAAAACATTTTTTTGGTAATTATTATATATGAGGTGGTAAAAATTAAATGTTTAAATTGTGAAAATGAATTTTATGTTAAAAGAAATTTTTTAACTCTTTTTGAAACTAAAAAATATTATATTTGTGATGAGTGCAGAAAAAATAATCCAATTGATTTCAAATATGAAAATATTAGATTAGAAAATTATAATTTATTAATTATAAGTATGGTTGAAAATTGTTATAAATTTAATATTGATTCTTATCAAAAAGAAATATCTAAAACATGTAAATATTTTATAAAAAAAGATTATTTTTTTGTTTATTTAGATATTTTTATATTAAATGATATTAATATAGAAATAATTAATTTTTTAGCAAACGATGTTAATAAAAACATTTTATTATTATGTTTTAATTTAAAAAAATAGTCGAATTTTTTGTTACTATTTTTCTTGAAAAATAATCTTAAAAAGTAGTATTATATAATTGTAATAAGGGAGGTAATTAAATATGCTAGTAGGTAAAGTTAAGTGGTTTAACAATGAAAAGGGTTATGGTTTCATTATTAAAGAAAACTATGATGATATTTTTGTTCATTATAGTAGTATTTTAGATGAAGGCTTTAAAACTTTGAATGAAGGTCAATTAGTAGAATTTGATTTAGTAGTTGGCGAAAAAGGCTTACAAGCACAAAATGTTTATAAGCTATAATCTATTGAAAACGGTTTAAACTTATGCTATAATTAAAGTAAGAAAAGGAGTGATATTTATGAAGGTAGAAATTGTTGGAAAGAATGGCTTTTCTCCATCAGACGCTAATAAGGAGTATGCAATTAAAAAGCTGCAAAAGTTAGATGATATTTTAACTGATTCAGCTAATTTACATGCAAGAGTTGTTTGTAAGGTTTATAAGGCATTTCATAAGGTTGAAGTAACAATTCCAGCCAAAAATATCATACTTCGTGCAGAAGTAGAAGACGTTGATATTTATGCAGCTATCGATGGTGCAATTGATAAGCTTGTTAGACAAGCTAAGCATTATAATGACCGCATAAAAGACAAAATGGGCAAAAAGAGTATTCGTAATATAGATGAAGAAACTAAGAGTCCTGATGTTGTTCGTGATAAAAGTGTTGATTTAGAGCCAATGACTAGAGAAGAGGCTATAGATCAAATGGAATTGTTAGGACATGACTTCTTTATTTATCTTGATAAGGAAACTCGTAAAACAAATGTTATTTATTTAAGAAATGATGGTAACTATGCAGTTATCGAAACTCAAGCTAAATAATAATGGCTTGTTTAGAACTCAAGTTTTAACTTGAGTTCTTTTTTTGAAATATATTATTAAAAAAATTGCTTAAAACTTGAAAAAAACTTATCTTTATAGTATTATATTAATAATGTGTTATTTTATTAGGAAGGAAGAGTTTATACTCTTGTGTGATTATAATGGGTTTAAAAAAACTATTTGATTCTGGTCATAAAGAAATGAAGCGTTGTGATAAAATTGCTTATAAGATTGAAGCTTTAGAGCCAGTTATGCAAAAATTAAGTGATGAAGAATTAAAACACAAAACTATTGAACTTAAAGAAGCAGTTAAAAATGGTAAATCTTTAGATGATATATTAGTAGAGGCATTTGCCGTTGCAAGAGAAGGTGCATATCGTGTTACTAAAATGAAGGCATATCATGTTCAATTAATTGGTGGTTGTGCTATTCATGGTGGTAATATAGCTGAAATGAAAACTGGTGAAGGTAAAACTTTAACAGCTGTTATGCCAGCTTATTTAAATGCATTAAGTGGAAATGGTGTTCATATTGTTACAGTTAATGAATATCTAGCAAGACGTGAAGTTGAAGGTCCTATTGGT
>CAZQOM010000109.1:0-3937 GCA_964595145.1 uncultured Anaeroplasmataceae bacterium | reverse complement strand
TCCTCAATATCTTAATAAATCTTAATATCCATAGATTTTTCTGTAATATGTACTTTAGAAACATCAAATACTACCTTAACAGTATCTGTTGTAACTTCTTCATTAGTTAATAAATAAATATCTGAAACTCCATAATCATCACTATAAGAACAGTGTAGATATTTCTTATTACCATAATCTAAAACATTTAAAACCTTTAATTCAATTCCTTCATCAGAAATTTGATAAGCATTATGTGGTATTTCAATAATATATTGTTTAGTAAATACCTTAACACCTAAACCTTGAATCATCTTATTAGAAATTGCATCATTAGATAAAGTGATAAGGTTTCCAGTTTTAAAGAAGAATATAATATTAGCTAAATTTAGTTTATTTTGATATTCAACCTTAATAGCTTTTACTGCCTTTTTATATTCATTAGTTAATTTCTTAACTGGATATGCTTCATCATAGCATTTATCAACTAAATCCTTATGAGTTTTCTTTAATCCTTCAACATTTCTCTTATAAGAGCCCTTTAATGCATTTAAATCACTTTCATAAGCAACAGCTTCAAGATTAATTTGTTTATTCATTTCATTTTTCTTTTCAATACCAATTGTAGCTTTGAAATCTCTTAATTCTTGATTTCTCTTACGATAAGCATCTTTATCTTTATTAATTTGCTTAAATTGCTCAAAAGAACTAATTTCATCACTTTTAATCTTAGCATACATTTCTTCAACATCATGCATAATACCAACATTATTTGCTTGATGTTTTTCTTTAAGTTCATGTGATTTAACCTTTAATTCTTCTTTAGCTTTAGCTATATTAACAATTAAGTTTTGTTTACTTTCAGTTAATTGTGCTTTATTCTTTTCTACAATAGCTTTAGAATCAACTTTACTTGCTTCTTCGCAGTTCTTAACATATTCTGCTTCTAAAGAAGCTAATTGTGGTTCAAATTCATTTCTTACATTTTCAATTCTATCTTCTAAAACAGATTGATATTTATCACCAACATAGCTTTTTGCAGTTTCATTATTCATAAAAATTGCATTAATCTTATCATATTCTGGAATAGCTTCAAAAACAGTTTCGTTATCCTTTAAGAAAGATACCTTAGTAAAATCTAATTCTAAAGAAACATTTGAATCAACAGCTAATGCTTCATTATTTTTTGCAAATAATAATTGTTTTCCAAATGATACACCAATTAAATTAATATCACCAATAGATTCTGATATAGAAACCTTATTTTTTCCTGTTTCTTCTTGTTTAACTTGAACTGCAGAAATAGGAATTAATAAATCATATGATCCATCTTCTAATTTAATAGCTTCTGGTAATTTTAATTTAGTTGTACCCAAAGAAATCTTTCCACCCTTAATATCACAAGTAATTAAATTTTCATTTGGAATACGTGGATTAATTGTATTTTCTGTATTAACATCGAATAAATGCATTTTTTCAACATTAACAGCACATTTAACAATGTCTCCTTTTTTAAGACCATATGAAGATGTACCTTTTACAATAACACGAGTAGATGATTCACTAAAACCATCTCCTTGCATATTAATATCACCATATATTAATGTTTCATTACCTAATTCTTCAAAATGTGATATACGAACATTAAAATTATATTTTGATTTTGCAACTACTTCAGGATCTAATGATAGATGTTCACAACGTAAGCCTACAACTACTTCTTTCTTACCATCAAAATATTTAGGTTGAACCTTTGCCATTAAAGCTTGAGGAACATCTAAATATTCTTCACTCCATTTAAATGCTACATGAATATTTTCCTTTTCTTTTGTTAAAAGAGCATGGAAGAAATTCATTTGTGGAGTACCTATAAATCCAGCAACAAATAGATTATTTGGATAATCATATAAGTTTTTAGGACTATCAATTTGCATTACACGACCTAATCTCATAACAACAACTCTAGTACCTAAAGTCATAGCTTCAACTTGGTCATGAGTTACATAGATAAATGTAGTTTGTAATTCATCATGTAATTTTGCGATTTCACTACGCATTTGTGATCTTAGTTTAGCATCTAGATTTGATAATGGTTCATCAAGAAGCATTACTTTAGGATTACGAAGAATAGCTCTACCTAAAGCAACTCTTTGTCTTTGACCACCAGACATAGCTCTTGGCTTTCTATCTAGATATTCAGTTAAATCTAGGACTTTTGCAGCCCATAATACTTTTTCATGTATTTCTGCATTTGGTACATGTCTTAATTTTAATCCAAATGCCATATTTTCATATACAGTCATATGAGGATATAATGCATAATTTTGGAAAACCATCGCAATATCTCTATCCTTTGGTTCTACATCGTTAACAATTTTATCACCAATGTATAATTCACCAGCACTAATATCTTCAAGACCTGCAATCATTCTTAATGTAGTAGATTTACCACAACCAGATGGTCCAACGAATACAATGAATTCTTTATCTTCTATTTCCATTGTAAAGTCAGAAACAGCTTTTGTTCCATTTGGATAAACCTTATAAATATGTTCTAATCTTAATCCAGCCATATTTTCTCTCCTTTACTTAAGTATGGCAATACTATATGATGGCATTTTAACACTTCCATCTTCTAGTATTCCTATATATCTGTCTTCTTCTTTTTTTGTTTCTACAATTTGTCCAACAACTTCAGTAAATCCTAAATCTTTAATATTGATAGACAAATCATTAGTTGGCGAGAAATTAAATAATATACCAATTTCACTACCATTATATGTTTTCTTTATTGCAAGAACTTTATTTTCTCTATCTTGTTTTACTAAACTTATTTCGCCTCTTGCAATTTCAGGATTTTGATTACGAATAAGTAATACTTTTTTATAATAATTATAAATAGAATTTTCATCACTAATTTGTTCTTTTACAGAAGGATTAGGATATTCTTTTTTTGTAGTTCCAGAAGGAGCTTTACAATCACCTAATCCATTATCCTCACCCCATAAAATAGGTATACGAACATTTTGATCAGGATTATTACCGGAATTAGAGCCTATCATACCCACTTCATCTCCATAATAAGTAAATGTAGAACCATTCATCATTTGAAGTAAAGCAAATTTAAATTTAGTATCACTTATATTGCTCGTTGTATATCTATTCATATCATGATTATCTAGAAATGGTGCTGGAATATAATCTCCTGCAACTTCAATATTTTCAATTAATGCATCATAATATTTATTAAGCATTTTACCTTCAAGATTTAAACTATTTATAATACCGCTTGATGGTGTTGATGTACTAAGTGAGAAATTAAAGAATGAATCAATACCACTTTTATAATAATTTGAAATAGTATTATTTCCTTCCCAACATTCACCTACAACATAACCATTAGGATTTTTATCTTTAACCCATTTACTGATTAAAGATAAAAATTCAATCGATTTTTGCTGGTTATTATAATAATAATATTTAACAGCATCTAATCTAAATCCGTCAATACCTTTATCCATGTAAAATTTAATTATATCTTGAAAATATTCTCTAACAAGTTCATTATCACAATTAAATTCAGGCATATCTGTTGAAAAATTACATTCATAATAGAAATTTCTTCCTGTTACTTTAGCATAGCCTGAAGGAGCTGACTGTCCATCATAAAAACTATAAAAATCTTTCATTTGTTTTTCTTTATCATTCAACTGCATACCCATTAAATATTTTTGATGAGCCATACAGGCTTAATTAAACCATTTATTTTTTATACTAGAATGATTCAAAACTAAATCTAAAATAATTTTAATACCACGCTTATGACATTCACTAATTAATTCCTCTAAATCAGACATTGTTCCAAACGAAGAATCAATTGCATAATAATCCTTAACATCATATTTATGATATGATGGTGATTCATTTATAGGCATAAGCCATATTCCATTAAAGCCTA
>CAZQOM010000108.1:0-4009 GCA_964595145.1 uncultured Anaeroplasmataceae bacterium | reverse complement strand
TATTTTATAATTTGGATTAATAACAAGGTCAGTTAATTCATTAGGAATTTGAATTTCTTTTAAATATTTTTTTAATAAACAATTAGAATTTTTTATTAATTTAGCTATTAAATAGGCTATATATTTAGCTCCATAAATATTAAAATGAGTTAAATCTACAGTATTTAAATCTGGTTGAAGTTTATTATCTACTAATTTACCAGCTATAGTAGCATGATATTTAAATGCATTTAAATAACCGATTTTTTCATAATGTTTTTTAGTTTCATAAGTTAAATCAAGTACTAATACATTATATTTATTACCTAATTCTATTATAGTTTTTCTATAATCTCCAAATTTAGTTATATGTCCACTATTAGATTTATAATCATTATTTAAATTAACTCTGCAAGTGGGAGTACATAAAATTGGAATAGCTTTTAATGACAACGCTTTTTTTATATAATATTCATATAAATAATATGAAAAAGATGTTTCATTATCAATAGGTAATAAGGCATTAGTAAATCTTAAAATATCATCATTTTTTTCATCATTGTGTCCAAATCCAATTAATAAAAAATCTCCTTCTTTTAAATTAGAAAATAAATATTTATAATTTTCTTCTAATATAAAACTTTTAGAACTTCTTCCAGATAATGCTAAATTTATTATATTTATATTAAAATAACATTCTAATTTAGTTCCATATCCATATCTTGGATAAAAATAATTATCATTAAAACTTGATAATGTAGAATCCCCTACAACATATAAAGTTGGATTCATATATATCACCTTCCAGTACTATTATACCATATATAATCAATTTAACCTAATATAAAAAGACACAATATTTGTGTCAATTTATTAAGCTATTAAATTATCATATAAACATTTAAGAGCTAAATCATAGTCTTTTTGAGAAATACCAATAATAATATTTAATTCTGAAGGACCTTGAGCAATTAATTTAACATTAATATTATTCTTTTTAAATGTTTGAAAAACATCACCACATACTCCTGCTTTATTTACCATATTTCTACCTACAACGGCAACTAAAGCAATATCATTATCAATTGTTACATCAGCATTTAATTCTTTTTTTAGATCAGTAATTATTTCATATTGACATTTTTCTATATTTTGATTTGATACAATAACAGAAAACATATCAATACCTGATGGTATATGGTCAATAGACACATTATATTTTTCAAAAATAGTTAAAGCTTTTCTTAAAAAACCTATCTCATTAGACATATAATTCTTTTTTATATTAAACGCAACAAAATCTTTTTTACCAGCTATACCAGTTACTATTTCATCACTATTTTCACATATATTTTTAATTAATGTACCTGGATGAGTAGGATCATTTGTATTTTTTAAATTAATAGGAATATTTAAACTTTGAACTGGGAAAACAGTTTCTTCATGTAGCACATTAGCTCCCATATAAGATAATTCTCTTAATTCCTCATAAGTAATCTCTTTAATAGCTTTTGGTTTATCAATAATTCTTGGATCAGCTGCTAAAATACCAGATACATCTGTCCAATTTTCATATAAACTAACATTTAAGCATTTAGCTAAAATAGAACCAGTTATATCAGAACCACCTCTACTTAAAAGTTTAATACTTCCATTTGGATACGCTCCATAAAATCCTGGTACAACAATCATTCCATATTTAGCAAAAGCTTCTTTTACTTTTTTTTCAGTTAATTCATTATCTAATTTACCATCATAACTAAAAGATATCAAATCCTTTGCATCAACAAATGGATATCCAAGATAACTACTCATTAATTTAGCTGTTAAATATTCACCACGTGAAACTAAATAATCTTCAGAAATATTTTTATTTAATTCATTTTTTAATTTATTTAAATCAATAGATATATCATAATCTAAATTTAAATCATTTTTTACATTAATAAATCTATTTAATAACATATTCCATATTTCTTCATATGGAACTCCATATTTTAGATGAGCATGTAGAATATATAATAAATCAGTTATTTTAGTATCAGATGAATCTCTTTTACCTAAAGCAGATACAACAACAATTTTTCTTTTAGCATTAGATTCTACAATTTTTTTTACCTTTTCAAATTGTGTAGCACAAGATAATGAAGACCCACCAAATTTAGTAACAACAAGCATTATTTCACCCCCCTAAATTCTATAAGCTTAAGCATTATTTGTATAGCATTTGATGCTGCACCTTTTCTTACCTGATCACCTGAACACCATAAGCTTATAGCATTATCATTA
The DNA here is from genome assembly GCA_964595145.1 of uncultured Anaeroplasmataceae bacterium. Lineage (GTDB taxonomy): Bacteria > Bacillota_I > Bacilli_A > Acholeplasmatales > Anaeroplasmataceae > Pelethenecus. The sequence goes on along the minus strand of CAZQOM010000108.1, from coordinate 1,741 downwards.
ATTATACTTTTTCTTATTCTTCCAACATAAACTAAATCTTGATTAGATGTAATAATAGGCATAGGATATATGTCACTATTAGGATTATCATATAATTTAGTACCTTCCATATTATTAATTGCATTTTTAACATCATCTAGATTAAGTTTTTCTTTTGTAAGTAATTCAATAGAAATACTATGACTTCTTACAACAGGTACTCTAACACATGTACAAGAAACTTCTAAATTAGGATTATGAAGTATTTTTCTACCTTCATTTTGCATTTTCATTTCTTCTGTAGTATAACCATTATCTAAAAAAGAACCAATATGTGGTATTACATTTTCAACTATTTGATGTTTGAAAACATTACTTTTTATTTCTTCATTATTAATTAAAGCATTCATTTGATTTCTAAGTTCAATAGGTCCTTCTGCTCCTGCACCACTTGTAGCTTGATATGTTGATACAATCATCTTTTCTATTGGTGATAAATTATTTATAGCATTAACAGCCATTAAAGCTATTATTGTTGAGCAATTAGGATTAGCAATAACTCCTTTATGCTTAAGTACATCAAGCCCATTTATTTCAGGAATAACTAAAGGTACATCTTCATCTAATCTAAAAGCACTTGAATTATCTATAAAAATTGCACCTGATGATACTATATAATCTCTAAATTCTTTTGCAATTGTATTAGACACTGCACCAAAAACAAAATCTAAGCCATGAAAAGAGTTCTTATTAGCCTCTGATATTACATAATCATTATCATTAAATTTAATAGTTTTACCGACACTTCTTTTGCTTGCAAAAAGTCTTAATTCAGTAACTAAAACCTTATATTCTTCTAATATATTAAGCATTTGTCTACCTACAGCTCCTGTAGCGCCTAAAATACCAATCTTATAACCTTTCATACTACTACCCCTCATATTATTAAATGCAAAATAAATAATCTTGTTTGATATAAAAAACTAAATTTATTTATTAAATAAAACATCTTCCATATCATATAAACCAATTTCTTGATTTACTAAAAAATGTGCAGCTTTTATAGCACCTACTGCAAATATTTTCTTTGACTGAGCTTTATGAGACAGTACTATAACTTCATCTTCACCACAATACATTATTTCATGTTCTCCTACAATAGATCCACCCCTAATAGAATGAACTCCTACTTCATTAGGCTTTCTTGGACTATATCCAAATCTTTCATAATTAGGTTTATAATTTGTTACTTCTAAAACAGAATTTAAAAACATTTTAGCAGTTCCACTTGGACTATCAACTTTATTATGATGATGTGCTTCAGTAATTTCTATATCAAAATCATCTTTTAAAATAGGTGTTATTTGTTTAACTAATCTATTTAATAAAATAACTCCTAAAGAAAAATTAGCACTTCTTAAAACTGGAACATAATTAGCTAAATCATTAATTTTAGCAATTTGTTCATCACTATAGCCAGTTGTTGCAAAAACCACAGGCTTATTATATTTTTTAGCAAAATCTATAATCATATCTAAATTAGCTGGATTAGAAAAATCTATAATACAATCAAATTTCTTATCAGTTTGTTCTAAAGTTTTATAATCACATTCTAACGCAACAGGATAAGCAAGCTCATCTTTTAATAAATCACATATAATATGTCCCATTGCTCCATATCCTACAACACATACCTTCATTATTTAATAATCTCCTTCTTATCATCTAATATCTTAACCATTTTATTATATAAATCATCATC
>CAZQOM010000107.1:1749-4010 GCA_964595145.1 uncultured Anaeroplasmataceae bacterium | reverse complement strand
ATCAACTAAAATTAATTTAAGCTGTTCTGGTGAATTTTTAATTAAAAGTGAAACCAATAATGTATTTATACATACTGATTTACCAGATTTAGTTGCACCTGCAATTAAGGCATGAGGCATATCAATTATATTTTGATAAACAGGAGTACCATCAATATTTTTACCCATCGCAATTAATAAATTCTTTTTACTTTTCACATATTCTTCATCAATAATATCTCCAAATGCTACTACATCAGCTTTTTCATTAGGAACTTCAATACCAACAGTATTTTTTCCAGGAATAGGAGCTTGTATACGCATTGATTTAGCTTTTAAAGCCATTTGTAAATTATCATAAATACTATTAATTTTTTTAACATTTACATTTTGAGCAAGCATTATTTCATATCTTGTAAATGCAGGACCTTTAGTATATGTTATAACTTCACCATCTATTCCAAATGCTTCTAATTGTTGATTTATTATTTCTTTTTTCTCAACTAACCAACTAGGAGTATCATCTAAAGAAGCTGAGCTTTTTGGAAATAGTTTTTCATAAGGAATTTTATAATTATCATATTTAGGTTTTTTAATTTCAGGTTTTTTTATTATAGGAGTTTCATCTTCAACTATATTAATTTCTTCTATAATAGGTTCACAAGAACTTTCTAGTGGTTCTTCATCTGAATTTATAATAGGTTCTTCATAATTAATTTCTTCTAATTTAATTTCTTCTTTTTCTAAAATATGTTCTTTTTTAGTTTCTTTTATTACATTTTCATTACGATAATCATAACCATGAATAGGAGTAGGTTCTACCTTTGCTAAATTTTCATCAAAACTATTATATTCAAAATTATCACTATCATCTATAGAAATATGGATATTATATTCACCTTGTTCATCAAATATATCTGGTTCTTCTATTTTAATATCTAGATTATCTAAATCAATATTTTCTTTTTCTTTTAAATCATCAGTTGATGTAAAAAAAGTACTTAAAGTTTTATTTTCTATAACAGGCTTTTCTACAACAACCTCTTCTTTTTTAGAATAATCTGTACCCTTTTTTTCTTCTTCAGTTAATTGCTTATTTACATAACTAAATTCATAATATTTAGTACCATGTCTTCTAATTAATTCTTCATCAGAAATATGCTTTTTTTCTCTAATATAATCATATCCATAATCAACATTAACTTTACCACTATTATCTACATAATGAAGTCTATCTACTACATTAGTACCATGCATAGGTGATACAGTTTGACTTCTTTGAAATTTTCTTTTTCCTCTTAATAATCCATCTAGTGTATAACTTATTTGAGGAATACTAAATTTTTCATCAAATTCAATTATATCAATTTTTTTATTCTTTTTTTTCATTTTTTATTCCTCAACTTTCTTTTTTAAATTATATTTAAAATCATAAGTAATTAAATTATTTTTATTAGATGTAAGATAATATACACTAGTTTTAAGTTTATATTTATTATTTTTAATATAAACATCCTCATCATCATTTAATTGACTTGCGGCTATTTTTAATGAATCAGACATTTCATCAATTAATTCTGTTGTACCTGTATCTATATCAACATCTTTATTAAATACTTTTTTAGAATAAATTTTATAAGTTTCTTCTCCTACAATACCTATAATTACTAAACATATATGATCAATTATAATATTTATAATTTTATCGATAATAAGCTTTCTTCCCCATTTTAAGGGATTAATTATATCAATTACATATTTAGCTTTACTTATATTTTGACTAATACTTTTAGTTGTTTGAAATGCTTTAGATTCTTCAATATCTTTAGTTTTAATAGAAAAATCAACAATAGTAGATATTTTAAGTTTTCTTAGCATCCTTATTCCTTTATGATTTAATATATCATTAACTCTTGATGTTATATAATCTGTCAACATTGTAATTTCATTAACTGATAATTCTAAGAAAGGATGTTTACTTTTAGGATAAAATTTTAATGCTATACTATAAGCTAAATCTTTACTTAATTTATAACAATGACTAACTCTTGATGCATTTTGTCTTAATGTTTTATCCTTATAAGAAGTTTGAGTTAAACAAACCATATCTTTTACATCTTTTGTTGTTAAATCATCATTTTGAGTTTTAATAATAAAATTTTTAGTTCTTAAGCTTGAAACAACAGCTAATGCATAAACTAATAATAAAATTATAAAACCCATTAAAATACCAACTAAAAAACTGATAATTGTTGAAAATTCTATATTAAAAATGCCTATTT
>CAZQOM010000107.1:0-1727 GCA_964595145.1 uncultured Anaeroplasmataceae bacterium | reverse complement strand
AAAAATTTAAATACACTTAAAATCACCAGTCTTTCTATAATATTATATAATAATCTATAACTTTTTTAAAGTTATAATTTTATTTTTAATTATTGATTTTTAAATAAATTAAAAACTGTAAAATACTTAAATATTAAAATAAGTAATTTTACAGTTATATATTATTCTTTATCAAGTACTCCTGCAAGTTTTAGAAGATATATGGCATTGGTTTTTTGACAGATTCCTTCTTTGATTTTATAATCAAATGTTATTTTATCATCTATATATTCTTCATCAAAATGATAATTTGAGATAAATTCTGCTTCACATAATTCAAAATCATGAGTTGAAATAACAAAATAAACATTATATGAATTTAATTTTTTTATAATTTCTTTTGCAGCATATATTCTATCTTTAGCATTTGTACCTTTAAATATTTCATCAATTAAAATTAAAGATTTACTATCTTTACTATTATTAATAATATAATTCATTCTATTTACTTCAGCATAAAATGTTGAAATACCTTCTTGAAGCATATCATTAGCTCTTAAAGATGTTAAAACATTATAATTGTTAGTATAAAATTCTTTTGCACAAACAATACCACCGGCATTAGCTAATATTTGATTTATACCAAGCATACGCATAAAAGTAGTTTTACCAGACATATTACTACCTGTGAGAACTAATCCTTTTTCAAATTTAAAATTGTTAGTAATACAATTTTTAACTAAAGGATGATAACCATCAACAATTTTAAATTTATTTGATGTTGTAGGTTTAGTATAAACTTCATTATCAATTCCTATTACAGCTAAAGAAATTAATAATTCAATTTCTGATAAAGCATCTAAACATTTATTAACATTTTTTATTTTTTGAGTAAATTTATTAAATAATAATGCTATAATTAAATCTAAATAAAATATACCATTACCTAAAATTGATAATATTGCATTATTACGATATGATAACATATCAAATATCTTGCTTAACCATACTAAGCTTTTATATTCATCTAAAATATCTTTTTGAATTTGTTTATAATACTTATCTTCTATTTTAATTTCTAAAACATCTTTTGCAAGTCTTTTATATGCTGTAAGTAAATTAGCATATTTAGTTGTTGAACTTGAAAATACATCAGTTTTTAAGCATTTTTTAGTAATAATAAAATTAAAAGGAATAAAAAATAATAAATAAAATAAATTAATATTATTTATTATAAATAAAGCTAATAATAAACCAAATAAAATATATGATAATATACATATAGATATTAAAAACCAAGATATATTAATTTTTTTATTCGATATATTAATCATTTCAGATTGACAACAATCCTTTGATTCTAAACTTATTAAAGAAATTGATGCTTCTAGTTTTAATGTATCTTCAGTTTTAGCTAAATTTTCAACACAATTAGTAAAATCTTTTGGTTTAATAATTGGATTTGTAAGTTGTTTAGCAAGTTTAGATTTTCCTTCTTTTGATTTTGCACAACATAAATATTGAAATAAACTTTTAGAACCTAATATATCTAAATCTAATTGTTTATAATCTTTATAATCAATTAAATCTCTACCATCTGGTGAAAAACTTTGATATGATAAATTTCTTCTATTATGATGTTTTTTATAGATTAGTTCTAAATTTTTTAATATTTTTAATTTATGATAATAAGGACTAGTAAATATAACACAACCAGAAAACAATGATATAAAAATTATAGATAATCC
>CAZQOM010000106.1:0-4069 GCA_964595145.1 uncultured Anaeroplasmataceae bacterium | reverse complement strand
TGTTCTAGTATCAACACTAGATGTTGCTTCATCTAATATTAATATTTTAGGATTTGCAAGAAGAGCTCTTGCAATAGAAAGTAATTGTCTTTGTCCTTGACTTAAATTACTTCCACCTTCAGCTAATACTGTATCATATCCATCTTTCATTTGCATAATAAACGAATGGCAATTACACTCTTGTGCAGCTTTAATCATTTCTTCATCTGTTATATTAGGATTTGCATATTTTAAATTATTTCTAATAGTATCTTTAAATAATACTGTATCTTGTAAAACTATACCAATATTTTTTCTTAATTCATTTAAATTAATATCTTTTATATTAATACCATCAATTGATATTTCACCGCTATCAATATCATAAAATCGCATAAGTAAATTTACTACTGTTGTTTTACCACTACCTGTTGCTCCTACTAACGCAACTCTATGACCACTTCTAACATCTAATGTAAAGTCATATAATACTTGTTTTCCTTTAACATAAGAAAAATTAACATTTTTAAAATCAACTAATCCCTTAATATTATTCATATCATAATTACCACTTTTATCTTCTAATGCTTCATCTAATACTATAAAAACTCTCTCACTAGAAGCTAATGCTGTTTCTATTTGACCATAAAGATTAGCTAATTCATTTATTGGTCTTGAAAATTGTTTTGCATAAATAATAAATGCTGAAATTATTCCAACAGAAATTAAACCAGTGTACGCAAAATAACCACCAAATAATGAGATAATTACAAAACCAATATTATTTATACAATTCATTAATGGTCCCATAGAACCACCTAATATTTCAGCAATAATACCAGTTTTAGTTAATACTATTGATGTTTCATTAAATTCTGCTATAACACCATTTTCTTTAGAAAAAGCTTTAACAGTTTTATGACCTACAACCATTTCTTCAACAATACCATTTAATCTACCTAATAGTATTTGTCTTTTTTTGAAAAATTTACGCATTAATTTAGATAAAACCTTTGTAACAACTAGTGTTAAAACAACAATTAAGCAGGAAACTAACGCAAGTTGCCAGCAGGTAATAAACATCATAAAAACAGTTCCTATAATCATTAAAACACCTGATAATAATGATCCAAGGCTTTGAGCCAATGTATTAGAAATATTATCGACATCATTAGTCATTCTACTCATTATATCTCCATGAGAATTAGAATCAAAATATTTAATAGGTAAATTAACAATTTTATTAAATAAATCATTTCTCATAGTTTTAACTATTCTTTGACTTAATATAGCACTTAATAAGCCTTGAATTAAACTCGCAATAGAAAGAATAACAAATAATATACCCATTATAATTAAAGTTTTAGGAAGCTTATTATAAAGACCTTTATCAATATAGTCTATCGCATCACTTTGTAATATTGGAGTTATTACCTGTGCTAAAACCATTATTAATATACTTATAAATAAAATAGATATTAAAACTTTTTGATTTTTAAAATAAATTAATAATTTTGATAAAGTACCTTTTTTATTAGAAGCTTTTTCTAAACTACCAAAATTTCTTGGGCTACGACCACCAAAATTTAAACTCATAGTTTTTTTAGCCTCTGTCGTTTTACTTATATTATTAGTTAATTTAGCTAATTCTAAACGATATAATTGTGGTATATCATTATTTTCATTTTTAACTTTTTCTATTAATTCTATACTTTCTTTAGATAATTTACCGTTTTTATTATATTCAATTTTCAATTCATCAATAAAGGCTTGAAAGTTAAAATCATTCATTTAAATTACCTCCCTTTAATTGTGAATTATATATTTCTTTATAAATGTTGCTATTAGTAATTAATTCATCATGCGTTCCAATATCAACAATACTGCCATTATCTAATACAACTATTCTATCAGCATCCTTTACAGAGGCTATTCTTTGAGCAATAATTATTTTAGTAGTATTTTTATATTTATCTTTTAATTCCTTATATAAATTACTTTCAGTTTTTAAGTCAAGTGCACTTGTGGAATCATCAAAAATTAATATTTCACTATTTTTTAAAATACATCTAGCTATAGCAATTCTTTGTTTTTGCCCGCCAGAAAGACTTGCACCCTTTTCAGCAACCATAGTATAATAACCTTCTGTTTTTTCACTAATAAAATCATCAGCTTGAGCTACTTTTGCAGCATTTTTTATATCCTCTAATGTTGCATTTTCTTTTCCCCACGCAATATTTTCAAAAATTGTCTTAGAAAATAATTCACTTTTTTGTAACGCAATAGAAATCTTACCTCTTAAGGTTTTAACATTATATTCTTTAACATCTATATCATCTACTAATATAGTTCCTTTTGTAGTATCATAAAATCTAGGTATTAAATTAACTAATGAACTTTTTCCGCTTCCTGTACTACCTAATATACCAACAGTTTCACCACTATTTATTGTTAAATTAATATTTTTTAAAACATTAACATTAGGACTATCAGGATAAGCAAAACAAACATCTCTAAATTCTAATTTACCATATATATTAGTATCACCAGTAAAAGAACCATCAGTAATAATAGGTAACGTATTTAAAACCATATTTAATCTGTTTGCTGAAGTTATAGCTCTTGAAACAGATTGAAATATATTAGCCATTCTTAAAACAGCATTTAGTATTTGAGATGTATAAGTTATAGCTGCCATAATATTACCTGTAGTAACACCTGTAGCTTCTTTTACATTTATACCACCAATATAAATAATAAATATAATTGTTATATTTAATATGAAATTTGATATTGGACTCATAAAACTAAATAGTTTTAAAACATATAATTGTTCATTACTTAATTCTTTATTTGCAATATCAAATTTATTTTTTTCTGCATCTTCTTTTACATATGCCTTAATAACTCTAGCACCACCAACATTTTCTTGCATAATAGAATTTAAATTATCTAATTTCTCTTGTAATATTTTAAATTTAGGTCTAGCCTTTAAAATGAAAAATATAACAAAAATAATTACAATAGGCAGTGAACAAGCTAAAGCTATGCCAAATGATATATCTAACATAAGCATACATATAATACCACCAACAAATAAAAGTAGTGTTCTAACATATCCTCTTATAGACATACTAACTAGATTTTGAACTTGAGTAACATCATTAGTTATTCTTGTAACAAGTGAACCAGTTGAAAATTCATCTGTTTGTTCAAATGATAAATTCATCACTCTTTTAAAACAATCGCTTCTTAAATCATTTGCAAAATTTTGACTACATATATTTGCAAAAACACCACTAAGTATTCCAAATATACAACCAATCAAAACTGTAATAATCATTTGTATACCAACAGTTAAAACAATATTAATATTTCCAACACCATTATTATTAATACCTAAAACACCATCATCAACTATTTTAGACATTAGTTGTGGTTGAATCAAATCCATTATTACTTCTCCTGCCATAAATATAGGAGCAAGTATCATAAATAGCCAATATTTTTTTAAATATTTCCACATAGAAAATCACCTCTAAAACAAATATATAATAGTCCAATTTAAAAATTATTTCAAGAAATAAAATTAATTTTTTATAATTCACAATATAAAATATATTCTTTTATTTTATCAATTTTAAAATAATTACTACAATCTATTTTATCAATTATTTCAATATGATTATCGCTTAAATATTTAAGATATTTATCAGATGGAAAATAAAAAAATAATTTAAAAATTCTTTTTTTTCTTTTTAATGATTTTCTTACATTATCAATAACTTTACTTAATATTTCTGTCGAAAAAGGGTTAAAAAAATATGCGCCTGTTGTATCATCACATACATCATATTCTAAAGCATTACATTTAATAAATTTGATTCTATTCTTAGCTTTAAAATTATTTAAATTATTTAAGGCAGTATTATATAATCTATCATCATATTCTATACCAATCATATTACATTTTATATAATTTGCTAAATAAAAATCTACTCTACCCTTACCACAGCCATAATCAATTATATAATCATCTTTTTTTATATAACCACTATTTGATAATTCTTCTAAAACTTCATAAGGAGTT
>CAZQOM010000105.1:0-4092 GCA_964595145.1 uncultured Anaeroplasmataceae bacterium | reverse complement strand
AAAAGATTAATATCTTCATATAAACTTCCTTGTTTTATTATAATTATATGCTTAATAATTTCAGCAATAAGCAATATTGCTGCTAGTGTATTTATCCAACAAATAATATCAGTTGTAGAAACTGCAATGAAAGATAATGCAGGTGGTACTGAATTATTTAATCAAATTAAACCAGAATTATTTAAAATATTAATAATGATGGTAAGTCTTTACGGATTAGGTGTTATTTCATCTATAGTATATAATCAAATAATGGCTGTTATTGGTCAAGGATTTTTGACTAAAATTAGATTAGAAATGTTTAATAAAATGGAATCATTGCCAATTAAATATTTTGATAGACATCTTCATGGTGATATAATGAGTCATTATACTAATGATGTTGATTCTTTAAGACAATTTGTTTGTCAATCTCTTCCTCAATTAATATCAACATTATTAAGTATTATATTTGCAATAGCTATAATGTTAACATATAGTTTATGGTTATTTATTATAGTAATTATTGGAGCTTTATCAATGTTAGTTGTTACAACTAAAATTGGTGGTAAATCAGCAAAGAATTTTGTTAAAATGCAAATTAGTACAGGTAAATGTGAAGGTTATATTGAAGAAATGATGCATGGTGCTAAAGTTGTTAAGGTATTTTCACATGAAGATGCTTGTAAAGAAGAATTTGATAAAATTAATAATCAATTATTTGAAGATACGAAATCTGCAAATCATTACGGAAATATATTAATGCCTATATTAGGTAATATTGGTAATATTCAATATTCATTAATTTCTATTATTGGTGTATTATTTTATGTTAATAATGTTCCAAATGTTTCAATAACAGGTTTAGGTATTATGTCAATGTCTATTATTATAGCATTCTTACCTATGTCTAAACAATTTAGTCAAAGTGTTTCAAATATATCTCAACAAGTATCAATGATAGCTATGGCTATGGCTGGTACACAAAGAATCTTAGATTTATTAGCAGAAACTCCAGAAGAAGATAATGGTTATGTTACTCTAGTTAATACAGTTGAAAATGATGGTAAAATAGAAGAAGTTAATTATCATACTCATTCATGGGCTTGGAAGATAGCAAAAGATAATGTAGTTAATTATGTCCCTTTAAAAGGTGATATAAAACTTGAAGATGTTGATTTTGGTTATTATCCTGAAAAAATTGTTTTACATAATGTAAATATTTATGCACATCCTGGTGAACAAATAGCATTTGTTGGTTCAACTGGAGCTGGTAAAACAACTATTACAAATCTTATTAATCGTTTTTACGAAATTCAAAAAGGAAGAATTCTATATGATGGTATAGATATAGTTGATATTAAAAAAGATGATTTAAGAAAAAGTTTAGGTATAGTATTACAAGATACTAATCTATTTACTGGTACAGTGATGGAAAATATTAGATATGGTAGATTAGATGCAACAGATGAAGAAGTTTATGAAGCAGCTAAAATAGCTAATGCTTATGATTTTATTACTAGATTACCAGAAGGATTTAATACTATGCTTACAGGTGATGGAGCTAATTTAAGTCAAGGTCAAAGACAATTATTATCAATCGCAAGAGCGGCAATAGCTGATGCTCCTGTTATGATATTAGATGAAGCAACATCATCAATTGATACTAGAACAGAAGCACTAGTTCAAAAAGGTACTGATCAATTAATGGAAGGAAGAACAGTATTTGTTATTGCTCATAGATTATCAACTGTTAGAAATTCAGATTGTATAATGGTTTTAGATCATGGTAGAATAATTGAACGTGGTAGTCATGAAAAATTAATTGAAGAAAAAGGTACATATTATCAGTTATATACATGTGCATTTGAACTTGAATTATAAAAAAAAGCAGAGAAGAATCTGCTTTTTTTATTAAAATAATGATAATTGTTCGAAATGTTCTTCCTCATATAGTTTAGATAATTCTTTAAATATTTCATCATTATTACACATTATATTATTTTCTTTACAAAATTTTAAAAAATAATCATATAAATATTTATTATATTTAGATAAACAATTAAAACTATTTTGAAATTCTTTAACATATTGTTTTTTTAAATTTGGGAAATATTTATCTAACATATTATAAAAATATTCTTTGTTTCCTTCTCTTAAAGTAAGACCAAAACCAAAACATACTATTCCTTTAACATTTGCATCCTTACATAAATTTAAGATACCTCTTAAATTATCTAATGAATCATTAATGTAAGGAAGAATAGGACATAACCAAACATATGTCTCTATTCCTTCTTCATTTAATTTTTTTAATACTTCAAATCTTTTATTAGTAGTACAAACATTAGGTTCTATTATTTTACAAATATCTTCATCGTAAGTAGTTAATGTTATAGATATTCTTGTTTTAGCCTGTTTATTAATTTTTTTTAAAATATCAATATCTCTAAGAATTAAATCAGATTTAGTTATAATATGGACTCCATGACCATATTTATATATTAATTCAAGCATTTTTCTTGTGTATTTTAAATCTTTTTCTAAAGGCATATATGGATCTGACATAGAACCAGTAGAAATAATAACTTTTTTTCTTTTTCTTTTTAATTCCTCTTCTAAAAGTTCTAATGAATTTTTCTTTACTTCTACATCACAAAAATCATGATCTATATTATAACATTTACTTCTTGAATCACAATATATACAATTATGTTCACAACCTCTATAAATATTTAAACCATTATTAGCACTTAAAATACTCTTTACTTCTTTATAATGCATACTACCACCTTCAATTTAAATTATATCACAAATTTTTGAAAAAACGTTATTTTTTTCTTGACTTTAATATATTTTTTGGTATAATAAACAATGCAAATGAAATTTGGACCCCTAGCTCAGTTGGTAGAGCAACTGACTCTTAATCAGTGGGTCTGGAGTTCGAGTCTCCAGGGGTCCACCATTTTAAAATATAACAAGCTAAAATTAATTGAAATATCAATCGATTTTAGCTTTTTTATTTATTATAATTTAATCGTTCCAAAAAAATTCTATTTATCATTTTTTATGTAAAAATTTATATTACTTGCAAATACTATATAAATATGATACTATTTTAATGATATGTAAATCATACTTTACACAACAGGGGGTATTTATCTATGAAAAAGAATAAGAAAAAAAGATGGTTTTCAGTATTTAAGAAGTTTATGAAATGTTTTATAAAAAAAACTCAATTTATATATTTAGGTGATAAAATAGAAAAAAATTCAATTATATTAAGTAATCATGAAGGAACATCAGCACCACTAGCAATTGAATTATATGGTAGTTTTAAGGTTAGATTTTGGGGTAATGCTGAAATGAATTCAGGACTTAAAAGAATGTATAAATATCAAACAAGAGTTTTTTATCATGAAAAAAAACATTGGAATTTGCATCTTGCTAGACTATATTGTTTGATTGCATCTCCTCTTACTAATATTTTTTATAAAGGATTAAACATTATTTCAATATATGAAAATGCTCAATTAATTACAACAATACACGAAAGTATAAAAACATTAGAAAATGGTGAAAACATTGTTATTTTTCCTGAAATATCAGATAAAGGTTATTTAAAAGAATTAGAAGGTTTTCATCCGGGTTTTGTTGTTTTATTAAAAGCTTGTATGAAAAAGAATTTAGATTTAAAAGTTTATGTTACATATTATAAAAAAGAAGAAAAAAAATATATTATAGATAAGCCTATAAATATATCAGAATTATTAAAAGATAATTTATCAAAAGAAGAAATAGCTGAAAAATTATGTAAAAGGTGTAATGAATTAGGTAAAATGGACTTATAATAAATAGTGGTGATTTTATGGAATTAATAAAAGAACATAATAAGGTTTATATTTTAGATAATAATAAAGAAGTAGCCTATGTTACATTTCCTAATATAGATGATAATACAGTAAATATAAATCATACGTATGTTAGTGAAACTTTAAGAGGACAGAATTTGGCTTCAAAATTATTAAAAGAAGCATATTATATTATAAAATCTAATAATAAAAAAGCTATAATTGAATGTGTTTATGCAAAAAAATGGTTTGAAAAAAATAA
>CAZQOM010000104.1:314-4162 GCA_964595145.1 uncultured Anaeroplasmataceae bacterium | reverse complement strand
CATTAGTAATTGCACTGGGATTTTATCGTGGTATCCTTATTCCTCTTCGTAAGGCGCAAAATACAAGTACACCAGAGCAGGAAGAGTTAATTGGTGTTTTGGCGAAAGTACAGGAGAGCATTCCGGAAAATGGATATGGAGAGATTACTTATGTGGTAAATGGAAATAGTTATACAGCTCCAGCAAAGACCACAGATGGACATGGAATTGTAATAGGTACAGAGGTGAGTATCTGTTGGGTAGAGCAATATGTGTTTTACGTTGTGGAATTGCAGTAGCTTAATAAGTGGTGTGATTCATAGTAACATGGAGGTAAACTTGGATTTACCATTTAATATCGTGTAAATGAGTATGAAAGGGAGGAATTACAAATGAAAGAAGCAATGTTGATCGCAGGCATTATAATTGCCGTGATTTTAGTGATGATACTGTTAATATCGACTATGTGGAAACGAGTTCCACAGGACAAAGCGTTAGTAATCACCGGTATGAAAAAGAGAGTGATTTCCGGTGGCGGTGGATTTGTAGTGCCGTTGTTAGAGAGAGCAGATAAGATTTCACTTGAGAACATGAAATTTGATGTTCGTACAGATGGTGCAAGAACCGAGCAGGGTGTAGATATCCGAGCAGATGGTGTTGCAGTAATCAAAGTAAAGAGTGACAAAGAAAGTATTTTAAGTGCCACCGAGCAGTTTAATACGGGAAAAGAAGCACAGACAATTGAAGTAATCAAAGATACCAGTAAAGATGTATTAGAGGGAAAACTTCGTGAGATTATTTCAAAAATGACGGTGGAAGAAATTTATAAAGATAGAGAGAAATTTGCCTCACAGGTTCAGGAAGTGGCAGCAGTTGCGTTAGCTGGCATGGGATTAGAATTGAAGGCATTTACCATTCGGGATATTTCAGATAAGAACGGATATTTAGAAGCACTTGGAAAACCAAGAATTGCAGAAGTTAAGAAAAATGCGTCAATTGCAGAGGCAGAGGCAGTAAAAGAGACACAGATTAAAACCTCTGAGTCAGAACGTATGGGTGCAGAAGCAAGAATCTTAGCAGAGACACAGGTTGCTGCAGCTACTAATGAAAAAGAACTGAAAGTTCAGTCATATAGTGAGGAGCAGGAGACTTCAAAAGAGAAAGCTGATTTAGCATATGAAATTGAGAAAAACCGTGTTGCAAAAGAAGTAACAGAAACTGCCATGATGGTTGAAATTACAAAAAAAGAGAAAGAAACAGAAGTACAGACACAGGAAGCAATTCGTAGAGAACGTGAATTGCTTGCAACAGTAAACAAACAGGCAGATGCAGAAAAGTATAAGGCAGAAAAATTAGCCGATGCAGAGAAATACAAGGCAGAAAAGCTAGCAGAGGCAAAACGTTATTCACAGCTTCAGGAAGCAGAGGCTGCAAGCCAGGCAATTAAGATTAAAGCAGAGGCAGAGGCGGAAGCTATTCGCATCAAAGGTGAAGCGGAAGCGTCTTCCATTCTTGCAAAAGGTAATGCGGAGGCAGAAACCATGGAGAAAAAGGCAGAAGCCTATAAACTTTACAACGAAGCTGCGGTTGCTCAGATGATTATTGAGAAGTTACCGGAAATTGCAAATGCAGTTGCACAGCCTCTTGCTAAGACAGAAAAGATTGTTATTGTAGATCAGGCAGGAAAAGCAGACGGACAAAGCACTGGAGCTGCAAAAGTAACTGGATATGTGACAGATATTGTAAGCCAGTTACCAGAAACTATTGAGGCTATGACAGGTATCAATTTTATGGATGCCCTAAAAGGAAAGATGGGGACTTCCGATTACAAAGAAGTGGCAGAGGAAACTGTAAAAAAGAACAGTAGCGAAAACACTACTTATCAATCTACATATACAACTTTGAATGAAGAAAAAACAGAAAATATCACAAATGAGATGGCATAAAAGAGCATATTAGGTAAGAAAAAGGAGTTTTGCAAGGTGTGAAACTCCTTTTTCTATGCAAAAATATATGTTATACTGTAGGTTGGATAGAAACAGGTAAAAGAAGAGTTTTAGAGAGGCGAGGACAAAATGATACAACCATATGAGAGAAATGTAAACTATTATGAGACAGACCAGATGGCTATCGTTCATCATTCCAATTATATTCGTTATATGGAAGAAACTAGAATGTATTATATGAAGCAGTTAGGACTTCCTTATGAAATGGTAGAGCAACAGGGGATTTTAATTCCTGTGTTGGGTGTGAATGTAGAATACAAAAAAGCAATACGCTTTGGAGATACGATTTTAATTTCGGAATGGTTGGATCAGTTTAGCCCAGTAAAATTTTCTATACAGTATGAAATAAGAAATAAAGAAACCGGGGAATTACATGCCACAGCAAGTAGTAAACATTGTTTTGTGGATCAAAATCTTGTGCCAGTGCGATTAAAGAAAGAGTATCCGGAAATTTATGAAAAGTTCAACTCGTGGAAAAACGTATAAATAGAGTTTGGTAATTACCAAATAAAAAATAGAAAAAGTGAGGATAGGAAAGTATGGCATATAAAGAAGAAATGAGAGAGGAAAATGAACAGGTAAGAGAACGTTATGAATTGGCAATGGAACGGATTGAAGCCATTTTAACAGAACATGAAACCATCCCTGTGGCATACCAGCATTTTTTTAAAAAGACAGCAGCATATATTATGCAGATTCGTGATGTTGTGTCTATGGTGGACAGTGAAGAGATTGATGAATTGGCAATTGATGAATGGAAACAATTGAATTATGATTTGTATGAAGATTTGATGCCAAAAGAAAAATCATCATTGGAATACTATAAAGGTTATGAAAATAGTTATGCAAATCCTGCTTATGCAAATGAAACCTTGGGACCAGATTATGGACCTTTACTTTGTTTTTTATATACAGAGTTGAGAAGTTGTGTTGCTTATGCCTGTGAGTGGAGATTGTTCGATATTACCATACAATTGGAGTTGTTCATTGAAGTATTTAATTTGATGGAGGACAAAGATTCTGAACCATCAGAAATCAAACAGGCAATTTATTATTATATTAGTGATTATTGTGACGTGACTATGCCAAAGAGAACGAGGGAACTATTAGATCCAAAACTTAGTTTCATGACAGAAATTATTATGGAACGAGATTTAAGTGATCTTAGATATCTCTATCGCATAGGAGAATATGTCAGTGAAAATGAACTTCGCATAGCAACGTATTTGAATGTATTACCACAGGAGCAAATCGATTCTATGGCACGAACCTATACGGAAGGTTTCCGTAAAGGCTTTGAGACCGCAAGAATTGATTTGTCGAAAAAGAAAACGGTAAATATTCGTTATCCTCTTGGATTTGAGCGAATGGTAAAATCGGCTATCCTGCAATTCCGAGAGATGGGATTGGAGCCTGTTTTTTATCGTACTGGGGTGACCAGTATTCATAAAAAGATAAATAAAAATGGGTATTATGGAACCAGCGTCAATCGACAGTTTGATTTTGATCACCGTTTTGATCAGGCTATTTATTTAGACCGTCCATTGGCAGAGCGAAAATTGGTAAATTTACGTTTGGGATATGAAGCGTGTCAGGAGTTGGCTAGTGTGTATGCAGGACCTGCGGTGATAGAGGTATTTGGAGAGCGTGCATTCCATCCTGTGAATAAAAAAGAGGCACTTCATTTGTCTGAAAAACAGCAAAAAGTTTCATTGGAGTATCAGAGGGATGCAGGGCTTCTTGTCAATGAATTTATCCCAAGTGATCAATATAGTTTTACAATTATTGCGTATCCAATACCAGAAATCTGTTCAGATTTTGAGGAGATTTTTGCAGAGACTGTAAAGGTAAATACTCTGGATA
>CAZQOM010000104.1:0-304 GCA_964595145.1 uncultured Anaeroplasmataceae bacterium | reverse complement strand
CATCAGCGAATGATTGACGTTCTTGATGAGTTTTATTATGTAAAAGTAATTGGAAAAGGAAAGAACAAAACCAATATGACGGTGCAGCTTCCGGAACGAAAAAATCCGTTGACAGAAACCTTGTTTGAAAATTGTTTGGCAGATGTAAATATTCCAGTGGGAGAAGTCTTTACCTCTCCTCAGCTTGAGGGAACTTATGGATAGCTTCATGTGACGTAGGTAGACTTAAATTCCATGCGTTATGTAGATATGGCATTGGAATTTGAAGATGGAAAAATTACAAAATACACTTGTAAAAACTTTT
>CAZQOM010000103.1:0-4241 GCA_964595145.1 uncultured Anaeroplasmataceae bacterium | reverse complement strand
TGTTTATTGTAAATCTATAGAAGATATAGATTACAAAGATTATTTTGATGGAATTTGGGCATGTGCATCGTTGTTACATATTAAATATGATAATTTATTATTTGTTTTTAATAAATGCTATAGTGCATTAAAAAATAATGGTATTATGTATTGTTCCTTTAAATATGGTGAATTTGAAGGAATTAGAGATGATAGATATTTCACTGATTTAACAGAAGAAAGATTAAATAATATCATTAGTAATACAAATTTTAAAATATTAGAAATTTGTATTACTAATGATGTAAGGCTAAATAGAGATAATAAATGGTTAAATGTCATTTTAAAAAAAGGATAGTATTATGGTTTATTTAGAAACGCATTTAAAAAAATATTCAGATATGGAAATAGAAGATATAATTAAATTATATTTTCAAGGAATTATGGGACCTGCTCATTTAATATCTGATTATAATAAAGCTTTAAAGTTAATTAAAGATGAGCTTAGTTATGCAGATAATTCAGATGAAATGATAGAAGAAATTAGTGATAAATATGTAAGAGTTTATATAAAGCCATATTATGATAAGTATCATAATTTAGATAATCTAGTTAATGCATTTATTAAATCATCTTTTGATAAAAATAATATAGATGAATTTATTAATGAAATTAAAACTTTAAAAAAATATGATAAAAATAATTATATTGAAAAATATTTATCAAAATCTAATTATATAATTAGTCATTCTAATAATTATAAATTAAAATATAATCCACATTATCGTGTGATAAATAAAAAATATTTGGAGGAAGTTATGAAATCAAAGGTATATTTTACAAAAGAAATTACAAGTGAAGCTGTTATGAAACTTTATGAAAAAATTAATTATAAACTTAATGGTAATGTTTGTATTAAAGTACATTCTGGAGAACCAGGAAATCAAAATTTTATTAGACCTGATTTTTGGGATACTATAATTAAAACAGTAAATGGAACAGTCGTTGAATGTAATACTGCCTATGAGGGAAAAAGAGATACTACTGAAAAACATTTAAAAACATTTAAAGAACATGGTTGGAATAGATATAGAGTTGACTTATTAGATAAAGAAGGTCCAGATTTAGTTTTAGAAATTCCAAATGGAGAAGTAATTAAAACAAATTATGTAGGAAAAGATATAATAAATTATGATTCTATGCTTGTTTTATCTCATTTTAAAGGACATCCTATGGGCGGATATGGTGGAGCATTAAAACAATTATCTATTGGAATTGCATCTGCTTTTGGAAAAACTTATATTCATGGTGCAGGTAAACCGGAAGAAATATGGAGTGCACCTCATGATTTATTTTTATCATCAATGGCTGATGCAGCAAAATCTGTTATAGATTTTTTTAATGGTAATATTTTATATATTAATGTTATGAAAAATATGTCAGTTGATTGTGATTGTTGTGCAGTAGCTGAAGATCCATGTATGAAAGATATTGGTATATTAATTTCAACTGACCCTGTAGCTATAGATCAAGCTTGTATTGATTTAGTTTATAATTCTAATGATCCTGGTAAAAAACATTTAATTGAAAGAATAGAAAGTAGAAATGGTTTATTAACTATAGAAAAAGCTATAGCACTTGGCTGTGGTACAAAAGAATACGAATTAATTAATATAGATTGATTTGAATTTATAAAAAGATATAATTAGAAATTAAAATTAAAACATATTTTAAAAAAATATGTTTTTTTTTAAATGGACTAGATATTATTTATTATCAAAAAATAATCAAATTATAATAATTTAATAAAAAATATAAATTTTTTCGAAAAATAATTATTTTTTTTCGAAAAATGTGTGTAAAAAATAAGCCATATAGTGTATAATAAGAACATTAATTTGTTTTTTTAAATTAATTTGGAGGGTATTATGACAAAAAAATATGTATATCATTTTGAAGAAGCTTATGGGCTTGGAAAAGAACTACTAGGAGGTAAGGGTGCAGGTTTAGCAGAGATGACTCACATTGGTGTTTCTATTCCTCAGGGTTTTACAATTACAACTGAAGCTTGTACTTTATATTATAATGAGGGTAAAAAACTTCCTGCTTTTTTAATTGATGATATCAAAAAAGGAATAAAAGAAGTTGAAAAGAAAACTGGTAAAAACTTTGGTGGAAATAAAAATCCATTATTAGTGTCTGTTAGAAGTGGTGCTAGAGTATCAATGCCAGGTATGATGGATACAATATTAAATTTAGGATTAAATGATCAAACTGTAGATGCACTTGCACGTGAAACTAATAATGAAAGATTTGCATATGATTCATATAGAAGATTTATTTTAATGTTTACTAATATAGCAAAATCACATCCAAGAACTGAAATGGATAAAATGTTAGAAAATTTAAAAATAGAAAAAGGCTATAAACTTGATACTGAAGTATCTGCAGAAGAATTAAAAGATTTAGTTAATAAATATAAAGAATATTATTATAATATTTTTAATGAAGAATTTCCAACTGATCCTTATGTTCAACTTGAAGAAGCAGTTGAAGCTGTATTTAGATCTTGGGATAATCCACGTGCTGATGTATATCGTATGATGAATAATATTCCATATTCTTGGGGTACTGCAGTAAATGTTCAATCAATGGCTTTTGGTAATAAAGGTGAAACATCAGGTACAGGTGTTGCGTTTTCTAGAAATCCTGCCACAGGATTAAAAGAAGTTTCTGCTGAATATTTACCTAATGCTCAAGGTGAAGATGTAGTTGCAGGTATTAGAACTCCACTTCATATTGGTGAACTTGCTCGTAGAATGCCAGAAGTTTACGAACAATTTATTTCCACTATTAACAAGATGGAAAAACATTATAAGGATATGCAGGATATGGAATTTACTGTAGAAGATGGTAAATTATATTTCTTACAAACTAGAAGTGGTAAGCGTACACCTAGTGCTGCTTTAAAGATGGCTTGTGATATGGTAGAAGAAGGATTAATTACCAAAGAAGAAGCAATATTAAGAATTGATCCTGTATCTTTTGACAAATTATTACTTCCTGATTTTGATAAGAAAGATTTATCTAGCAAAAAACCTATAGCTAAGGGCTTACCTGCTGGTCCTGGTGCTGGTACTGGTTATTTAGCATTTAATGCTTTAGAAGCTCAACAAAGAAATAAATTAGGTGAAAAAGTAGTATTAGTTCGTGCTGAAACATCTCCTGAAGATATCGTTGGTATGATTTCTTCTCAAGCTATTTTAACTATGCGTGGTGGTATGACATCTCATGCGGCTGTTGTAGCTCGTGGAATGGGTAAGTGTTGTGTATGTGGTTGTGGTGATGCATTGATAGATGAAGAATCAAGAACTGTTACTATTAATGGTAAAGTATATACTGATAAGGATATTTTATCAATTGATGGGTCTACAGGTAATGTTTATGAAGGATCTATTAAGACAGTTAATCCGGACTTATCTACAGGATATTTCGGTAAATTAATGTCATGGGTAGATCAAATAAGAGATATGCAAGTAAGAACTAATGTTGATAATGCTCGTGATGCTAAACAAGCACTTTCATTTGGTGCGGAAGGTATAGGTCTTTGTCGTACTGAACATATGTTTTTTGATGAAGAAAGAATTTTCTCAATGCGTAAGATGATTTTATCAGATACTAAAGAAGAAAGAACTAAAGCTTTAAATGAAATCCTTCCTATGCAACAAAATGATTTTGAACAATTATATACAATTATGGATGGTAAAAATGTTAATGTTCGTCTTTTAGACCCTCCTTTACATGAATTTTTACCTAAAGAAGAAAATTTAATTTTAGAATTGGCATCTGCATTAGGTAAAACTGTTGAAGAAATCAACGACAAAATTGATTCTATTCATGAAGTAAATCCTATGATGGGACATCGTGGATGTAGACTTGCGGTATCCTATCCTGAAATTTGCATCATGCAAACAACAGCAATTATATCTGCAGCAATAAATGTTTCAAATAAAATAGGCAAAATAATTACACCTGAAATTATGGTTCCTTTAATTATTGAACCAAAAGAACTTGAATTCGTTAAGAAAATAATTAAAGAAACTGCTGATAAATTGATTAATGATGCAAACATAAATATGACTTATAAAGTTGGTACAATGATTGAAATTCCTCGTGCAGCCTTACTTGCAGATGAAATAGCTCGTCATGCAGAATTCTTTTCGTTTGGTACAAATGATTTAACTCAAATGACATTAGGCTTT
>CAZQOM010000102.1:0-4244 GCA_964595145.1 uncultured Anaeroplasmataceae bacterium | reverse complement strand
AATTCATACCATATTTATCAGTTATAAATGCTAAAAAATTAATTTCAAAACCAATCTAGTATTACAAACTAGTTATGGTTGTGAAATAATTCAAAGTAGGTTTTTTAAAACTAGATTTGTAAAATAAAATAAATATACATAAATAATGTGTATTTAAATGATATTATTTATATGTAAAAAATAATGCTTAATAGAGTATTTAATAGTAAATTTTAATCTCGATTTGTCAGAATTTATGATTATAAATATAATCTAATTTAGAATTTAAATTTATATATTAAAAATCGATCTCAAGGATTATTCAGAATATTAAAAAAATAAAACTTAAAAAAATCGATCACGTTTTTATCACCTAAAGCAAAAAAATACAAAAAAGTAGTATGTATTAGTTTTAACACTTTTCCGCATTGAATTAAAAAATGTGAGAAAATCAACCTATTTTAGTGGTTAACATAATATATATTATAGGAAGTAAAAAGCATTTTGAAATAGCCTCTTTTTTGAATTAAAAAATATATTCAAAGGTGTTTTTGAGGTTGTTTATGGGTGATTTTATCATAAAATCAACGCTTTAAACATACTCATTTTTTGCTACTTGATGTAGTTTATGATAAATATCGATATTTTTTTAAAAATTGAGAAATCGATTTATGTATAATTCTACATCTTGATGTCTCAATTTGTAATAATAAGTTAAAGTTTGTTTGTTTCATTTTTTGACATCTCCTCTTCTTTTCATTATTTATATGATGCAATAAAAAAAGGAAGAATTTAATCTTCCTATAATTTTATTCATTTAAATAATCAAATATACTAACCTGTCTATTTTTAGGATCAAATGTTTCATCATCAACTATTTTTAACCAGGTTGCGGATCTGCCTGTTCCATTTGGTCTTATCTTATTTTCTTTTTTTAAATTATCTAAAGCTCTATTAATTGTTGAATCTGAAGAATATGGATTTTTACGTCTTACCTCTTCTTTAGTGAAAATTGTACCAAGTTTTAAAATAGAACTTTCTACACTTTCTATTTTTTTGATTTCTTTATCGAAACTATAACTTGATTCTCTATTTTCAATTTTGCCATATCCTTTTAAAAGAGTTTGAATTGTTAAACGATTTAAGATAGCTGTTTGAGCATACCCTTCTTCCCAGTTATAGCTTGACTGGATTAATGCATTTTTAAATTCTTCTTCATCATTTAAATAGCTTTCAAAGAAACTGAAATATTTAAAGACATTAAATCTTTCTTTAAATAATAGACAATAATAAATTAATAAACACATAAAACTATTTTCATCGTTATATACTTTTGAATTATAAATATCAACATATAAGTTGGTAGCTAATTGTGTAGCTTCAACAGTTTCTTTATTTAATTCATTTTTATATATTTTCAATAATTCATCAAATGTTGTTCTTAGAGAAACTGTCTTTTTTTCTTTTAAGAGATTTATTTGTCTTTCTTCTATTTTTGTTCTGTATCCTACTTCTTTAACATCTTTAAATATTCTTTTTGCAAGAGCCAAAAATTCATTACTTGTAAGTTCTAGTTCATTTCCTTTAGATTGAATTATTTTAAAAACTTCTTTAAGATTAAAAAGTATTTTTTCATCATTCGTTTTTGGAATACTATCCTTTTGAATTATTAATCTACATCTATTTTCTGACACATTTAATTTTAATAATTTTGATGCGTAAAAAGTATCTTTTTCGATAGTCTCTTTTATGATAGTTTGCATATCTGTTTTAAAGATATCTTCGTAATAAAAATCTTTTCCTTTATACCTATATAATTTAGTTAAATCAATCACTAAATCATTAGGGTATGTTATACGTTTAATATTGTTTAAACAATACATAATAATCACTTCCTATTTCCTCAACAATTATAACAAAAAACAATATATAAAACAAGCCAATTTTAGCTTTAAAAAAAGGACAAAAATTGTCCTTAATTTTAACACTTATCTTTAGTATAAAAAATTGAGTCTCCTATAAATTCTCTAAGAATAGAATTACATGGAATCCACTTATCAGAAATATCTGTAAAATATTTTAAGAATTTTACTAATCTATTTGCTTGAATGAAATATGGGCTTTCTTTATCTACTGCTTCTAATAAAGGTAAAGCATGTTTTTTTAATACACATAATTCATATGATAATTCTGAATTAAATACAAAGTCTGCAGAAGATTGGTGAGGGTAGATCCATTTGAATTCTCCTCTTCTTACGCTTGGCCACATTTCTAATGTTTGTTCACAACTAGAATTTCTTGTTTCAAAATCTCTAACCATTCTTCTAATTAATCTAATATCAGATAATGAAATAGGATTATGATCATCAATATGTAATTGTGCTTGTGGAGCTATATATACTTTAAATTTAAGTTCTGAAGGAATAGATGGAGTTAATTCATCATTTAATGCATGAATTCCTTCAATCATTATAGGTTGATGTTTTGCAAGCTTTATTGGCTCTGTAAATGTTCTTTTGTTAGTTTTAAAACTATATATAGGTAAGGCAACTTCTTCACCATTTATAAGTTTATAAATTACTTCATCAAATAATTTTCTATCTAACGCATCTATATGTTCAAAGTCAGGTTTGCCGTATTCATCAATAGGTGCTTGATGTCCTTCACAATAAAAGTCATCAACACTTATCATTAAAGGATCTATTCCTAAACTTTTTAATTGGATTCTAAGTCTATTAGTAAATGTAGTTTTTCCACTTGATGATGGACCTGCTACAGCTATTAGTCTAATAGTATTAATATCTCTTGCGATTTTTTCTCCTAATTGAGCAAGTTGATTATTATGTCTTGTTTCACAAATGTTAATGAATTCTAAAGCTTTACCTTGTTCGATGATTTCATTCATTTGTGATATATAGCTAGCTGTTGTTATATTTCCCCAACGATTAGCTTCCCTTAATACATTTTGAAATACCTTCTCATCTTCGAATGCAGGTATTAATCCTTTGTTTTCAGCACGAGGATATTGGATTATAAATCCAGGTGCATATAGTTTGAATTTATAATTTGTTATATATCCTGTAGATGGAAGCATATAACCAAACATATAATTTTTATAACCTGCACATTCATACATATGAACTGTAGATTCTTTGCGGTAAGATAAAATACTTGCTTTATCTTTATATCCTATTTCAGTGTAATATTTATGTGCTTCTTCTTTTGTTATGCTAAATCTTTTGATCGGAATATCTTTTTTGATAATATCATCAAGTTCATTTTTTATTTTATCTAAATCATCTTGCATAAATGCATGATTGATATTAGATACACTTACAAATATTGATCTTGAAACACTGTAATTAAATATTACTCTAGCTTTTGGAAATACTCTTTGAATTGCCATAACAACTAAATATCTCAAAGTTGCTTGATAAATAGTCACAGCCTCTGTATCATTTAATGATAATAATTCAACATCGCAATCTTTATTAATAATAAAATCTAATTCTCTAATTCTATTATTAATTTTAGCCGCTTGATATTGATATTTATTACCTTCAATTAATTCAGAAACTCTAATAGGTTCTTCTTTCATTATTATTTTATCATTAATTTTAATTTTCATATATGTCCTCCTTTTCAAAATTAAAATAATAAACAAAACCAAATCTAATAATTATTAAAATTATTTAATTTAAATTATTAAATTAATTATACTAGTTTTAATAACCACTTGCCTTTTGATTTTTTTCAAGTCTCTCGGGTTAATTATTATACCATAAAATATTTTTAATTACTAGTAAAATATATTTGTGCATATTAAAATAATTTTTATATTAAAATTTTATACGTGTAACGAAATTATTTAAATAAACGTATCTACAATCGTTTTTGTTCTTAGCATTAACAAATATCAATAATCATAGTTAAAACGGCTTAAATGGCTTATTTCGTGCCTTAAAATCGATTATAAATTTCAATATAAATATAATTTATTTTCTAACTTGTTTATTAATTTAGATTTAAAGATATTTAAAAATAAATTAATTAGTTTTTAAAACTAGATTTAATTTGAAATATTTTTTATGTTTATTTAAACGAACTGAGAAGGTGATTTATCATATTTTGAATTCTCGATTGCTAAAAATTAATTAATCAATTTATTTAATTATATGGCTTTTAAGCTTGTTTTACAGTTTCATGATTGATTTATAGTGATTTTTATTTAAATGCTTTAAAACAGATATTTAATAGCTTTAAAT
>CAZQOM010000101.1:0-4306 GCA_964595145.1 uncultured Anaeroplasmataceae bacterium | reverse complement strand
GTAGTAAGTATTGATAAAAAATATATAATAGGTCATTTTAAAAGACAAAAAAATTTATATCAATTTGTTGATAAGAATATAGCTATAGGTACAACTAAGGATTTTTATATTATTAAAGGTGATTTTATAGATGAAATAGCTAAAAAATTTATAATATATTATGAAAAAATTTAAAATTGATTTAAGTTTTTTAATTTTAATATTTATAATTATATTCTCTCCAAAACAAATATTAATATTTAAAATATTATTATGCTTATTTATTCATGAATTAGGTCATATATTTTTCATAATAATATTTAAATATAAAATAAAAAAATTAAAGTTATCAATCTTTGGATTTTTTTTAGAAATAGAAAATAAAAAAAATGTCTTTTATGAAGATTTATTATTATATTTAGGTGGAATATTATTTAATTTTTTATTAATGATTATATATAAAGATACTATGATATTTAAAATATGTATGTTACTAATTTTATTTAATATTATTCCAATTTACCCTCTTGATGGTTTTAATATTTTAAAATCTATTTTAAGTTATTTTATACCCTATAAATTTGTATTAAATTTATTATCTATTATAAGTTTATTATTAAATACTATAATAATTATTTTCATTATTTATTTTAAATTAGATTTATTTATTATAATAAATTTTTTATATCTATTTTATTTATCAACTTTATTTTATTTTAATATCCAAAAAATATATCAAAAATTTTACTTAGAAAAAATATTATATAAATATAAATATAAAAATAAAATAATTAAATTTCATCAAAATTATAAAAATTATTTATATAAATATCATACAATTATTATGAATATAGATAATTTTTCAATTAATGAAGAAAAAATATTAAAATAAAATGTTTTTTCTTTTAAATTAATATTAAAATGATGTATAATATTACTAATTAATGTTAGGAGTGATTAGTAATATGCAAAATTATGGTAGTTTTGAATTTTTAAAAAAAATATGTTATGAAAGAACTGGTGGAAGTGATTCAGAATTAAAAACTGCAAATATGATTATTACTGAATGTCATAAATATCAAATTGAAGCACATTTGGAAGACTTTTTAGTAGATGGTTATAATATTAAAGAGGCAACATTAGAAACAGTTGATGAAAAATATGAAGTTACAGGTGTTGGAATGAGTGGTTCAACACCAGTTGAAGGTATTATTGGTGAATTAGTAGTAATAGAATCTGATGAACAGTTAGCAAATATAGATAGTCTAGAACATAAGATTGTATACATTAATACAAGAATGATGGTTAAAACATATAAAATGTTATGTGAAAAAAAAGCTAGTGCTTTTATTTGTGTAAGTGGTTCATTATATGATGATAAAGATAATTCAGATTTAGAAAAAATGCAAATTAGAGAGCGTCATTATCAAAATGGTAAAATACCAGGTGTATGTATGAGAATAATGGATGCTCAAAAATTATTATTATCAAATCCAAAGGAAGTTAAAATAGTTTTAACTCAAGATGAATTTAAATTAACTTCACATAATGTTGTTGCAACTATTCCTGGTAATTTAAAAAAAGAAGAAGTTGTTTGTTTTACTGCACACTATGACTCAGTTGCTTTTTCTACAGGAGCATATGATAATGGTACAGGTACTACAACTATATTAGAATTATTGGCTTACTTTTCTATAAATAGACCTAATAGAACATTAAAATTTATTTGGTGTGGTTCAGAAGAAATGGGACTTTTAGGATCTAAAGCATATGTAGAAGCTCATAAAGATGAATTAAAAGATTATAAATTGTGTATTAATGTTGATATGACTGGAGTAGTTTTAGGTAAAGATATAGCTTGTTGTACAAGTGAAATAGCACTTGTAAATTATATTAATTATTTAGGAAGAGAATTAGGTTTTGCTATAACAGCTAAACAAGGTGTTTATTCTTCTGATTCAACTCCTTTTGCAGATTCTGGTGTTCCAGCTATATCTTTTGCAAGACTTTCACCACAAGGTGGTGCTCAAATTCATAGTAGAAAAGATGTTATTGATTTTCTAGATGAAAAAAATTATTATAAAACTATAGAATTTATTATATCTTTTGCAAAAAGAATGATAGAAGGAAATATATTCCCAGTTGAAAGAATTATTCCTGAGGAAATGAAAAAAGAATTAGATATTTATCTTGGTAGAAAAGAAAGAGATTCAAAATAAAATGGGGCTTTTATAGCCCCTTTAACATTTCTAATCCCATTAACATATTATTATAATTATTTTCATCTAATATTTCTAAATTATTAATATTATTTATATTTTGTTCTTTTAAAATATATAATATATTATTTAAAGATTCATCATATTCTTTTATGTATACATTAACCATTCTAATATCATCATTTAATGCTTGATATAATAAATGATGTCCTTTTAATAATACATATTCATCATTTATTATGTTTACAGGAAATGTAATTTCATCATAATTTATATTATTAATATCTTTTATATAATTTTCATTTAAAAATAGTTTTGTTGGTTGAATTATATTAATAGGAAGCTTAAATGAAAATAATTTATCAAATCGCATTTCAAAATTATAATCATTAGAGTGATAATAACATATATTTGGATGTAGAAGATGAAATTCATTTACAATTCCTTCTAAATAAATAATATTATTATAATTTATAATTGCCTCATTATTGTTTATAATAAATTCATATTTTATATCATTTATAATATATTTGATAATATTTTCATTATATATTTTTTTAATATTCACCTTAATCACCATAAATATTATAGATTAATTTATAAAAAAAATAAATATTTTTTTTAAAATTAGAATTTTTAACATTATTAAAACGTTTTTATAATAAATTAAATATAATTAAGCGTTTTCATATAGACTTTATTTTGACTTTGATTTATAATTCTATTGGAAAAGAGTGATTATAATGAGCAAAATTACTAACAGTCAAAAGAAGATAGACTTCGATAAATGGTTAGAAAGTGAAAAAAAGCATAAAGATATGTGTGGTTCTTATGATTTTTGTGAGTTTTGTGATAAAACTTTAGAAAATCCATGTGCTACGGCAGTAGAAGCTATTGCTAAAGCTAATAATGAAACTTCTTATGTTAAAAAGTAATTAAGTATAGTTTTTTGCTATACTTTTTATTTTTTTTATTTTTTTTCTAGTAATTTTTATTAATATAGATTATAATATTTTTGTAAAGCTAGCTATAAATATAGCTAAATTATAGACTTAAGTTAATCTTAAGTTTTTTTAATTGTTATGGAGGCTTTTTTATGGAAAAGTATGAAATGAATAAATTTAAAGTTGAATATGAAAGAAAGCTTGCTGAAATTAAACAAGCCTTAGGTATAGATTCTAAAAGACCTATATTAAAAGAACTTGAAATAAAAATAAGTGCTACAAATTTTTGGGATGACCAACAAAATGCTCAAATTATTATTAATAAAATGAATAATATTAAAGATAGTATTACTTTATATGATAATGTTTATATTAAATATAATGATATTATTGATCTTATGGATATGGCACTTGAAGATAGTGATGCAATGGAATTATTAGAATCATCAATAGATGATTTTAAAAAAGAAATAGGATTATTAGAAGAACAAGCCTTATTATCTGGAAAATATGATAATTCTGATTGTATTTTAGAACTTCATCCTGGTGCTGGTGGAACTGAATCTATGGACTGGGCTGATATGTTATATAGAATGTATACAAGATTTTGTGCTAAAAAGGGATTTAAAGTAACAGTTTTAGATTATTTAGCTGGTGATGAGGCTGGTATTAAATCTGTTACAATATCTATAACAGGTCCTTTTGCATATGGTTTATTTAAATCGGAACGAGGTGTTCATAGACTTGTTAGAATATCACCTTTTGATTCAAATGCTAGAAGACATACATCATTTGTTTCTTGTGATGTTTCTCCGCAAATTCCTGAAACTGAAGAGGTTAAAATTAAAGATGAGGATATAAAAATAGATGTATATCATTCATCTGGTGCTGGTGGACAATCAGTTAATACAACTGATTCTGCTGTTCGTATTACTCATAAACCTACAGGTATTGTTGTAACTTGTCAAAATGAAAGAAGTCAAATAAAAAATAGAGAAGTTGCAATGCGTGTTTTAAAATCTAAACTTTTAGAGCTTGAAATAAAAAAACAAGAAGAGGAAATGAAAAATTTAAAAGGTGAACAAATGGGTATTAACTTTGGAAGTCAAATTAGAAGTTATGTTATTTGTCCTTATAACTTAGTTAAAGATCATAGAACTAATT
>CAZQOM010000100.1:0-4308 GCA_964595145.1 uncultured Anaeroplasmataceae bacterium | reverse complement strand
AAAAGACTATTGATATAAAAATCAATAGTCTATATATAAACTAGTCTTTAACGAATGGTAATAATGCCATATGACGAGCACGTTTAATAGCTATAGCTAATTTTCTTTGATATTTAGCAGATGTACCAGTTATACGACGAGGTAAAATTTTTCCTCTATCTGTAACGAATTTTCTTAATAAATCTACATCTTTAAAATCAATATGCTCAATATGGTTTTGTGTAAAATAACATACCTTTTTACGACCACGACGTTCTCCACGTTCTGCTTTACGATTTTGTTGCATAAAAATTTCCTCCTTTATTAGTTTTAGAATGGTAAATCATCATCAGCTACATTCATATCAAAGCTTAAAGGAGCTTCAGGTTCTGTAGCTTGAGGCGCAGGTTGAGTAAAACCTCCACCATAATTTGGATTATTATATCCTTGATAATTATTGTTTGGTTGTTGATAGTTATTAGCTGGTTGTTGATAATTTTGGTTAGTTTGAGAAGATTGACTAGAATCTCTTGGTGTTAAATTTTCAACACGTTCAACAATTACATCTGTAGTATATCTTGTTTGGTTATCTTGGCCTTGATAAGAACCTGTTTGGATTCTACCTTCTACTGAAAGTAAATAACCTTTTCTAACAAAACGAGAAATAAAATCAGCTTGTTGTCCAAAAGCAACACAGTTAATAAAATCAGTTTGCTTATTACCGTTAGCATCTCTAGATCCTATACGATCAATAGCAATTGAAAATCTTAAATTTGACATACCTGATTGTGTATAACGAATTTCAGGATCTCTTGTGATTCTACCAATTAACATTACTTTATTCATTTTTTAAATCCTCTTATTCTCCGTCAACAACAACGATGTGACGAATAATATTTTCGTTATATCCTGCAATACGGTCAAATTCAGATAAAGCTTTTGGATTAGCTTCTACTAACATCCATACATAATATCCCTTACGAGAATGTTGGATTTCATAAGCTAATTCTCTTAAGCCCCATTCCTTACATTCTAAAACCTTAGATTGATTACTTGTAAAAATATTATTTACATTTGCAACCTCAGTTTTAATTGACTCTTGGTCTAAATTTGAACGAAGAATATACATAACTTCATACTTTTTCATTTTTTATACCTCCTTATGGACTTTTGGCCTAGCATAGCTTCTAGGCAAGGGCATTTCTAAAAATGCTTTGATATTATACCATAATAATTATTTATATGCAAGAAAATTTGATTTTTTTATAAAAAAACCTCAAATCAATTTGATTTGAAGCTTTTAAATATTATAAACCTAAAACTCTAATAAGGTCGGATTTATAATTAGTTAATTTAGTTTTTAATTCTTTTATCACTTGGTAATTAGAATCCTCTATTGCATTATCAAAAACAAATTTGAAATCTCCACCATTAATTCTACCTGCATATTTCATAACAGAATTTTTCGCATCTTCAGGTGTTTGAACATTATATTTATAAAAATCACTATCAGTATCAAAATTATTATAAGATGTACCTCCAGCAACTGTTTTTATAGATGAAGA
This sequence comes from uncultured Anaeroplasmataceae bacterium, assembly GCA_964595145.1. Taxonomy (GTDB): domain Bacteria; phylum Bacillota_I; class Bacilli_A; order Acholeplasmatales; family Anaeroplasmataceae; genus Pelethenecus. The sequence goes on along the minus strand of CAZQOM010000100.1, from coordinate 2,764 downwards.
GATTTTTTCATCTCTTGATGAAGCTAGGTAAGCATCAAAACTTGTATTATTTTCATGATAATAAATAACCTTATTTCCACCTTCAATATAATTTCCATAAGCTTTTATTATACCACCATTTTCACCACTAAATGTACCTTCTCCTAACGCATCTGTTCCTTGTTTAGATGATAACATTGGATTTTTACAATTTCTATAATAATTATTTTCAACAAAAGCACTAGCTCCCATCGTTACACCAACACCATATTTAGCATTACCATCAAAATAATTATTATAAATGTGAACTGTACAAGTTCTAATTCTTGGATGTCTTGAATCTGAATGATCATACCAATTATGATGATATGTTATAAAATTACTTTCAGTTTCAGATTTCATTCCTTGTAAATTACATTTACCATTATCCCAGAAATGATTATATGAATGCGTAACATAGCTAGATTTCTTAGTATCTAAGGCTCCATCACCTTTTGCTTGGTCAGAATCACTTCCTGCATCACCATAGAAGAAATCACAATTATGAACCCATACGTGGTCGTTATCTTGTTGTAATCCTAAATCATCACCTTCACTACTATTACAATTCATAAATCCTATATTTCTTACCTCTACGTTTGAAACACCTTTTATACGAAGTCCCCAACCATTAGCTGTTGCATCATCACCAATACCTTCAATTGTGATTCCGCATTTAGCACCATCTATTAATAAATCACCTTTTTCCATAATTGAAAAATCTGTGATATTACCAATTAATCTAACACATAAAGGTTTAAGCGAGATATTTTTCTTGAATTTATGAGCAGTTAAAATATTTTGTAAACCTACAACTTGTGTACCATTAACATCTAATGTGACACTATCCTTATTTTCATTTGTAATATAAATAATATTTGCATCATTTTTAATTGTTCCATCTTCATTATATGCTCCAGATGATGTACCACTAACAAATGCATATCCTTCTCTTACATGATTTATAACATTAACAGTTTCAAAAGAACTATTAGCTTCTATATTATTATAAACTGCAACAACTTTAATATTATAACTGCCTTGAGCTAATCCTAACACATCAGCTCTGTAATAGTTAGGATATTGTCTAATTAAACTTTTATCTATTAAACGATATGAAGAATCAGTTTCACTACTCTTTTTATAATATACATTATAATCATTACAATCATTTAACGCATCCCATTTAACATAAGCACTTTCTAAATGTCCTTGTGCTTCTGTAATAATTAATGAACCCTTTTCTACCCATTTTGCATATAATGTTAAATCATCAGTAATTATATCACCAGTATTTACTTTTATTGTTAAAGCTTGGTCAATATACCATCCTGCAAAAACCATTTTATCATCAGTTAAAACAGGTAGGTTTTCAGGAATTTCAAATACATCTATTATATCTTGAGGTTTTTCTCCTTTACCATTATTATTAAAAGATATATTATATTTATTTTGACTCCACTTAGCAACTAATTCTATTGAATTATTAATTGTAGATTCAAAATCAAATTTTTCACCATCTAAATACCAACCTAAGAAAGTATAACCATTTCTTGTTGGTTCATTTGGCATATTTACCTTACTACCTTTTTCGATTACTTCATAAGGTATATTAGATCCACCATTCGTATCAAACATAACAATACATTGATTAGGATTAACATCAACAATTTTTTCCCATTTTGCAACCAGTGTTATATTTTTAGTAATTGGAGTATTAAAATCAAATTTTTTGCCATCTAAATACCAACCTATAAATGCATAACCTTCCTTAACAGGATTTGATACTGTAGATAAAACACTACCTTTTTCTACATTTTGACTTTCTATTTTTGAACCACCTACAGTATCATATGTGACAGTAAAAAATTCAATTTCTAATGCTTTTTCAATCATTTCAGTTATTCTAAATTCAGATATTCTTAATGAAGCATTAGTTTTTAATTTATAATTTCCAGCTTCTAAATTATCAAGTTCACATGTTATAGATTTCTTATTAGCTACAGGTCCAAAAGACTTTATATCAACATAATTTTTACCATCAAACTTCAAAATATTTATAGTAATATTTTTTGTAGATGAAGCTCCCGTACCTACTATTCTTATACTATTTGATATTGTACTATTTAAAGTAAAATCTATATCCATACCCTGTGTATTTACATATTTTGTTTCAAGTCTGACACCAGTATATAATTTAAATACACTATCAGTTATATCTTCTGTTAATTTGCCATTAGAATCAGTTTTCGAATTATATTTTTCATAAATACTATTTATTTCTAAATTAACAATATTTTCAACAATCTCATGTTTATTCCATCTAGCTTTTAATGTAATATCAGTTGTAACTGAACTGTTAAAATCATATAAAGTATTGCCATTATACCAACCTATAAATGTATATCCTTCTTTAGTTGGATCAGCAGGTTTTGTTACTTTACCATTATATTCCACTTCTACAGCATCTATATTTGTTCCACCATCAGTATTAAATGTTACTGTGTATTTAATTTTTTCAGGAGTATCGCTTCCTACTTTCTTCCAAACAGCTATAAGTGTTATATCATCTTTTACATTAGTATCAAAACTGAAATCTTCTCCATTTAATTTCCAACCAACAAATTCATAACCTTCTTTTGTTGGATTTTCTGGTTTTGTTACTTTACTATTATATTCTACTTCTACAGCATCAACACTTGTTCCACCTTGAGTATCAAATGAAACCATATATTTATTAATAATA
>CAZQOM010000099.1:0-4352 GCA_964595145.1 uncultured Anaeroplasmataceae bacterium | reverse complement strand
CATCTTTTGGTACAGCTCCTTCTGGCACGTGAATGTGAATATCATTTTTTTCAAATACATCATTAGAAATACCATATTCTATAGCGTGACTTCTAACATATGAATATGCAGCTTGAGCAGATTCCTTCATTACATCGCCAAGCTTACCTGTAAGTTGTAAACCACCTTTACCAGGATAATATGTCACTTCAATATCTAGTGTATCACCACCAAATTGTGTATATGCAAGACCAGTTACAATACCAATTTGATTAGCTTCACGATTTTTATTATTAGTAAATTTAACTTTTCCTAAAAATTTAACAAGATTATCACAATTAACTTCAACACTATCAACTTTATTTATTAAAATTTCTTTAACAGTTTTTCTACAAATAGTTGCAATCATACGGTTTAATTCACGAACACCAGCTTCTCTTGTATAATTTTGAATTATTGCATACATTGCATCATCTTTTATAGTTAATTGTTTTTCATTTAATCCATGTTCTACTAGATTTCTATTTAATAAATGTTTAAAAGCAATATTAAACTTTTCAATTTCAGTATAACTTGAAAGTTCAATAATTTCCATTCTATCTCTTAAAGGTTCTGGAATGTTAGATAAATCATTTGCAGTAGTAATAAACATAACTTGTGATAAATCATAAGGTTCTTCTAAATAATTATCAGAGAAGAATTTATTTTGTTCTGGATCTAATACTTCAAGCATAGCTGCCGCAGGATCTCCACGATAATCAGAAGTCATCTTATCAATTTCATCAAGTAAAAATACAGGATTTACAGTACCAGCATCCTTCATACCTTTTAAAATACGTCCTGGTAAGGCACCTATATATGTTCTTCTGTGACCTCTTATTTCAGATTCATCTCTAACTCCACCTAATGATTGTTTAACGAATTTACGTCCTAAAGCTTCACTAATAGATTTAGCTAAAGATGTTTTACCTACTCCTGGAGGACCAGCAAAACATAAAATTGTATTAGGATTTTTACCTGTCATCATTTTAACTGCTAAATATTCAATAATACGATCCTTAACTTTATCTAATCCATAATGATTTTTATTTAAATTTTCAGACACAATCTTTAAATCATTTATATCTTCAGTTTGTTTATACCAAGGTAAATTAATAATCCAATCTAAATAAGTTCTAATTACACCTGATTCAGCCATTTGGTTGCTGGTAGAAGCATATTTTTGAAGTTCATTTTTAGCTTTATCATATAAATTTTTAGGTAAATGAGCTTCTTCTATAGCTTTTCTTAAAGCTTCTACATCCTCTTCTTGTCTAGCTTTATCACCTAATTCATTTTGAATTGCTTTCATTTTTTCACGAAGATAATATTCTTTTTGAGACTCATCTATAGATTTTTTAACATCATTATTAATTTTATTTTCAATTTCTAAAATTTGTTTTTCATGTTGAATATCTTCAACAATATATTCTAATCTCTTTTTAGAATCTAATTCATTTAAATATTTAATTTTAACTGTACTAGGACCTGTAATTTTTAAATTATAAGCAACTACATCTGAAAATACAGCTGAATTTGTTCCTTGTTTTAAAACTTTACTAACCTCATCATAATTTTGAACAAATTGTTGAGCTTGTTTAGCTAAAACATCAACAATATTATTAATTAAAGCAGTTTCTATATCATCATTATGCATAAATGAATGTAATTTTTCATAAGAACAAACAAAATATGGTTCAACAGACGTATATTCATTTATTGATACTCTATCAGTAATTTTAAATTTAACTTTATAATTTTTATTAGGTAATTTTAATTTTAAAGTAATTTTAGCTAAAACACCAATACATTCAATATCATCTTTTGTAACATCATTTACAGTAGCATCCTTTTGAATTAAAAGTAAAACATTTCCACCATACATTTTTTCAGCAGCATCAAGAGCCATAACAGAATTTGCTCTTCCTACTTCTATGCGAAATTCATTATTAGGTAATGGAATTAACCCTCGAACAGCAATCGCAGGTAATACTAATTTATTTTCTTCCATAATACCATCCTTTCTATCGTTTTAAAATACGACAAATATAATATATCTTATTTTTGGCACTTTTGCAAGTACTTTGCCAAAAAAAATAATTTTTTTTACAAAAAGGAAAGCTTTTTGAGCTTTCCTTAAATGATTTAACAATTATTCTTCTGTTTTTGTTGAAGTTTCTTTTTTAGCAGTTGTTTTCTTTGTTGTTGTAGTTTTCTTTGTTGTAGTCTTTTTTTCTGCTGTTTCAGTTGAAGTAGTTTTCTTAGCAGCTGTTTTTTTAGATGGAGCAGATTTCTTTTCAACCATTGTAGCACTTGATAATAATAAATCAACAACTCTATTATATGCTATATCGCTATAATATCTTTGAGCATTATTCTTTAACATAATTTCTTTAGTACTATTTTGAGCTTGTGCATCTTCTAATGCTTTAGCTTCTAAATCTTCTTTTGAAGGTGTTAAATTTTCAACTTCAATGATTTTAGAAATAACTACATTAAATAATGCTTGTCTCTTACCTTGTTTTAAAGTATCTTCATCAAATCTTTCTTTTGTTATATTCATTAAACCTAAGAATGTTTCAAAAGGAATATTATACATTTGAGCTTGTTGAATATATTGATTACGAATTTGATTAACTCTTTCTTCTTCTAAAGATTTAGGCATATCAACAACTGAATTATCTAAAATAGTATTAATTATTTCATCTAATTGACGATCTTTTTCATTTCTTGCTTTAGAAACTTCTAATTCAGCCTTTTTAGAAGCCTTCCATGCTTCTACAGTTTCAATATCCTTTAAATTCTTTGTCTTAACATATTCATCATTTAATTCAGGATAAACTTTATTCTTAACTTCATGAACAGTTACCTTAAATACAGCAGGTTTACCAGCTAAAGATTTTTCACCATAATTTTCAGGGAAAACAACATTAATATCTTTAACTTCATCAGCCTTCATACCAATCATTTGATCTTCAAAACCTGGAATGAATTGACCTGAACCAATTTCTAATTCATAATTTTCCGCTTTTCCGCCTTCAAATTCAACGCCATCAACACTACCAACAAAATCAAAATTTGCAGTATCTCCAGCTTCAATAACTTGATTTTCTTTTACTTGCATAGATGCATCAGAATTCATTAATTGTTTAATAGCATTATCAACTTCTTCATCTGTTACAATTAAATCAGCCTTAACACATTCAACACCTTTATATTGAGGTAAACTTACTTCAGGATATACATCAAAACTTAAAGAAATTTTAAATGCTTTTCCTCTTTCTAATTTTTCATCGCTTTCGAAATCAGGTTCAAATTGACCAACAATTTCTTTAGATAAATTTTCATCAGCATAGATTTCTTGAGCTTTATTATTTAAAACAACATTTAAAGCCTCATCATATAAAGATTCTACACCATAAGTTTTTTCATAAACAGAACGAGGTGCTTTACCTGCTCTAAAACCTTTAATTGTAACTTTAGCGTTACATTTTTCAAAAGCCTTATCTAAAGCTGTTTCAAATTCTTCTGGTAATACTTCAAATACAACTTTTTTACGACTATGTTCTAATTTTTCTACTGTCATATCACATCTTATGGACAAAAGTCCAATCCTCCTAAATAATATTAATAATAAAATACCTAAAAAGGTATAAACGCAACTATTATTATAGCATAAACCTAAAAAAAGTAAAGAAAAATGAGTTATTTTATTAAAGAAAAAAATAATTAATTACTTTTTTCAAAAAATATTATATAATAAAATACAGTAGGTGATATAAATGAAAAAAATATTAATTCTTTCAACTGGAGGTACTATATCTAGTACACATTCTATTAATGGTTTAAAACCGAGCGACACACATAATTTATATAAGTCTATTTTAAATGATAATGAATGTATAATTGAAAGCGAAAGTATATTAGTGCTTGATAGTTCTAATATTCAACCTGAAGAATGGAAAATTATCGCCGAAAAAACATTTTATAATATGAATAAATATGATGGGATAATTATAACTCATGGAACTGACACAATGTCTTATACTGCTTCTATGATATCATTTATGATTCAAAATCCTACTATACCAATTATTTTTACTGGCTCACAATTACCAATTAATCACCCACTAACTGATGCAGTTGATAATTTAAATTGTGCACTTGCAATGGCAAAATCAAAAATTCCTGGTGTTTTTTTAGCTTTTAATCGAAAAATAATGTTTGGATGTCGTTCTGTAAAAGTTAGAACATCAAGTTTTGATGCTTTTGAATCTATCAATTATAAAAAATTTGGTACAGTTTCTGCAAATGGATTAAATGTTACAAAAGAA
>CAZQOM010000098.1:0-4433 GCA_964595145.1 uncultured Anaeroplasmataceae bacterium | reverse complement strand
AATAAATAGATATTGTCATTATTTGTTAAATGTTAATGCTTTCATCTTTTTTCTAAAAAATAAATATGCTATAATATAGTTAGTATTTGAAAGTGGAGGATTTTTTTTCATGGCAATATTATTAGGAAAAAAAATAAAAATATTTAGTTTGTCTGCAAACAGACCTTTAGCAGAGGAAATTGCACAATCAATAGGTGTACCTTTATCAAGTTGTGAAATTATGCATTTTGCTGATGGGGAAATTAATGTTCAAATTGATGAAACAGTTAGAGGTCATCACGTATTTATTATTCAACCAACTTCTAATCCAGTTAATGATCATTTAATGGAAGTGTTAATTATGTGTGATGCGTTAAAACGTGCATCTGCAAAAACTATTAATTTAGTTATTCCTTATTATGGTTATAGTAGACAAGACCGTAAGACAAGAAGTCGTCAACCAATTACTGCAAAGCTTGTAGCTGATTTATTACAAACTGCAGGTGCTGATCGTGTTATTTGTATGGATATTCATGCATCTCAAATTCAAGGATTTTTTAACATTCCAGTAGATAATTTTATGGGTTTACCAATTCTAGCAAATTATTTACTTGATAAGAATTTAGAAGATATAGTTGTAGTTTCACCAGACCATGGTGGTACAACTCGCGCAAGAGAGCTTGCTAAGGTATTAGATACAACTATTGCAATTATAGATAAGAGAAGACCAGAGCCTAATAAAGCTGAAATAATGAATATTATTGGTAGTGTTGCCGGTAAAAATTGTATTTTAATAGATGATATGGTTGATACTGCAGGTACTCTAACAGCTGGTGCTGAGGCTTTAAAGAATGCTGGAGCTAAATCTGTTTATGCTGTATGTACACATGGTGTTTTATCAGGTAAGGCTATTGAACGTATTAGTAATTCTTGTTTAGAAGAAATGATTATAACTAATACAATTAATTTACCAGAAGATAAGAAGATTGATAAAATTAAAGTTTTATCAGTTGGTTCTTTATTAGGACATGGTATTTTAAGAATATTATCTGATGAACCTTTATCAGGATTATTTACTTATTCATACGATAAATCAAAAAGAGAGCTTTTATAATGAAATTAATTGTTGGGCTTGGTAATCCTGGTAGTGATTATGAAAAAACACGTCATAATGTTGGATTTATGGCCTTAGATTATTTTGCAAGTAAGAATAATGTTACTTTTAAACTTGAACCAAAATTTAAAGGAATGCTTGCAAATGTCAATATAAATGGTAATAAGGCTATTTTATTAAAGCCTATGACCTATATGAATTTATCTGGAGAAAGTGTTATATTAGTAGCCAACTATTATAAAATATCAGTAGATGATATAATTGTCATCTCTGATGATTTAGATTCACATACAGGTAGAGTTAGATTAAGAGCTTCTGGTAGCGCTGGTGGTCATAATGGTCATAAAAATATAATTCAACATTTAAAAACAGAAAATTATAAGAGAATTAAAATAGGAATTGATAGAAGTAATGTTATACCTGTAATTGATTGGGTATTACAAAAATTTAGTAGTGATGAATTATTAATGATAGATGAAGCTATTGTTAAAACTTCTCTTGCTGTTACTGATTTTATTAATGATGTAGCATATAATAAAATAGCTTCTTTATATTCTAGTAAATAGACAACCGATAGGTTGTTTATTTTTTTATCAAAAAATGCCGCTTTAAAAGGTATGATTTTAATGTATGAGGTTTATAGTATTATTAGTACTACAATTAATATTTGATAAAATAATTATTAATGTATCTAGTTTGATGGAAGGATATTAGAATACAAGATTTTTTAAAATTAATTAAATGTAAATGTTAACAACTATTTACTTAAACTGTTTCTTGTTAGGTAGATATAGTATATAAAAAAATTAAAAACAATAAAATTATTTAATTAAATATAATATATGAGTATTTTTTCTTATATTTATTTTTCATTTAAAATAGGTTATAATAAGCATGTAGACTTGAGGTGTTTAATAAATGATTGAAAAACTACAAAGAACGAAGGTATTTAGAGACCCTATTTATGGTTACATAGAAGTAGAATATAAATTAATATTAGAACTTATTGATTCAAAAGAAATACAACGTTTAAGAAGAATAAGACAATTAAGTGGAGTTGCTATGGTGTTTCATACTGCTGAGCATTCAAGATTTACTCATAGCTTAGGTGCTTATCATATGGCTAATTTAGTATTACATCATGTTGAGGGAATAGGTGTTTTAAGCGAATATGAAAGAATATTGTTATTATCTTCAGCTTTACTTCATGACATTGGTCATGGTCCTTATTCACATGCTTTTGAAAATGTTTTAGAAACATCTCATGAAGAAATGACTGAAAAGATTATTTTAAGTAAAACATCAGATGTTAATAAAATATTAAGTAAAATTCCAAATTTAGCTTTAGATGTTGCATCTGTTATTGCTCATAAAGGGAAATATCCACTAATTGAATCTTTAGTTTCATCTCAACTTGATGTTGATAGAATGGATTATTTAACAAGAGATGCTTATTTTACTGGTGCTACATATGGAACTATTGATATGCATAGACTTTTAAGAAGTATGATTATAGTTGATGGAAAACTATTATATAGAACATCAGGCGTTCATACATTAGAATCATATTTAATGAGTAGATATCATATGTATTTCCAAGTATATTTTCATCCTGTTGCTAGAGCGTATGAATTGTTACTTGAAAGTATATATGAACGTATAAAGGATTTAACTGCATCAAATGTTAAAATAGATGCTAATATAGAATCATTTTTAAATGTAATTAAAGATAATGATGATGTTAATTCATATATAGAATTAGATGATGCATATGTTAATGGTTTTATTAAGCAGTTAACAAAATCAAATGATTATGTCTTAAATAAATTAGCTAATGCTTTTAATTGTCGCAAATTATTTAAATATATTGATTTAGCAAATGAACCATCTAGTGAAATATTAAATAAAATAGATAAGATAAAAAATGATAAATATGGTAAATATTTTTATTTTGAGAATTCAGTTTCTACAGTAGCTTATTTACAAAATAATAGTAATAAAACAGATGATTTATTACCAATCAAACTTATTTCGCCAAGTGGTGATGTAAAGAATTTAGATGAATATTCACCTATTGTTAATAGTTTAGTTTCATCAAGTTATAAACGTATTAAAAGAATTTATTATTTTGAGGATAATAATGTCTAGTGTAATAGTTGTAGAAGGTCTACATGATAAAATAAAAGTTGAAAGTGTTTATCCTGATGCTTTTATCGTTATAACTAATGGTAGCGAAATATCTAAGGATACAATTAATCTTTTAAAAAAACTAAGCATAGATAATGACATTATAGTTTTTACTGACCCAGATAGTCCTGGTGAAAAGATTAGATGTGAAATAGAAAATGCTATTCCAAATGTTTTACATGCGTTTTTGAGAAAAAAAGATTGTATAAGTAAGAATCATAAAAAAGTTGGGATAGAACATGCTTCTAAGCAATGTATTATAGACTCCCTAGCCAATTTATATTCTAATAAAGGTTATAGTGATACTATTAAGCTTACAGATATTTATGAATTTAATTTAATGGGTATGCCTAATAGTGCTAAATTAAGAGAAAAAATATCTGATGAATTAAATATAGGTAAACCTAATGGTAAAACATTTTTAAAAAGATTAAATATGCTACAAATGAAAAAAGAGGAATTGAGAAAATTATGTCAAAAATTGGAAATGTAAGTTTTTCAAATAAAGTAATAAAAGATAATGATTTTAAAATCAAAAAGAAATTTGGTCAAAATTTCTTAACTGATGCTAAAATTTTAGATAATATTGTTGATGCAGCTATGCTTACTAAAAAGGATGCAGTAATTGAGATAGGTCCAGGATTAGGAGCTTTAACTGAATTATTATGTCAAAAAGCAGGATTTGTTTTAGCTTATGAAATAGATGAAGATTTATTACCAATATTAAATGAAAATTTAACTGAATATAATAATTATAAAATTATCTTAAAAGATATTTTAAAGGCTGATGTAAAAAATGATATAGAATCATATTTAAATGATTATGAAAATATATATTTAGTAGCTAATTTACCTTATTATATTACAACACCAATATTATTAGGTTTGTTATCTAAAAATTTACCGATAAAAAGATATGTAATGATGACGCAACTAGAGGTAGCTGATAGAATTTGTGGGACACCTAATACAAAGGATTATAATGCTTTAAGTGTTTGGGTTAAATATAGAGCAAATGCTTCTAAAGTATGCAAGGTATCAAGAAACGTATTTATACCTGCACCTAATGTTGATAGTGCAGTTATTAAACTTGAAGTATATGATAAGCTTCCTATTGTTGCTGCTGATGAGGCTATCTTTGAGGAATTGATTA
>CAZQOM010000097.1:0-4439 GCA_964595145.1 uncultured Anaeroplasmataceae bacterium | reverse complement strand
AATTGAGTAGGTAAATCTAAATTAATAATAGATTCACAACCATTAAAAGCATAACTTGGGATTGAAGTTATATCATTAAAATTAATTAGATATAAGCTTGTACAGCCATCAAACATATGTTCAGCTTTACCCATAGTATGACCTTCAAATAATACTGATTTTAATCCAGTACATGAAGCAAATGCATATGAATAAATTTCTGTTAAATTTGAAGGTAAGATTATATTTTCTAAAGAAATACATTTATCAAAACTATGTGTACCTAAGTATTCTAAATTTTCAGGATACCTAAAAATATCAATTTTTTCACACTCATAAAAAGCATATTCTGAAATTTTTGTTATACTATTTGGAAGTTCTATTATATTTAATTTTTTATTACTATAGAATGCATTTATTCCAATAGTTATAGTTGAACCTAAAATTACTTCATAGTTTTCAGATGTAGATGAATTACCACAATTATAAAATGCATTTGCAGGAATATTTTCTACATTTCTTATATCAACATATCTTAATTTTAGACATCCCTTAAACATAGATTCGCCTAATGTTGTTGAATATATTTTGACAACTTCTAGATTAATACAATTTTCTGCTATACTAGTACCATATTGTGTCACATTAGAACCATTTTCAAAAGAACCAATACCCATTTCTTTTAATGAAGAACAATTATAAAAAGCATAACTTTGAATTTCAACAACAGTATTTGGAATTGTAATAGTTTCAATATTTTTACAATTTTGGAAAGCTCCATAGCCAAAAACTTGTTCACTAGTAATATTTACAGTTTTAAGTGAATTAGGTAAATATGCTTGATAAGATTTTGTTGTGTTATAATTTGAAGTAACTAAATAGAATTTTGTAGTATTTACTTCAGTATTAAAAATATTATCAGATGTATTTGGAGTACCAAATAAATAAACAAATAAATCTATATTTGAAACTGTGTATGGATTTTCTGTTGTATTTTTTAATGTTTTTCTTCCACCAACAAATGGTAATGTAATATTTTGTAGGGAAGAACAACCATAGAAAGAACCTTCTCCAATAGTTGTCGTTGTATCAGGAACCACAATACTAGTTAATGATTGACAATTTTTAAATGCATATTGCCCTATAGTTGTAAATAAATTTGATTCAATTTTTATAGTTGAAAGTAAAATACAATTTTCAAATGAATATTCGCCAATAGTTGTAAAACTATCTGATAATATTACATTATTAAGAGTAGAACAACCAGAAAACATATAATTACTTGTATATGTATTATTTAAAACCGCATCAGTTAATGATGTACAGTTTGCAAAAGCTCTTTCATCAATAATTTGCACTGTTGATTCAACTGTTATTTTTTCAAGGTTTTGACAACCTTCAAACATTCCAGCACTTATTTTCTTGCTTTCAATACGAACAAAATGTAAATTTGTACAACCAGATAAATTTTCAACAATCGTTTCTTCACCTGAAATAGGAGATTCAAATGTATTTGATGTAGAACCAAATGCGCGAACACCTACATCTTGAACAGTTGAAGGAATAACAAGTGTATAATTTCTATTATTTCCTAAAAGTGTACATCCTGAAAACATTCCTTCACTAATATAATTATTTTCAATTGTTACAGTTAAAAGTGCTGTACATCTAGCAAATGCATAACTACCAACTTTTTTATCTTCTAAAACATTGCCATCACTATCAAAACCTTGAGATACTGTTGATGGAATTGTAATTGAAGGAAGTGATGTACAGTTTGCAAACATTCTATCCCCAATACAATTATTTAAAATTGTAATAGATTTTAAACTTTTAGATCCTTCAAACGCAGATAAACCAACACTTTCTATACTACTTGGAATAGTTATTGAAGTTAAATAACTTCTATAAAAAGCATATTCAGGAATAGATGTAAATTTTTCTGATAAAGAAACTTGAGCAAGTGATAAGTCTTCATAAAACATAAAGCTTCCTAACACACCATTTTTTAAATCTACACTATTTAATTTTGGACAATTTGCAAAGGCAAATTTACCAACATAATCGATAGTCTCTGGTATAATTAAATTTACTAAGTTTTCACACCCATCAAACATGTGTGCACCAATAACATCGTTATTAAAATTGATATTTGTTATATTTTTACATTGATAAAATGCATAATCATGAATAACCCAATTTGTTGTATCTACAGGATCTTTACCTTTACCGTTAGCAACATTTGAACCAATAAATACATTTGTTAAATTATTAGATTTTTCAAACATTCTTTCAGAAATCATACCTCTTTCAATTCTAACAGATATTAAATTAGGCATTTCTGCAAATGCATTTTTACCAATTAAATTTAATTGTGTTTGAGAATTTGTAATAACAATTTTTGTAAATGCAGTTTTATAAAAAGCATATTCACCAATTTCTTCAAGACCTGTTTTACTATCATCAATCACATCTAAACTAGATAATTTTATACAACCATAAAAACAACGATTAGGTATTTTTGCTAGATTATCAGGATCTTTAAATTTAACAGATGTTAATTCTATACAATCTTCAAACATACTGTCATTTAAAACATCTTTGTTAAATTTTACATTTGTTAATTTTTCACAATTTTTAAATAATTGTTTTCCAACTTCAGTTAATGTTTCTGGAAGTTCAATATTGTTTAATACTGGACAAGAATCAAATACACCATCACCTAATACCTTAACATTTTTAAAATCAAATGTTGTTAAACTTTTACATCTTGAAAATGCAAAATTTCCAACATGCGTTGTAGCTTCAGGTAATTCAAATTCACTAAAATTAGAACTATAAAAGGCATAATCTCCAATTTTAGTAAGATTTTGTGAAAGATTAGATATATTAGCTAATTTAGAAGTATTATAAAAAGTTCTATCAGGAATAACTGTAATATTTTCATTTAAAATTAAATTTGAAAGTGATGTACAATCTTCAAAAACACCAATTGACTCTTGATATGTAGAAACACCACCTTGTGTGATTTCTTCTTCTATCGCATCAATGTATAAAATTACAGTGGCTAGGTTTGTACAACCTTTATAAGCATTACTACCTAAAGATTTTAAAGAATTTTGAATTGTAAGTGTTTCAAGTCTGACACATCCTTCAAAAGCACTTGTACCTATTTTTTCTATTTTATCGTTAAAAGAAACTTTTTTTAAGGCCGAACAATTATAAAATGCAAAATTACCGATAGTTTCAAGTTTTTCTACTGTAAATTGAAAGTCATAATCACTATAAAAAACGTCAATTGCTTCTCTAAATGCATTATTACCAATGGTTTTTAAATTTGGAGTTGAAGATGGTAAACCAATGATTGTTTTAGAATCACCTGCTTTATAAAACGCATTTGCCCCTACAGATTCTAAATTAACACAATCAGATAAATCAAAATTACAACTTTGATAACTATCATAGCCATCATATGCTGTTGATTCAGCAAAAGCATTTGCGCCAATATACTTAATTGTACTAGGAAGTTTTAAGTTTCTAACTATAGCACGAGGATACTTTCCACAACCATTACAATATTGATAAGTAGCACAGTTATCAGCAATTCCCACTACTGGATAACCTCTATATACTTCTGGAATTGAAATATTTCCAGCAACCGTTGAATGATTTAGAAATGTACATATACCTGTAATGACAAATCCATCACCACTTACCGAACCATTTAAAGAATAAGGACTATAGTATGTAATATTAGTAGGTCTACTAGGTGTTATTTCTCCTGCAAGACTTATCCCTTCATTTTTGGAGTTTGAATCATAAACAAGATTAGTTTTTTCTTCCAAGTTCTCGTCACTACATTCTTGTTTATGATTATGCTTGATAACATTTACTGATGATATCAACAAAATAATACCAAAAACAAGTAAATATTTATACCCTTTCAAACATTTCTTTTTTATGATTTCCTTTCTCATAAATAAGCACCTCCAAATTTGTTAAAACCGTTTATTTTTATCGAGTTTTATATTATATATAAACTCATAATTATAAAATACTTTTATTCAGAACATATTATATCATATTTTTACAAAATATGCAAATTTTCGACATTTTTTTAAAAATCAAATATAACTTGATTAAAATACAAATTCTTTTTACATATTTTATGGAAAAATTATCACAAGTTTGTACAATATTTTAAATATATTGTATTATATTTTCAAAATATTGTATTACTCGTAGCTTATTATATTTGAAATATAATTAATAATATTATTTAATAAAATGTATAAATTAGTGACAGTTTTTTAAGGCCTTAAAAAGAATTTAAATTAAATGGTATAATTTATATATATTTATTATAAAAATGTCATAGATGAGCGATTTAGCGCCTTAAAATCAATATTATGTTAATGTCAATATAGAATTTACCAATAATGCTCAAATAACATTTACCA
>CAZQOM010000096.1:0-4508 GCA_964595145.1 uncultured Anaeroplasmataceae bacterium | reverse complement strand
TGAAATAAGAATAATTAATAAATAATTTATATATTTTTTTTGTTTTTCAATTTCTTCAAACGAATCAAATATATTAACATCTTTTTCATTAATTATCATTTTATTTATTTTATAATTAGCTAGTGAAAATATTGGATATGAAAATATACATAAAGTACTTAAAATATAAGATAACATAAAAAGATAATATTTAAAATAATTTCTTTTTTTCTTAATTATTCCATTAAATGATAGGCTAAATCCTTTTTTTACATAATACCAACTACTATTTCCCATTATTATTCTCCTTTAATTTATAAATATATTATACAGTAAATTACATAAAAATAAAAGGGCTATCATTGATAGCTCTTAATATTTTATTGATTTGCAAATTGACTATTATATAAGTCACAATAAAAGCCTTTTTTAGCAAGTAACTGTTCATGATTTCCTTGTTCAATAATGTTACCATCCTTTAAAACAAGAATAATATCAGAATTTTTAATAGTAGATAATCTATGAGCTATAACAAAGCTTGTTCTACCACTAGTCAATTTATCCATAGCTTTTTGAATTAATTCCTCAGTTCTTGTATCTACGCTTGATGTAGCTTCATCTAATATAAGCATAGGTGCATCCTCTATCATAGCACGAGCTATAGTTAAAAGTTGTTTTTGACCTGCAGATATATTAGCAGTTTCATCAAATACATAATCAAGTCCACCTGGAAGTGAATTAACAAAATGATCCATATGACAAGCTTTTAAGCATTTCATAATATGTTCATCAGTAGCTTCTTGATTACCATATTTTAAATTATCTCTTAAAGTTCCTTCAAATAACCATGTATCTTGTAAAACCATACCAAATAATGATGCAACATTACTTCTAGTAATATCTTTTGTTGAAACATTATCTATTTTTATACATCCTGAATTAACTTCATAAAAACGCATTAATAGATTAACTAAAGTAGTTTTTCCAGCACCAGTAGGACCTACAATAGCTACTTTCATACCACTTTTTACATTACAATTAAAATCAAAGATAATTTGTTTATTTTCATTATAACCAAAATTAATATTCATAAATTCTACATTGCCTTTAACTTGTTCTTTAGTTAATACTAAAGTAGTTTCTTCTTTTGCTAATTCTTTTTCTTCTAAAAATTCAAATACTCTTTCACTAGCTGCAGCACATGATTGTAAAACATTTGCAATTTGACCTATTGTTTGAAGTGGTTGATTTGTCATTCTTGAATATTGAATAAATACTTGAATAAATTCAACTCCCGCAAGACCACTAACAACTAAAATGCCACCTAAAAAGCAAATAGTTATATAACTTAAATTACCAATAAATCCCATTATGGGCATCATTAATCCAGAAGCAAATTGACTTTTCCAAGCACTATTTTTTAAATTTAGATTACACTCTTCAAATTCATTATAGTTAGTTTCTTGTTGATTGTAAGCAATAATTACTTGATGTCCAGAATATGCTTCTTCAATATGAGCATTTAAATCACCTAATGATTTTTGTTGAGCCTTAAAGAATTTTTGTGAATATTTTACTGTTAAAATTAAACATATCATTGAAAGTGGGATTGTTACAACAGATATTAATGTCATTTGCCAAGAAACAGTAAACATCATAACAAATACACCAATTAATAATATTACAGATGAGAAAGTATTAACTAAGCTTTGATTTAGATTTTGACTAATACTATCAACATCGTTAGTAACACGTGAAAGTAAATCACCATATGATGTACTATCAAAATATTTTAATGGTACTTTATTAATTTTTGTAGAAATATCTTTTCTAAGTCGATAAGATATTTTTTGAGTAACACCAGTTAAAATGAATGAAGCTAAATAATTACCTAAAGCTGCAGATAAATATATGCAAACAAGAATTATACCAATTCTAGTAATATAATTAAAATCAATAGGTAAACCAGCAACTTTATTTTGACATTCTTTTGTGATTTCAGCTAATAATTTAGGACCAAATAAAGAGCCAAAAGCACCTAGTATAGATAAAGCAATCGCAAGTATTATCCATACTAAATAATGTTTTAAATATGGAACAAGGTTTCCAAGACCTTTTTTCATGTTCTTAGGCTTAGAATGAATTTGTGGTCTAGGCATATTAAATCTCCTCCTTTGATACTTGTGAATAAGCTATCTCTTGATATACTTCACAATTTTTTATCAATTGTTGATGAGTTCCAGCACCTACAATTTTACCTTCTTCTAATACTAATATTAAATCAGCATCCATAATTGTTCCAATTCTTTGAGCAACAATTATTTTTGTAGGATTATAATCCAAAGATTTTAAATTATCTCTTAAAGCTTTGTCAGTTTTAAAATCTAGGGCAGAAAATGAATCATCAAATACTATAATCTCAGGTTTTTTAATTAATGCTCTTGCAATAGATAATCTTTGTTTTTGTCCACCTGAAAAATTAGAACCACCTTGAGCTACCATAGCATTTAAGCCATCACTATTTTTGAAAACAAAATCATCAGCTAATGCTAATTTTAATGCCTCAGTCATTTCCTCTTCTGTTGCATCCTTTTTACCATATTTTAAATTAGATGCAATACTTCCCTTAAATAATAATGCTTTTTGATTGATAAAAGCTATTTTATCTCTTAAAACACCAATATTATAATCTTTAACATTAATACCATCTACTAATACCTCACCACTAGTAACATCAAAAAATCTAGAAATCAAATTAATTAGCGAAGTTTTACCACTACCAGTAGAACCAATTATAGCAACAGTATCACCTTGATTAGCTTTAAAAGAAATGTTAGATAATACACTTTCATTTGAATTTGGATAACTAAATGAAACATCTCTATATTCAATTTCTCCCTTTAAATTAGTTAAATGAAGTGGATTTTCTGGATCTGATAGACTTGGATTTACATCTAAGATTTCTCTTACACGTCTTGCAGATACTAAACCTCTTGGAATCATAATAAATATCATTATTAATTGCATAAATGCCATAACAATCATCATTGTTATTTGTTGAAATCCAAATACACTACCAAGCATTAATGGATTTTCATCTATCAAATATGAACCAACCCATAATATAGCTAAGCTTGTTCCATTCATTATAAGCATCATACCTGGAGACATAATATTCATAACTCTATTAACAAATATATGTGTTTTAGATACATCCATATTAACATCATTAAATTTATTTTCTTGATATTCTTCTGCACAATTAGCTCTAACAACTCTAATACCAGTTAAATTTTCTCTAGTTACTAAATTTAATTTATCAGTTAACTCTTGCATCTTCTTAAATCTAGGTAAAACTATAATAAATATAGAAGCTACTAATATCACAAGAACAATAACAGAAATCACTACAATTAAACTTAAACTTGAACTTGTTTGAAACCTTCCAGCTTTAATAATACCTAATATAGCTGTTGTTGGTGCAGCAATAGCCATTCTTAATACCATTACAATAACCATTTGTATTTGAGTAATATCATTAGTAGTTCTAGTTATTAATGATGCAGTAGAGAATTTATCTATTTCACTAATTGAAAATTTTTGTATATGTTTATATACTTCCATACGTAAATTATGTGAAAAACTAGAAGCAACTCTAGCTGCTAAAAAACATACAGTTATTGAACAAACTAAAGAAATACCTGCAAACCCAAACATCTCTAAACCATTTTTGATTATACCATTTTGACATTCTTCTTTTAAAGCATCTGTCATTATATTCTTATCTATAGCTGCTTCAGCTAAACTTGCATAATTTAAAATATTAGTAAGTCTAGTTGGGAGCTCTAAATCTGAATAAACCTGTAAAATAACAAGACCTATTATTATAATACAAAATAAAATGGATACTTTATTTAAGTTCTTTAATAATTTTATCATTGTCTACCTCCAAATAATTTAATGTTTGATCTAATATTATATTTAAATGATTTAATTCATCACCTAAAAATTCTAAAAAATCATTTTTTCTTTTTTCTTGAAATTTAAATAATTTTTCTAAAGTAAGATTAGCATCATCAGTTAAAATATAATATTTAATTCTTCGATCATTTTCATCTAAATACTTTAAAATCATCCCTCTTGATTCTAAATCATTTAGCTTATGCATTACTGCTGGAATTGATACATCAAAAAATTTTGCCAAACCAGATGCTTGCACATTACTATTTTTCTTCGAAGCAAAATAAATATAATTTAAAATATCAAATTCCATTTTTGTTAACTTATATTCATTAAGCATTTTTAAATGATTGGCTATAAACTTCTTTTTAATCAATCTTAATTTCAAGGAAATTTCATCATTTAACATAATTCTCACCCACTAAAAAAACTTTACTAAATAAAGTTTATCTAGTAAAGTATTATACTCATTTTTTAAAATATTACAAGTTTTTTTAAAATATTTTTTTATTTTTTTCTTCAATAATTTCTAAATGCTTCCTTTTATTTCTTCTGCTTGTAATTTGTTC
>CAZQOM010000095.1:0-4513 GCA_964595145.1 uncultured Anaeroplasmataceae bacterium | reverse complement strand
TATATTCATATTTAGAATTATTTTTATTATATATTATATCTGTAATAAAATATACAAAAATAAAAAAAATTATAAAAATAATAATTAAATTAAACTTTAATTTCCATAAATTTCTAAAAAATTTCATAAATAAAAGACCTCCTAAAGAGAGATCCACTATAAATATACAGCGGATACAAGAAATCACCGCCACATATTATGTGTTCGTCTATACCTTTTTCCTAGAGTATAGCACTTAACGCAATTTCTCTTCTCTGTTTTTATATATTGATTATATATGAAGTTATATAAAATAACAAGAAAAAAAAGAATAAAGCATAAAATTATGCTTTATTCATAACTAATTTCTAATTTTAATAATCCTCCACCTAAAGTTGGTAAATATAAATTACCATCCTCAAATGTTATACCTTTACTAATCATATGAAATTCTTCATATATTATTTTATATTCATCATCAATTTTTTGATATATATTACCTCTTATATCACTAACAAACATTTCATTTTTATCAGTAAAACATATTCCTGCAACAGAAATACTTTCATCAAAAATTTGAGTGATTGTATCATTTTCATATAAATATATACCACCACATATATTATTATATTTAGTTATTTCAGTATACCAGTCATATTTATGATTACTTACACAACTAATATATAGTTTACCATCATTAATACATAATTCTCTAGGACATACTAAATTATCATCTATTTTTATTTCTTGCCACTTATTATCAACTAGTTTATAAACTCTACCTGGTTGAACTTCATTATAATAATTAGTTTTTGAAACAATACAATAAACATTATTTCCATTTGTTTTTATATCACAACCATATATGTAATTATGATTATTATAATTAAGAGGTGTTATACCATCATTTAATGATTCAAATGTTTTTCCATTATCATAGCTTACATAAAATCCTTCATTAAATGTTGCAACAAAAAATGTTAATTTATCCTTATTTTTAACTACACTCATCTTAACCGGTATTGCATTTTCTGGTATTCCTGTTGAATAATCACTATCCCAATTTAATCCTCCATCATATGATATTGCAAAACAGCCATAAACACCATTTACCTCATCACCTTCTGCAGAATATGGAGCATCATGTCTTGAAGACCAAAGACCATATAATACATCTTTATTGTCTTTATCAAAATAGGCATCATATAATGTATTTCTATATTTTTCTACACCACCAAAAGCCCAATTCCAACTTTTACCATTATTGTAACTATAACTTAATCCTAAATCAGTATTTAGCATTATTATATGTTCTTTATTAAAAGGATCAACTCTCAAACCATATGTAGTTTGACAATCTATTCCAGTTGAATCATATGAAACATTTTTTCCATCTTTATATACATTACTATAACACTGTGATATTTTAGTGTTACTTTCAGCATAATAAACACCACAAAGAGTAGTAAATAAAAAGCTTTCTTCATTAAAAGGATTAATGCATATTCCAAACATATCATAACATCCGTCAATCCAAGCCATATTGGTTAGAATTTCTTTTGTAACAGAAGGAAGTCCATAAAGCCAGCTAACATTCCCATCTTTAATTTTAATAATAGAATCTATACCATATGGATATTTTTCATATGTATCATTATAATAACCTGTTGAACCATTAGTTACATATATATTATTTATACTACTTGCAGTAACATTTTCTAATTTTAAATCAAATTCAACTATACGTTTATCCCAAGTTTTCTGTTTATTAATTTCCTGATTAATTAATAAATCATCTAAAACTGTTATATTATTAAAATCAGATGTATAAAACAATTTTGTTAAACATTTAGGATTTTTTGATTCTTGTTCGATAATTATATAATATGTTTTATTGTTTTCATATACAACATCAATATCAATTAAATATGTATCTGATTTATATAAATTTATTAATTTATCATTAATTAATTTATATATTCCATCACATGAGACTATAATTAATTCTTTAGTTGAATAATCAAAAAACATTTCATTATATCTTCCATCATTTAATTTATTATTAAAGTAATATTTATTATCATATACTAAAATATCATCAAAAGTTTTCCCACCATCAACTGATTTATATAATGTCATTTGACTATAATAATCAAATAAAGCATATACTTCTTTATTATTAAATGGATTTACAATAATATCTTTAACTTGCATTGATGAAGGATATTTTGAATCATATGTATAGTAATAATATCTATTAGATTCATCTTTTGTCATTACTTTATAAATATCTTCTTTTTTAGGGAAAATTAATTCAAATGATCTTCCTTTATTATTAGATTTA
Source organism: uncultured Anaeroplasmataceae bacterium (assembly GCA_964595145.1). GTDB lineage: Bacteria > Bacillota_I > Bacilli_A > Acholeplasmatales > Anaeroplasmataceae > Pelethenecus. The sequence continues at coordinate 2,190 of CAZQOM010000095.1, read as the reverse complement.
TAAATACCTGAGCCACCTGCATAAATAATATTATCATCAACAGGATCAAAACAACTTGCATAAACACGACCGTTTAAATTATTTTTCATAAACGATTTTCCTTTATCTAAAGAAACATATAACCCACCCATATCACTTGTAACCATTAATAAATTTTCGTCAACTTTAGAAATTTTCGGATAAAATAAGGCACAACATCCACCTATTCCCATAACATCAGTATTAGTTATTTTTAATGTTTTTTCTTCATCTATTGTTTTTTTAAAATTACATCCACATAAATTTATAAAAATTACAAATAATATAATAAACATAAATATTTTTTTCTTCATAATTAAAACCTCACATATAGGCGAAAAAACCTGTTTAAAACAGGTCTTATTCTATATTATTAACGATTGATAAAACTTCTTCTGTTAATTGTTTTAATTTAGAATTAGAAGATTCTAAATTATCACCAACAACACCATAATATACTTTCAATTTAGGCTCAGTACCACTTGGTCTTAAAACAAACCACATATTATCATTTAAATAATATTTAATAACATTACTCTTAGGCAAATTAATTGTTTCTTCTTTATTATTAATAAAATCTTTTTTTACACTTAGTTTAACATCATCCTTAGCTAATATATCAAAATTTTTAAGTGAAATATCATTTGTTCTAAAATATTCCATTATTCTTTTGATTTTTGCTGCACCATCTAATCCCTTAAGAGAAATATTAGTTATACCTTCTTGATAATAACCATATTCTTTATATATTTCATTTAATGCATCAACTAAATCCATACCCTTTTCATGATAATATGAAGCAGTTTCACATAACATTAAAATAGCTTGGATTGAATCTTTATCTCTTACGCAATCAGATACTAAACAACCATATGATTCTTCAAAACCAAAGACATATGTACCTTTACCAGATTCCATTTCTCTAGCCTTTTCACCAATGAATTTAAAACCAGTTAAAGTAATTTCAACTTTCATACCATATTTTTCAGCAATAGCTATAGGTAATGTTGAAGAAACATTAGTTGTAAATACATATCCATCACTAGGTAAAGTATTAAATTCTTTTCTAGTTTTTAAAATATAATCTAGTACTAATGCAGCAGTTTGATTACCTGTAAATAATACGTATTCGTCATTATGTAAAACAGCTATACCTAATCTATCAGCATCAGGATCTGTAGCTAATACTATTTTAGCACCTATTTTTTTAGCATATTCAATTGCTTCATCATATGCTTCTTTATTTTCTGGATTTGATGTCTTAACACCTGAAAAATCAGGATCATTAGTCATTTGACATGCAAGAGGATAAACATCATATCCAACACTTTTTAAAACATCAGCAGCAAAAACTTGACCAGTACCATGAAGAGGTGTATAAACAAATTTTAATTCTTTATTTAAATTAGGTCTTAAAATGATTTTTTTAACTGCCTTAATATAAGATTTATCAACTTTATTACCAATATATTTAATTTTTTTATGATTTTTTGAATGATCAATTGAAAAATAATCATCAATTTTATTAATTTCAGCGATTACTTTATCTGCTTCAGAAGGTATTAATTGGCATCCACTATCATCATAAATCTTATAACCATTATATTCTTTAGGGTTATGTGATGCAGTAATCATTATACCACCAACACAACCAAAATGACGTACAGCATAAGATAATTCTGGTGTAGGTCTTAGGCCTTCAAATAAATAAACTTTAAAACCAAGTGTAGCTAAAACTTCAGCAGAAATTCTTGCAAATTCTTTTGATTTATGTCTATTATCATAAGAAATTGCAACACCTCTTTTATAAGCCTTATCAAATGTAGATAAATATCTACCAAAACCTAAAGTGGCTTTAGATACAATATAAATATTCATACGATTAGTACCAACACCTAATATACCTCTTAATCCACCAGTTCCAAATTCTAAATCAGTTGTAAATGCTTCCTTTAAAGCTAAATCATCCATAGAATTTAATTCATCTTTTAATTCTTTATCAAGTTCTTGATAATTTTTCCAAATATTTGCCTTTTCTAAATAATTCATTTTTCTCTCCTAAATTTTTTAATTATATATTTTTATTATACAAAATAAATTAATATTTTTCTACTATTTTTATACTTCTATTTCTTCTATTATAGTTTGATGATTATATGCCTCATCATAATT
>CAZQOM010000094.1:3876-4521 GCA_964595145.1 uncultured Anaeroplasmataceae bacterium | reverse complement strand
AAAAGAAAATCTAGACTTATCATATCCCTTAACTTTCGCATCAGTTGTTTGACTAAACAATTCTCTTATATCATCAAAAACACCTGTATAGGTTGCAGGATTACTTCTTGGAGTTCGACCTATTGGTTGTTGAGATATATGTACTATTCTATCAATATTTTCTAAACCTTCAATTTTTTTAACCTTTCCAGGTGATACCTTTTTAGCTTTATATAATCTAACATAAGCATTCTTGTATAATACCTCATTAACAAGTGTTGATTTACCACTACCAGAAACACCTGTTACACAATTTATAGTTCCTAAAGGAAATGTTACATTAATATTTTTTAAATTATTTTCTTTAGCTCCAATTATTTCTAAATATAAACTTTCCATTACCTTTACATCTTTTAGTAGGAACATCTATTTTCATCCTACCAGATAAATAAGCTCCTGTAATACTATTTTCATTTTCCATAACTTCTTGTGGAGTTCCACATGCAATAACCTCTCCACCATGAATACCAGCTTTAGGTCCTATATCTACTAAATAATCACAAGCTTTCATTGTTTCATCATCATGTTCAACGACAATAAGAGTATTACCTAAATCGCGCATTTCCTTTAATGTTTTGATTAATCTTTCATTATCACGTTGATGTA
>CAZQOM010000094.1:0-3866 GCA_964595145.1 uncultured Anaeroplasmataceae bacterium | reverse complement strand
TGTTAATCTTGAACCTATTTGTGTTGCAAGTCTAATACGTTGTGCTTCTCCTCCAGATAATGTTTCAGCACTACGACTAAGCGTTAAATATTCTAATCCAACATTTTTTAAGAATTCTAATCTGTCACTAATTTCTTTTACTGCTAGATTAGCAATTGCTTTTTTTTCTTCACTTAATGTTAAATTTTTAAACCAATCATATAATTCATCTATAGACATACTACATACATCATAGATGTTTTTTCCTTCAATGAAAATATTTAATACGCTAGGATTTAATCTTGCACCCTTACAACTATTACATTCATTTTCAACCATATATCCTTCAATCCATTCCCTTATCCAATCACTACTAGTTTCAATATATCTTCTTTGAAAATTAGTAATAATACCTTCAAAAATGTCTTTTTTATCATGAATTCTACCACTAGTTGAACGTAATTTATAACTTATAATATCTTTAGAACCATATAAAATGATTTTCTTTTGTTCATCTGTTAAATCTTTAAAAGCTATATTCATATCTATATTATAATATTTACATGTTTGTTCTAAAATTGCATTATTTAAATTATCTTTATCTTGATTTTTATAAGGTAATATACATCCATTATTTAATGTTTTATTTTCATCTATAACTAAATCACTAGATACAGTTAACTTTTTACCTAATCCATTACAATCAGGACAAGCTCCTAGTGGACTATTAAAAGAAAATAGTCTTGGTTCTAAATTAGCTAAGCTATAACCACATAAAGGGCATGCGTGTACTGTAGAATAAAAAATAGCATTATCATTATGATATACCTCTACATAACCTTTAGAAAATTTAATAGCTAACTCAACAGCTTCAGCAATTCTACTTTTAGATTCTTCTTTTACTATTAAACGATCTACAACAATCTCTATAGTATGTTTTTTATTTTTTTCTAATTTAATATCACTATCTAATTCTATAGTTTGTCCATCAACAATAGCTCTTATAAATCCTTCTTGTAAATATTTAGAAAAAACTCCTTTATGTTCACCCTTTTCTCTAAAAACAACAGGTGAGGTAATATAAATTCTATCACCAATAGGTAATTCTAATATTTTATTAACAATTTGTTCATTAGATAAAGTGGTAATAGGAATATTATGATTTGGACAATATGGAGTACCAATTCTTGCAAATAATACTCTTAAATAATCATATATTTCTGTAACAGTCCCAACTGTCGAACGAGGATTATGAGATGCAGATTTTTGATCAATTGATATTGCTGGAGAAAGTCCTTCAATACTATCAACATCAGGCTTATCCATTGAACCTATAAATTGTCTAGCATAGCTTGACAATGATTCAACAAATCTTCTTTGCCCTTCTTGATAAATTGTATCAAAAGCAAGTGATGATTTACCACTACCAGATAGTCCTGTCATAACAATCAATTTATTTTTAGGTAATTTTATTGAAACATTTTTTAAATTATTTTCTCTAGCACCTTTTACAGTAATATAATCCACATTACCAGCTCCTTATTTTATTCTTTTATTTTAATTAAAAATTCATTTTCTTCCATTATATATATACCTAATTTTTTAGCTTTATCATACTTACTTCCAGGATTATCACCTAAAATAAGTATATCTGTTTTTGAACTCACAGATTCTTTTAAAATACCACCAAAGCCTTCAATTATTTTTTTAGCCTCACCTCTACTAAGCATAGATAAACTACCTGTTAAAACACAATTCTTATTAGTAAAGAAATTATTATGAATTAAACTAGATTCATATTCCATTTTTAAACCAAAAGATTTTAATTCATTTATTAAATTAATGTTTTCTTCAGACTTCATATATTCAGTAATTTCATAGGCAATAGAAAAGCCTATATCATTAATATTAGCTAAATCTTCATATTTAGCATTTATAATTTTATCCATAGTATTAAAATTTTTACAAATTAAAGATGAAATTTTAGCTCCACAATGCTTAATACCTAATCCAAATAAAAGTCTATCTAAATTATTTTCTTTAGACTTTTCTATAGCATCAAGTAAATGATTTATACTTTTTACACCTAAACCTGGAAGCATAATTAATTCATTATAGTAATCTTTTAATTTAAATATATCAGCGATATTTTTTAAATAACCTGCTTGATACAATTGTAATACAAGCTTATCACCTAAAGTATCTATATCATATGCAGCTTTTGACGCAAAATGAATTATACGATTAACAATTTTTTCACTACAGTTAGGATTAAGACAAAAATAATCAACTTCACCATCTTTTCTAACTAATTTTGATTTACAATTTGGACATATATCAATCATTTTAAAAGGTGTAATATTTTTTCTTTCTTCTATAATTGGTCTTACAACCTCAGGAATAACATCACCAGCCTTACGAATTAATACAATATCACCAATATGAATATCTTTTGAAATAATATAATCTTCATTATGAAGTGTTGCTTTTGATATTAAAGAACCTTGTACAAAAACTGGTTTAAAATTAGCTACAGGGGTAATAACACCACTTCTACCAACTTGATATGTTATATCAAGTAATTCTGTTTTAACCTCTTCTGGAGGAAATTTATAAGCTGTTGCCCATTTAGGATATTTTACAGTTTCACCTATTACATCATATAATTCTTTTTCATTAACTTTTATTACTATACCGTCTATATCATATGGTAAAGAAGGTCTTAATTCAGCCATTTCATTAATATAACTTATAACATCATCTATTGTAAGGCAATGTCTATATAATTGATTAACCTTAAATCCCATATCAGTTAATAATTTTAATGCATCACTTTGAGTTTCACTCTTATCATCTAATAAATAATATAAAAAAGCATCTAAATTTCTTTTCGCTGCAATTTTACTATCTAATTGTCTAATAGACCCAGCTGCAGCATTTCTACAATTTGCAAAAAGTTCCTCTTCATTTAAAGCACGTTCTTCATTAAGTTTGTGAAAACTCTTTTTAGGCATATATATTTCGCCTCTTACCTCAATATTTTCTTTTTCTTTTATTTTTAAAGGAATACTTTTAATTGTCTTAACATTTGCAGTAATATTTTCACCAATAACACCATTACCACGAGTAGCACCTAAAACTAATACTCCATTTTCATATTTTAATGAAACTGATAATCCATCAATTTTAAGTTCACAACAATATGTAGCATTTTTAGCTTCCTTTTTCACTCTTTTATCAAATTCTTTTAATTCATCAAAAGAAAATACATCACTTAGACTCATCATTTTAGAGGTATGTGTTACTTTTTCAAATTTAGATAATACCTCTCCACCTATTTTATTTGTTGGTGAATCTAATGTTTTTAAATCTGGATGTTCATTTTCTATTTTAATTAATTCATCCATATATCTATCATATTCATAATCCTCAATAGTAGGATTATCTAAAACATAATATTCATATGAAGCTCTATTTAATATTTCCTTTAATTGTTCAATACGTTTTTCTAAATCCACAAATATCCCTCATTTTTTATTATTTTAAAAATCAATAAAATTATATCATAAAATGAAAAAATTGTGGATTGTTTTATCCACAATTAATCAAATTTTACTAAAATTAATTCTTTTTTAGCTAATGTTTGTTTTAAATCAATAATTCTTTGATTAGAAGATCCTCTATATTTCAAAGAAATATCTCTTAATTCATCAATATATTTTCCATCAACTAAAACATCTATCATATTTAATAAATCATCAGTTATATCAATATGAACATTACCAAAAAGTAAATCTTCTAATAAATATCCTGTATAGCACCAGATATTTTTATCAGGCACTTCTTATTTTACTCTTTTCAAAAAGCTATATAAGCATATTTTATTA
>CAZQOM010000093.1:0-4561 GCA_964595145.1 uncultured Anaeroplasmataceae bacterium | reverse complement strand
ATTAGGATAAGGGCCAAAATACCTTGCAAAGCTTTTCTTTCTTTGACTTCTTGTAACAATTAATCTAGGATGTTTTTCGTTTGTTAAAGCAATATATGGATATGTTTTATCATCCTTTAACATTATATTATATTTAGGATCATATTCCTTAATCATATTAATTTCTAAAACAAATGCTTCTAATTCACTTTCTGTAATAACATAACTAAAATCAGTTATTTCACTAACTAATCTTGTAGTTTTAGCATTATGAGCACCGTGAAAATAACTTCTTACTCTATTTTTTAAATTCTTAGCTTTACCAACATATATTATAATATTATCTTTATTTCGCATTTGATAACAACCAGGTCGGTCTGGAAGTAATTTAAGTTTTTCTTCTATAATAGGAAGCATTATTTATCTTTATCCTTAAAATGTTTTGATATAAATTCAGAAATAGATACACGTTTCTTTTCTTTACCGACCTTACGTAAAGAAACGCTAGGATATTTATTAATTAATTTTTTTAATTTTAGAATAATTTTAGAATTTGATAAATATTCTTTAGCATCTTGAATTTTTTCAGAAGCTGATTCTTTTATATCTTTTATAAATTCTCCAGCTTCATCAGTTATAATATTAATTTTTGATACAATTTTAGATAAATTAATATTTTTAATTGTAGAAAAAATTAAATCTATAATGATTCCTATAATTAATATAATATTTAATATTCTAATTAAATTAATACCCATAATATCAAATAATTTTAATACTAGAGGGTGAATTAAATATATAACAATCATTACTAAAGCGCCAAACATAAGAGAATTTCTAAGACATACTCTACCATTAATATTATATTTTCTTTTTGAATAATCCCACCATCGCATATGAAATATTAATTCCATTATATAGCTTGTCAAATATTCTAATAACGATGTTAATATTATTCCTAATATTAATACTAAATACCAATATTTAAAAATAGGAGTCATTAAAAGGATTATTATAATAGCTCCAAATCCATAAATAGGACATATAGGCATATATAAATATCCTCTATTAACTAATTTTCTTTGACATATAGAACAATAAATAACTTCACATATATATCCTAAAAATGAATAAATGAAAAAACTAAATATGTATTGTTCAAAATTCATAAATATCCTCTCCTAAAAAAAATATGGTTAATAGCTAGCATAACTATTAACCAAAAATTCTTACTTAAATGTCATCTTAGTTTTGCCAACTAAAATTTCTTCTAAAGCTTGACCTACTGGCTTTACACATAAACCATCCTCATAAGAAGTATAATCTTCTTCTTCAATTATTTTAGCTCTTTTTGCAGCAGCATAAGCCAATTTATATTTTGAGTCAATTTTTTCTAATAATGCATCTACAGAAGGATAACGCATTCCATCATAATTTTTCTTATTTGACATATATATCTTCCTTTCAATTATACAAAAATATTATAACACTTTATCTTGAAATAATCAATTAATTTTCATCAATCAATTCCATATATTTATGAATTGAACGTTCAGTTTTCGCGTGTTCAGCACGAATAATAGCCATTATTCTATCTGCAGCATTATTAACATCATCATTTACAACAATATAATCATATAAATGAGCTACTTTAAATTCACGATTAGCTTTAGCTATTCTTTCTTGAATAATTTCTTCAGATTCAGTTCCACGACGTTTTAATCTATCATATAATGCTTGTTTTCCAGGTGGTACAATAAAAATCATAACACAATCAGGCATTTTCTTTTTAACTTGTTGAGCACCATCTACTTCTATTTCTAAAACAACTTCATTTCCTAAATCTAGCTGTTCATTAACTTTATCAAGTGGTGTTCCATAATAGTTACCAACAAATTCAGCTGTTTCTAAAAATTTATTTTCTTCTTTTCTTTTTTGGAATTCCTCTTTAGAAACAAAATAATAATCAATTCCGTCTTTTTCTCCGGGTCTTTGTTTTCTTGTTGTCATTGAAACACTATAAACTAGGTTATTATTAGGCATATTAAAAAGAGCTCTACGAACTGTACCCTTTCCAACACCAGATGGGCCTGATATAACAACTAATAAACCACGATCATTTAACTTCATATTTACTACCTACCCTTTTATTTATTTTATCATTATATGATAAACTATACAAGAAAAAAACAATTAAAAGCGTTTTACAAATCATTTATTAAATCTTCTAAAGCATATATACTATCAATTATTTTATCAAAAACAATATTATCTAATTCATTTACTATAAATCGGTATTCTAAACATATTAAACCAGTATCTAACAAATATCCTTTAAAATATAATGATTCTTTATTAAATCTATTTAATAAATCATAATTATAGTTTTTAACATTGTTTTCTGATATATTAATATTTATACTACATAATCCATTTGAATAAGAAATATATGGGTAAATAATATATTTTTTATTTTCAAAAAATAATTCAAAATCAAGTTTCATATTTTCTATATCATTATTAAATGGTATATTCTTATTTTCAAAATATTGACTTAATTTATTAAAAAACTTTTTTTCTTTTAATGCCATAATAAGCACCACCTTATTAAGGTTATTTTATCATATTTTGAAATATAATAAAAGAAAAAACTAATTTATAAAATCTTTTTTTTATGTTATACTTATAGATGGTGATATATTATGAGTTTTGATGGAATTTTTATGCACAATATGATAAATGAAATAAGTTTCTTAAGAACCGGAAGAATTACTAAGATTATGGAGTCTGGTGATACTGATTTTATATTTACAATAAGAGCAAATCATATTAATTATAATTTATTATTAAGTTTTTCTTCTGATTTTTCAAGAATCCATTTGACTAAAAAAACATATGATTTTCCATTAAATCCAAAAAGTCTAACAATGTTTTTAAGAAAACATATTGAAGGATATTTCATCGAGGATATATATCAATATAAAAATGATAGAATATTAATTATGAGACTTGGTGGATATAATGAAATGAAAGATTTCAATTATAAGTATTTAATATGCGAGATAATGGGTAGATATTCTAATTTAATTTTAACAGATGAAAATTATAAAATTCTTGAAGTTTTAAAACATACAGGTATAACAGAATTTGGAAGAACAATGATGGTTAATGCCTCTTATATTTTTCCTATATCAAACAAACTTAATCCTTATGATTTATCTATTAATGAATTAGATGAATTAAAAATTGATTCACCTAAGGATATGATTAATAAATTAGAAGGAATATCAATTTTTTTAGCAAATTATTGTTTTAAAGATGAATTTTGTAAAGAAATATTTTTTAATATTTTACATAATAATATAAAACCTTCTTCTTTTATTAATACTCAAAATAAAGAAGATTATTATATAATTCCGTTAAATGATGATAATACAATTTATTATAATTCTTTATCAGAATTATTAGATGAATATTATTATAAGGCTGATATAAATGCTAAAATTAAACAAAAGACAAATGATTTAGTCTCATTTATTAATAGACAAATAAATAAAAATGAAAAGAAAATAAAGAAATTAGAAATTGAAAAATTAGAAACAAAAAATGCTTTAGATTATAAAATAAAAGGAGAATTATTATTAAGCTATCCAAATCTAAAAACTAAAGAAAAAAAAGTTTCTATCTTTAATTATTATAATAATGAAAATATTATTATTGACTTAGATATAAAATATGACATAATTACAAATAGTCAAAAATACTTTAAAAAGTATCAAAAAGCTAAAACTGCAACAATTTTTATTGATGAACAAATTAATAATGCTTTAAATGAAATTGAATATTTTAATATATTATTAGATCAACTTAAATGTGCTAATATAAATGATGCTTTAGAAATAAGACAAGAATTAATAGATAATAAATATTTAATTGATAATAAAACAATTCTAAAAAAGAAAAACAAACCTAATTATTTAACTTATATAGTTGATGATAATTTAATATTTGTTGGAAAAAATAATATACAAAACGAATATTTAACTCATAGACTTGCAAAGCCTAACGATTATTGGTTTCATATTCAAAATGCGAGTGGTTCACATGTTATTTTAAATACTTCTAATTTAACTGAAAATTTAATTAGAACTGCAGCTATGCTTGCTGCTAATTATTCATCTTTAAATTTATCTTCTTCTATTGCAGTAGATTATACACAAATAAGAAATATAAAAAAAATACCTGGAAAAAGAAATTGTTTTGTTACATATACTAAACAAAAAACAATTTATATAGATATAGATCAAGAAATTATAAAAAGTTTGAAGGTGAAAAAATGAATGCTTATTTAAGATTTTCTTATTATTACGATGATATATTTTCTGAATTAGATTATACTAATTGGTTGTATTTTATTGAACCATACTTAAAAAAAGAATCTACTATTTTAGATTTAGCTTGCGGTAGTGGTACTCTTGCAATATTATTAAAATTAAAGGGTTATAATGTAGAAGGACTTGATTTATCTTCTTCTATTATTGATGTTGCAAAAGAAAAAGCCAAAATTCATCATTTAAATATT
>CAZQOM010000092.1:0-4606 GCA_964595145.1 uncultured Anaeroplasmataceae bacterium | reverse complement strand
AACGAAAGCCACTGGTTTCTCAAGACCGATTTTTCTGACTTCTTCGGCAGTACAACGCCAAAGTTTTTGATGTCTATGCTCTCCAAGATATTCCCATTCAGTGAGATTGTGAAATCTCAGCGCGGGTTCAATGCTTTGGAAAAGGCATTGGATCTGTGTTTTTTGAATGGAGGGCTTCCGCAGGGAACACCCATCTCCCCCATGCTTACAAATTTGATGATGATTCCCATTGATCACCGTATCAACAATTGTCTCCGTGATTTCAATGGAAACCATTATGTATATACCAGATACGCCGATGACTCTCTCTTCTCAAGCCGTAAGGGTTTTGATAAGGATGAAATCATCGGCTTTATCAATTCTACCCTCGCAGAGTTTGGTGCTCCATTCAAAATCAAAGACGAAAAAACACGCTATGGTTCACGCGCTGGAAGTAATTGGAACCTTGGAGTAATGCTCAACAAGGACAATGAGATTACCATCGGTTATAAGAACAAGCAGCGTCTGAGAGCGATGATCTGCAACTATATTCTCGACCGTCAAAATGGTCGCCAGTGGGAATTGCACGATGTGCAGGTTCTGCGTGGCTTGGTCAACTACTACAGCATGGTTGAAAAGGAGTATGTAGATAGCGTAATCAAGTACAACAATGAGAAGTTCCACACCGATGTTATGAAAAGCATGAGCGAGGATCTCAACCAGTAGTTTCAGCATCGGTCACAAGAGAGGAGTGTTACCCTTGTATCAGAAAAGACGAAGGCGGCGTCGTTCTAATAGGCGACTACAGCATATCATTGCAGCACTGCTTTTTCTGGCATTCGTAACTATGGCTTTATGTGGCCTTTCAAATCCGGACGAAGATTTTGAGCCGGAAATCCCAACTATCTCCGGCAGCAATACATATGAAACCATTCCGCCAACTCATATTCCATATGAAACCACATTGGTTTCAGACCCAATAACGGAGACAGAGTCGGAACCAGAAGAAACATTCAGGTATTACGACCATATTCCGTTTGAGTATGAATTACAGGGGCTTGTATGGGCAGCTTGCGAGGAAACAGGCTGCCCTTATGAGCTTGCTCTGGCTGTTATCTTCCGCGAGTCCACCTATAGAAATGTGAATGGAGACAGTGGAAACAGTATTGGATATATGCAGATTCAGCCTCGCTGGCATCAAGAAAGGATGAATCGGCTTGGTGTCACAGACCTGTCCGACCCACTTTCAAACTTCAGGGTCGGCTGTGATTTACTTGCGGAGCTGATAGAAAAATACGGATCTGTCGAATTCGCTCTTACCTGCTATAACACCGGTAGCCCCGGAACAAGTGGCTATGCCAACAGAGTTCTGGCATATATGAACGAAACATTTCTGGTAGAGGCGGATGGCGAGTAATGCACAAACTTAAAAGATGTAGAACACTCAAGAGAAGATTCATCGACGAAGTTTTCGACGGTAACTATAAAGCATACCTAAAAGCGCGGCGAGAAGACTACTGTAAGGTTCAGTTTGATTGGTCGTGCTGGATTGATGCTCTTTGCAAAGATGGGGAAATAACCCAAAAGCAATACGAACAGGCGTTGTTTTAAGCAAAAAAATTCTTTGTAATGCATAGCTGTTTGTCTTTGGCAAATAGCACTTTGTATTGTTAATCAAAGTAACGAATGGCTGGGAGGAAATACACAGCCACCCACTGGTGACGCCCGCAGCTCCGCCGGCCCGCGATGCGCAAACACCTCAAGAGCATCCAGCCTCCAGAGATGGAGCCGCCAACAAAGGGAATCATGTGAAGAAACCCACCAGCAAGACCAGAAATTCCGTGAGTTTTACACTCACAACTACTCGAACCCTCACAGTTGACGACTGAACTGGGACTCGTATCCCAGCCCAATTGGCCTGAAGGGATCAGGATTATATATGTAATGATTACAAAGAATCAAAACAAAATAAGAGGTGATGGCAAATGATCAAATTGAAACTTGAACTACAGGATTGGGATGGTTGTGGAGAAGATAAGGTCGTAACAATTCCATCAAACATTAGGTCTGAGCTGAATTCTCAGAGTGAGTATGTCATCATCGACTGCGTACCGTCCGTTCCCGACATCCAAGTAATGGATATTTGGGAACTCAATAGCATTATCGACGAAATCAATAGTGAAAATCCCAGCATGACCGCAGAATTCTTGGCCTTGATTATGGAGGCTGTTGACGGCGATCTGGGAGATGACGAGTTTGTTCGTCGTATCAAAGAAAACGATTTCATGTTTGAAGACCTGTCGGATATTACATGGAAGATGGGCAATGAAGATGTTGCCGCCTGCTACATTGCGACAGAGTTGAAAGTTCCGTTCGATACGGGAATCACAAGAGAGATTCTGGACTTCCTCAGTAAAGACGAAATCACAGATTACATTGACTGGTCAACTGTATGGGAGCAGTACGAAGCAATGGGATTTAGGATTGTTGAAGATCTTGAGTCTGAGGAATACAGCTTGTATTTAATTCATTGGCGAGAATAGCCATTAAAAAATCATCTGTAATGCATTATTAACTGTTTCAGTTAATGCTCCGTATTGTAAATCGGAGTAACGAATGGTCGGGAGGAAACACCAGGCAGCACGCTGCAGAGCAGGCGCCTCCAGCGAATTCGCCCGGCGCAACCATGACACTGCTCGCAGGGCCAGGAAATATTGGGCAACACCCGAAAACCCCATTAACCACAGGGTTTCTTCCGGCATCAACCCAAGAGCGAAATCCGAGAACTCGACATCAGATCGCCGCAGCTCCCGACGAGGAGAACCTCCGGAGCTTCCTCTGAAGACGGGTACTAATTGTAGATTACAGATGAAAAACAAACAAGGAAAGGAGTGTATGGATGGTTTATGTTACTGGTGACACCCACGGAGAAATTGATGTCCACAAGCTTGCTGTGAGAAGTTTTCCGCAGCAGAAATCAATGAATAAGAGCGATTCTCTGATCATATGTGGCGACTTTGGTTGCGTGTGGGATGGTTCAAAGAACGATAGGTATTGGCAAAAGTGGTACGACACAAGGTCGTTCACCACGCTATTTGTGGATGGCAACCACGAAAATCACCATATGCTTGCAGAGTTTCCGATTGTAAACAAGCTTGGTGGTGCAGTACATGAAATTCAACCAAGTTTATTCCACCTAATGAGAGGCGAAGTGTTTGAAATAGATGGAGCAAAGATTTTCTGCATGGGCGGGGCATCTTCTCACGATAAGCACCTAAGAAAGCCGAATATATCCTGGTGGGAAGAAGAAATTCCAAGCAAGACTGAATTTGAGCACGCAGTTGAGGTGTTGGAAAAACACAACTGGTGTGTGGACTATATAATTACGCATTGCGCATCCAAGAGTACCCAGTCAAAGATTGCAAGTTGGTATGAAAACGATGCGGTTACAAGCTTTCTGCAGTTTATTGAAGATAATTGTAGATTCAAACACTGGTATTTTGGGCATTACCATGTCGATATGGATGTGGATGAAAAGCATACAGCTCTCTATAGCCGGATTATTCCTCTGGGGGTGTGAATATGAAGAAAAGGCAAACACCTGTTTTTTCAGAAAACATCAGCGCAGTATGCAAAATGTTTGATGAAGCATTAAAAGATTACCAGTGGAACAGCGAGAAAATCGTTGAGATGGACAAGCTAACGCAAGACTACCTGCACAGCCTTGAGCTTGATGGTCTTAAGTATGAGGAGCGTGCAAAAATCGCAACTCAGTTAGCTAAGTGTCGCCAAGAAAGGCGTGAACATAAGGACACTACAATGATTCTGGAACCGTTGGTTCAATACCTCGGTACTGACAAAGGAAGACAGCTTCTTAACCTGTTAAAAGAGGTTCTTGGTAAGACAAGAAAGGCCGAGGAAAAGATGGAAAACCGTGTGTATTATCCGAGAGTTTTGGGGAGGGATGCCCAGTGATCAAGATTGTATACGGCAATCTTTTAGACACAAGCGCAAAATACATATGTCATCAAGTAAACTGCCAGGGTGTTATGGGAAGCGGAGTTGCGAAACAGATCCGTGACCGACGCCCTGTTGTGTTTCAAAAATATAAAGAGGTGTGCGACAAGTACGCAGACAATCGTCAAAAGCTCATGGGGCAGATTTGTGGCGTCAGAATTGACGACAATAGGGCGGTTATCAATCTGTTCGGTCAATATGATTATGGCAGAACTCCAAAGTTGTACACCGATTTACCATCTTTGAAAATGGCGTGTCAAGAAGTTGCAAACCATGTAAAACCAGGAGATACCATTGCGATGCCTTACAGAATTGGGTGCGGCCTTGCTAATGGCGATTGGGGTCAGGTACTGGATATGCTCACGGATGTTTTCCGTGAACACCATCTTACCTTATATAGAATCTAAAACGGAGGTGGTTCCAATGTTTCAGCGAGCATCCCCCTAATTTTGTTACAGCAAGAAAAAATCAAATACTGGATAAAAGGAGATAAGAATGTCCGAAATTTTTAATGTTGTGGCACCCGTAGTCGGAAGCGTTGTGGGTGTTGTTGCAGTTGTTCTGCTGATTCTGTTCATCGCAAAGGTGATGTACAAGAAGGCTCCGCCCA
>CAZQOM010000091.1:0-4669 GCA_964595145.1 uncultured Anaeroplasmataceae bacterium | reverse complement strand
TTGGTAAATGTTATTTGAGCATTATTGGTAAATTCTATATTGACATTAACAATTTGCACCAATAGTTCAAAAAAAATATAAATTATAGAATTAATATTATGTTAATGTTATAATAGTTGTGGAAATAATAATTGAATAATTAACTCTTATCATAATAAGAGATGTATTTGCTAATTCTTGAAAAAGAATTACTGAAAAATCAGTTAACAAATAATTTGTGGCAAACAATTATAACATTATTATTTCTTAAAAATAACGAAAGGATGGACTTATTTTAATTAACAATATCTTCGATTTGGAGGGAATAATAATGAAGATTAACAAACAAAATGCTTTAAAACTATGGCGGGAAAGATATGGAGATAATAATGATGTTTGTGATTATGCAGGACGCCCTATGTTCTTTTTAGATTATAACAATAGGGAATCTAAATATGGTTGGAATATTGATCATATATTACCTCAAGATAGAAATGGTAATGATGATACTGAAAATTTAATTATATGTAATATTAAAACTAATGATGAAAAAGCAAATAAGACAACTTTTACAGCTAATGATAGAAAATTTCAAGTAAAGAAAATTGATGGTATTTATAAAATTTGTAATCATACTAGTAATCCTAAAATTTATGAAGACCCTAAACTTTGGTATGAATTTTATAATGAAGAGGAAGAAAAGGATTTTGCAGATAGAGAGATACATTTTAATGATTTTCAAAATGAAGAAAGTAAATATGGCTGGGATATTTGTATTATTAATACACAAGTAGGACCTATAGAAGGAAATCTAACAATTGCTAATATAGAAACAATTAAAGAAAAGAATAATAAAAATTCTTTTACAGCTAATGGTTATAAATTTCAAATTCATAAGAATGAAGATGGTAATTATACTTTTTTTAGTCCCGATATTATCGCTGATAAATTTGATATTGATTCGATATTAAAATTTATTAACGCAAAAGAAAAACATATTTTTATGTCTTATACAATTATTGACTTAATTAATGCAAAAAAATATAGAAGAAATGATTTAGATTTTATATTAATGAAAATTGCAAAATTAATACAAGGTTTAGTTAGTAATATGAAAAACTTTATAAGGACTGAAATTAATGAAAATAATATTATTGTTTATTTTGACTGCAAATATCAATCTGATACAAGAAAAGTAATGGAATTTAATATATTATTAAATACTTATAAAATGATGTTTGAGAATAAACATAAAATATCAATAGATATAGCATCTGATTTAATTGATGTACCTGAAAATTATAAATTTATGACATTAGATAAGCTGATAGAATGTGATAATTCTATAGACTGTTTAGTTAAATGTTTAAATACTCAAATATATTCAACTATGTATATAGGTGAATGTATGAAAGAAAATATAGATATTAAGCAATATAAAATGAGTTGTTATAAAACTTTTTATGGTAAACTTGGAATAAATTATCAAGTATATGAATGTGATTACACTTTAAATGGCTTGTATGAAGAAGTAAAAAAGATTTGTTAATTAATTATTAGTCTATCCTTAGAAAGGATGGATAATGAAAAATGAAAAAACTAAATTTGCAGATATTTTATATGATGCAATAAATAGATCTAATTATTCATATGAAGAAGTAGCATCTATGATTAATCTTAAATCTTCAAGAGAGATTTATAATTATGTTAATGGCATAAAAATGGCCATCAACAATAAGAATGTTAAAATTAATTCAATTATTTAAATTAGATATTAATAGCATACTTAATTAAAAAGATTGAGGAGCTATTAAATCTAATAGTTCCTCAAAATATAAGGAGGAAAAGAATTAATGAGTTTATTAAATTTTTTATTTGGAAAATCTAGAGATAAATCTATCCCTAAAGAACCTTATAAGGTTAGAAAATATAATGTAACAAAACATTGTGTAGATGATATGAATGAAAGAAAAATCACTAAAGGTGAAGTGTATGTCAATCTAACAACCAAGCCTATTCATGTGACAGAGGTAAAGTGTGATGACAAAGGAAGACCATCATATAGAAGAAGCAGCAAAAACAAAATAACTACTGCAATAAACCCCAAAAATAATAATGTAACATCTGTTAATAGACTTCACACAAAAACTTATAATAAAATAATGAAAGGAAAGAAATAGTATGGAAAAGTATACAGAGATGACAGAAAAATTTATAAAAACTAATGTATTACCAACGTTAGGATATGATTCTATAACTGAGGATAATATTTCTGAAATAGTTGACTTTATTCTTGATAATTATGAAGTACCACTTGCTCAAGCAAAAGAAGCTGGCGAAATAATTGATGATGATTTATTGAATACGGCAGCTGCAGTAGTGACCGAAATAACTAGTAGAGCAGATTGGTAGTTAATGTTGAAGGTGAGTTTTGAACTTACCTTTTTTATAGCTCGATAGTAAAACCAGTGAACAAATGACTAGAATCTAAAAAAAGTAGAATTTTTTATTTATATCTTTATTTTTTTAATTTTGTCCAAAAAAAACCAGGGTTTGGACAATTGTACGATAAGCCTCCTTATGTATTACATAGACAAAATTAAATAAAATAATTTTACATCACATGGCAAAAATTATAATTTCGCCCAAAATACGAAGGTTTTCTTACATGTGTTAATAGTATAATAAGAGTAACCAAAAGGGGATGCGGACAATTTTTTTGTAACAAATGTGTTACTGTTGAGACGGTAACTTTATTATCCCATACGAAAAAATAATTTTTTCAAGTCAAAGCTTAGGTGAAAACTTAAGCTTTTTAAATTTGTGTTAATAATGTTATTGTATTTGCGTATGTATTATAGAAAAAAGTAAGTAAAAATGATAAAATTAGATAAAGTATTACAAATCAGGTGATGTTAAGTGAAAAAAGAATTAATAATAGATGCATTAGATAATATTTCATATGAGAGTCATGTAGAAATTTTGAATAAGTTATTTGGTAAAAATTATAAGGGACATCAAAAAGCAACTTCAGATATAAATAATACAACATATATTTGGTTTCCTAAAATTGTAAAAGATAAAAATGGAAATATCAAAGATAATGTTTCTGGTTGGAAAAACGCATATAATGAAGATTGTTCTATAATAACTTCTGAACCACCTATGCCAGTAAATATCGATGATGAAGATAATGTAATTTTAATTTTTGTGATGTTTAATAATCATGATTATAGATTTGTAGGTGCTTTTAAAAAAGATAAATTAGAATCAAATCCATATAAACATGTTAATGTCAGAATTGCTACTAAGGTTAAATTGATAGGTTCACCTGTTAATAAGATAGAATTGATTGATGAAAATTCAAAAAATTATAAAAGAGTATTATTTGCAAATGTGGCTTATATGGAAAAGTATCAAGGACCTGAAGAAGTTTATTCTGGAGGTTCATGGGTAAAGGAACATAGATATGGTTACGAAGAAAATAATTTTTTAGTACAAGATGGATACTGCTATGGTTTTGTTCAATCATCAAATTTGAAAATAAATTTATCAAGGATTGATTCTACTTGCAAAGGAAATATATTGAAAGATGTTATTATTATTTTTACTGCAAAGGGTTCAAAAGGTAGAACAATAGTTGGGTATTATAAGAATGCTACTGTATATGGTAGTATGCAACCATCAATTATTCAAAGTGAAAGATATAAGGATGGCGGATATTATTTTAAATGTAAAAAAGAAGATGCTTACTTGTTATCACCTGATGATAGAACATTTAGTTTCCCTAAGAGAAAAAATGATAATATTGGACAAGCAAATGTGTGGTATGCAGATACTGAAGAAGCAAAAGATATAGTAAATGATGCATTAAGATTTATTAATGATTCTATATCTATTGGAGATTCAGGAGAAATAATAGATCCTAACATTACTACAATCTATGAAGAAGGAACTAAAACTCAAAAAGTAGTTAATGTTTATGAAAGGAATCCAAAATTAAGAAGAATATGCATTCAAAAATACGGATATGTTTGTCAAGTTTGTGGTGTTAATTTAGAAGACATTTATGGGAAGATAGGTAAAGAATTTATACATGTTCATCATATTAAACCAATTAGTGAATATGGTGAAAACCATGAGGCAGATGCAATCCAAGATTTAATTACTGTATGTCCTAATTGTCATGCTATGTTACATAGAACGATTAATAATGTATCGCCTACAGTTGAAGAATTGAAGGAAATGTATAAAGAAAATAAAAAATAAAGAAAAAAACACATTGTATTCCTTTTGGTTGACAGTGTGTTTTTATTTTGCTATAATAAGTGTAGAAAAAAGAAAAAGATTTGTCAGCTGCAACTAACAAATCTTAAGTGATAGATATCTATCCACAAATAGTATCTTATCATTTTCTTTTGAAAATTTCAAGAAAGGAGTGTGAGATACTATGGGAATTTTAAATAAAATTGCTAGAAGTTTTGTTTACCATTGCACTGAGAAGCCTTCACATTATGTTCATGTCGATAAACCTAAGACATTACAGGAATATAGACAAGTTCAATATAATAACTGGTGTAGAGCAAAAGGTGTTTATAATGGATCTTATTTACCTAAAAATCCTAATACTTTAAATCATAAAGGATGGATGGATATTACTTCTAGTAAGAATAAAAGTGGTATAAAACAT
>CAZQOM010000090.1:0-4676 GCA_964595145.1 uncultured Anaeroplasmataceae bacterium | reverse complement strand
AGATAATGCCTCAAAAATGTCTGAATTATTTAAGGCTATGGCTGATGAGGGTTTTAGTAAAGAAGAAATAGAAAAAGTAGCTTATAAGAATTTTATAAGAGTATTAGAAGCTAATTTAAAATAATATAGAATTAACCAGTAATCTGGTTTTTTCTTTTTTTATTAACAAAATATTTTATATTTCAACACTTTTATTGTTAAAATTAAACTTTTATTATATAATAATAAAGAATGTTTTAAAAAGGAGGTACAATAAATGATAAATAATTATAAAGATTTATTAAAATTTTTAAATAATTTAGATTCAAAAAAAAGTCTTTTATTACATAGTTGTTGTGCTCCTTGTTCATCTCATACATTATTATTTTTAAAAAAATATTTTAATATAACTATATATTATTCTAACGATAATATATATCCATATGAAGAATATAGAAAAAGACTAAACGAACAAATTGATTTTTGTAAAAAAATAGATGAAAATATATCTGTTATATATGATGATTATAATGCAGATGATTATTATGAAAAAGTTAAGAACTTAGAAAATCTTGGTGAAAGAAGTATAAGATGCTATAAATGTTATGAACTTAGATTAGAAAAAACTTGTAAAAAAGCTAAAGAATTAGGGTTTGATTTTTTTACTACAACACTATCTATTTCTCCATATAAACTTGCTAAATGGATTAATGAAATAGGTTATTCATTAGAAAAAAAATATGATATAAAATTTTTATATTCAGATTTTAAAAAAGAAGAAGGATATAAAAATTCTATTAAACTTTCTTCAGAATATGATTTATATAGACAAGAATATTGTGGCTGTATATATTCCTTAAATGAAAGGAGAAACCATGATGGACAAGAATAAAAAAACTATTATAAAGAAATTAAATATAGATGAAAATAAAAGATTAATATTTATAAGTGATATTCATGGTGATATACAATTATTTAAAAAAGCTTTAGATGAAGTTAAATTTAATCAAGATGATTATCTTTTTATTATAGGTGATATGATTGAAAAAGGTGATTTTTTAGATAATATAGCTATGATGGATTATATTATTGAATTAAATAAATTAGATAATGTTTTTTTTATGGCTGGTAATTGTGATGAAATTTTAAGATTTATTTTACCACCTCTTGATAAAGAAAAATTTTTATATTTTGCTTTAGATAGAAAAAAATCTCTTATTAATGATATTGCCTATAAATTAAATTATGAATTAAAAAGAGATATGGATGTGGATGATTTTATTAATTTAGTATATAAAAATTATCAAAATTATTATAATTTTATCGATAATTTACCAGATGTAATATTTATTAATGATAAAATTGTTTTAGTACATGGTGGTATACTAGATATAAATAATATTCCATCAGAAGCTATTAAGGTTTTAAAATTTGATAATTTTTTAACTATATCAAAACCTCAACCACTAACTATGATTGTTGGGCATTATCCTACTAGAAATTATTTATCTGATATAGCATGTGTTAATCCAATATTTGATAAAAAGAAAAATATTATTTCTATTGATGGAGGAAATAATGTTGTTAAAGGTGGACAAATAAATGTTGTTATACTAAATAATATTAAAGATATGTCTTTTTCATATTTTTATTTAGACCATTATCCAAAATATGAAATAAAAGAAGATATTTATTATGAAAAACCTAAAAATTCATATAATATACAATTCGGTAAAAACGAAGTTGAAATAATAACTAAGGATTTAGATTTTTATTTAATTAAACCAGTTGATAGTCAAGATTTATTATGGGTTAATGAAGAATTTATAACTAAAAGTGATAATAAATATTATTGTTTTGATGGAAACAATACTTTCTTAAGTTTAAAGAAAGGAGATATTATTTCAATTATAAAAAAAGCTTTACCATATAGCTTAATAAAGCATAATGGTGTTATAGGTTTAATTGAAAGTAAATATATATATGAGAATTAAATATGATATTTTAAATGAACATATAGGTAAAACATTATTAGAATATTTAGAAAGTTATAATTTAGGTAAAACTAAAATTCATTTAATTTTTAATGAAAAGAAAATATTTGTAAATGGTATAAATAAAAATAGAAATTATATATTATTACCTAATGATTATATTGAAATAGAATATAATGAGAATAGAGATTTTTATCCTGATAATAAAAAACTTGATATTATTTATGAAGATGATTATTTATTAATTGTAAATAAACCTAAAAATATATTAGTTCATCCTGATGATAAAAATAAAACTGGTACAATGTGTAATATTGTTAGTAATTATTATCAAAATAAAAATTTAGATTTATCTATAAAATATGCTCACAGGTTAGATATAGATACTACAGGTATTTTAATATTTGCTAAAGATAGCTTAACTTTAGCTAGTATAGATGAAATGATTAAAACACATGAATTAAGTAGAATATATTTATGTTTAACATCAGGTATTTTTAAAGAAAAAATAGGTACAATAAATGCTCCTATAGGTGAAGATAGACATCATAATCAAAGAAAAAGAGTTTCTAAAACAGGGAAAAATGCTATAACTCATTATGAGGTATTAGAAGAATTTGGTAGATATAGCCTTGTTAAGGTAAAATTAGAAACTGGTAGAACACATCAAATAAGAGTTCATTTAAGCTATATAGGACATCCTTTAATTGGCGATATATTATATTGTGGTAAAAATGAATCAAGACCAATTCTACATTCATATGAATTAGATTTTATTCACCCTATTACTAAAAAGGAAATGTATATAAAAAAAGATATTCCTTATGATATGAAGCAAATATTAGATAAATGGAGGAATAAAGTATGATATTTGGAAAACATATAAATAAATATTATTTAAAATATTTTTTATTTTTTCTTTTTGGTATATTAGCACTTTTAGTGGTTAACTGGGTCCAATTAGAAATTCCTAATATATATGGACAGGTTATAGATGGAATTGCAGATAGTGCTAAAAATGATCCAAATTCATTATTTAATAATCCCGATAATATAACAAAATTAATGATAGAATTAGGTATTATTGCAGTATTAATGTTTGTTGGTAGATTTACATGGCGTTATTGTATTTTTGGAGTTGGAGCTAGAATAGAATCAGATATTAGAGATGATATGTTTAGTCATTCTTTATTACTTTCAAACGCATATTATAAACATCATAAAACTGGTGCACTGATGGCATTATATACTAATGACTTACAAGTTATTAGACAATCTTTTGCAAGTGGTACAGTAATGACTGTAGATGCTTTATTTTTAGGTAGTATGGCACTTGTTAAAATGTTTATGAATAACTGGATTTTAGCTTGTTTTAGTATTATTCCTTTAAGTTTAATAGCTGTTGTATCTGTTTTAGTTGGAAGAATTATGGAAAAGAAATTTAAAGCAAGACAACAAGCATATGAGAATTTAAGTGATTTTACTCAAGAAAATTTCAGTGGTATTGCAGTAGTAAAAGCCTTTGTTAAAGAGGTTCATGAAATAAGACATTTTGATAAAATAAATGAAGATAATAGAAATAAAAATATTGATTTTGCTAAATTTTCAACTTTATTAAATGTTTTATTAACTGCAATAATCTCATCAATATTTGTTATTTTATTTGCTGGAGGAAGTTATTTTGTTATTAATGGTTTTAATAATGAAGAATTTACAACAGGTAAAATGCTTGAATTTATCGGTTATTTTGATGCAGTAATATGGCCATTTATGGCTGTTGCTCAACTTATAAATATGCGTGCTCAAGCTAAAGCATCTTTATCAAGAATAGATGAATTTTTAGATGAAAATGTAGAAATTGTTGATGATGAAGTAGTTAATGTTGATAAAATTGAAGGTAAAATAGAATTTAGAAATTTATCTTTTAAATATCCTGATGGATCTAATCAAGTACTTGATAATATTTCATTTACTATACCTAAGGGTAAAATGGTAGGTATATTAGGTAGAACTGGATGCGGTAAAACGACTATAGTTGATTTACTTCTTAGAACTTATAATATAGATTTTAATCAAATATTTATAGATGATATTGATATAATGCATTTACCTTTTAAAATTGTTAGAGATTATATAGGTTATGTTCCACAAGATAATTTCTTATTTAGTGATACTATATCTAATAATATAGCTTTTGCATATGAATCTATTGATGAAGAAGAAGTTATTAAAGCATCAAAGCTTGCTGATGTTCACAATAACATAATTGAATTTCAAGAAAAATATAATACAATTTTAGGTGAACGTGGTGTAACACTTTCTGGAGGTCAAAAACAAAGAGTTAGTATCGCAAGAGCTATAGTTAAAAATCCAGCCATATTAATTTTTGATGATTCAGTTTCAGCAGTTGATACTAAAACTGAAGAAACTATATTAAAAAATTTAAAAGAATTAAGAAAAGATCAAACTACAATAATGATTGCTCATCGTATATCTACTGTTCAAAATCTTGATTTTATTGTTGTAATGGAAGAAGGAAGAATTGCTGGTATAGGTACTCATGATGAACTTTTAAAAAGTTGTAGTGAATATCAAGAAATTGTTCGCCTTCAATCATTAGAAGAAGCAATTAGTGGAGGTGATATTTAATGGAACGCTTTGATGATAATAAAAATATTAAAGCCTATAAAGACAAAGAAATAT
>CAZQOM010000089.1:0-4684 GCA_964595145.1 uncultured Anaeroplasmataceae bacterium | reverse complement strand
AAGCAAATTACAATTTTTCTTTACTGTATCAATTATTGTTTTATGCTTATAATTTTTTCTGTTTTCACCTAAACCTGGCAAAGAAGTATATACAAGTAGGTTCCTGTTTTTATCTACAGTTATCGGTGTATTAACTCCCTCATTCAAATCTTTCATGCAGCCATTAGCAATTTGAATCTTCTTTTGATCACTCTTATTATATAAATAATATAGTCCATCTTCTCCCTTAACTAATTTAATTTCTTGACCAGATGAATTTGTTTTATATTCTTGATCATTATAATCATCATTATAATTATATTGATTATCATCACCTAAACAAACAGTTATAGTTTTGAATTCATCAGTTTCAATTTGTAGAATTGTCCAAACATTTCTACCATTATCATGATACCAAACCTTTTTATTTATATCATAAATAAAATTATAATCAGTTTCTTCAACATAATAAACATCATCATCTGTACCTAATAAGCCATCTATTGAAGCTTCCTTATATAGGCCATTATAACCATCAACTTCAAGTACATAAATATCTCGTGTTTTTAAATATATAGCAATTTCATTATCTTCTTTTGTTGTAATATCTAAATCATTTCCTGCTGAATAATCAACATAAGATGTTTCATTATCAAAAGTCCAAATTCTATAAACATTACCATATTTGATTATATTATTTTCTTTCTTTTCAAGTTTTGTATATATTTCATTATCTTTAGTTTTAGAAACATCATAATCTTTACCATTATAAATTACAACTAATTGATTAGATGTAGATAATATTTGATTTACCATTTTATGATATGTGCCATCATTATTATTAATATAATAAGATGAATTTAAATAAACAACATTTTCATTATAAATACCATTATCATAATATACTAAAGTCTTAACTAAATTAATATTATCAACCTTATAATATATATTCTCAGTAGAATATTCTGGGTTAATTGTATAATAATTATCATTAACTTTTTTAACAACTAAATCAGATCCATTAATATTTATAACTAATTTATCATCTGTAGTTCCTAAAAGATTATCACTTCCAGAACAATGTTTAACATTATCCTTTATATAATAATAACCATTATCATCAGATTCTATATTATTAATATTATCTAATTCATTTAATATAGATTGAGATGAACCAGCACATATAATATCACTAGATTCACTTACAGTATTATTTTCATAATCAAAAATTAATAGTGTATATAAATTTTGTCCTAATACCTTATATATCTTTTTATTATTTTCATCAACAACAACTTCAGTATTATCTTTTAATAAATATGTCTTTGTTCCATTAGTATAATAATCATCAATGGTATCACTTATACCATCAAATCCTACTTCACTTAGTGTAGAATATGTTAAGATAAATGAAATATATCCTGTAACATCATATAAATCACCACTAACTACACCGTATGGTAATTTATATTTAGTTTCTTCTATATAATGTGTAACAAGAACTATAGTTGTTAAATTTGTACAATTTTTAAAAGCACCAACTGCAATATATGTTGTATCAATTGAAAATATAGCAGTTTGAATACTACTTTCAAAGAACATATAATTACCATTATTTACTGATTCAATATTTGCAGTAGATAATGACTTAGTTTCAGCAAATGTATATTCACCATATGTAGTTACACTCTTTGGAATAACAATTGATGTTAATCCTGATTTTCTAAATGCTTCATCGTTAATTTCAATTAATTTTTCAGATAAAGCTAAATTAGTTAAACTTGAACAATTATAGAATGCTCTTTCATCTATAGTTAATATATCATTATACATAGAATTGTCTAAAATTGTCTTTGATACAAAAGAAACTTCTTCTCTTGGCAAGTCTATAAATGGAACTTCAATTATTTCTTCTATAATTTTGCCGCCAAATGCATTTGAAAGCAATAAGTCATCAGACGTTCCAAGTAAACCATCTAAGCCATAGCCTAAATAATTACCATAATATGTATGAATATAAAATACACCTTCAGTTTCATTATAATATATAGGATTATAAGAATCTATTTGTACCTTGATTTTTCCATAATTTGGATCATCATTACTAACAATTATAAAATCACCATTATAACTACCTTCTTTAATATCATCTTCTGTACCAATTATTTTATCAGGACCTGCACTAAAATAATCGCCTAATGCAACACTATAAGGTACTTCAGGTATAATATTACCATCTGCATCTGTTGATTGTGCTTGATATGGTGTAATAATTAATTCTTGATAAACATTATTAAAATATGTTTTATATAGTTTTGAATTATATTCAATAACATTTTCAATATTATCAGGAGTATCAAAATTTTGACTAGAACCATAGTGAAGGTATGTATCATCACTATCTCCTAAAATATTATTTTCTCCACTACTTCTATATAAACTTGGATTATTTGTATTAAGATAATTTTTACCATCAATTATAATAACATTTTGTAAAACACCATCAGCAATACATACTTTATTATTATTTATAACATTAAAACCACCATTTTGTAGTAATGTAATTTCAATTAAAGTACCATCTAAATTATCATAATAATATTTTGTATTAATTTTTCTTAAATTAACAACCTCGCCATTATGGAATGTTATATAATTATCATCACTTGTACCTAATAAATTATCTTCACCATAAGCTAAATAGCTAAATTCTTGTTCATTATATATATAGAAATTATCATTAATTTTAATAACTTCTACTAAATCAGTTTCATCTGTGAATAAAGAATTAACAAGAGCAAAATATGTATTAGTAGAAATGTCATTTACATATTTCTCATAAACATTATTTGAAATATACACATATGTA
Organism: uncultured Anaeroplasmataceae bacterium; assembly: GCA_964595145.1. Taxonomy (GTDB): domain Bacteria; phylum Bacillota_I; class Bacilli_A; order Acholeplasmatales; family Anaeroplasmataceae; genus Pelethenecus. The sequence goes on along the minus strand of CAZQOM010000089.1, from coordinate 1,836 downwards.
GTAGTTGTAACATCTTTTTCAAATAATACTGTTGATAAACTTGTACAATCTTCAAACATATGTGCAGGTATATTTGTATGTTTTTCCGCAAATATAACAGTTGTTAATTGTTTATTATTATATAATAAATATTCACCAATATTAATCGTTTTAGTTGGAATTCTAATTTCAATAATATTTAAATTTGCAAGAGCATAATCACCAATTGTAGTTATAGTTTCAGCTAATAAAACACTAGTAATTGACTTTAAGTTATTAAGTGCATAGCTTACAACACTTGTACCAATCAAATGAACTTCTAAATTAACTGGAAAATATCTAGAAACTATTTGGTTATTAACATCTATACCATTATTTAAAACCATTCCTTCAACTTCTTCTTCACCAAATAAGTAAGCTAAGTTATGGTTTGTATCATTTCCTACTTTAGCAATTTCGATTAAACTTAAATTCTTACATCCTGCAAGTATAGCACTTCCAATACTTATAACATTTTCATCAAATCTAATTTTTCTTAAAGATGTACATCCATTAAATGCATTATTGTCGATAACTACATTTTCACCTAATATTTGAACATCAACAAGGCTTGTACAGTTTTTAAATGATTCTTCAGATATATTACTATTTTTCATTATAGCAGTTTTTAAATTAGAACATTCTGCAATAACACTTACACCAATACTTGTTACTGTAGAAGGTATTGTAATAGTTTTTAAACCACTATTATAGAATGCATAATTACCAATGTTAGTTAATGTATCATTATAGAAATTAACTTCTTCTAAATAAGTTAAATTACATAAAGAATAATTAATTAATGTAGTAACATTTGTAAAATTAATCTTTTTTAAAGATGTAGGAACATATCCAACAACACCATTTTGATTTACACCATATGTTCCAGTTTGATAATAATTAGCTATTCTATAACTTGATGTATAAACATAATAATGACATATATCATTAAGATTTTCATAAGCAAACCAGTCTGAAAAATAATAATCATTACTATTACAAATAGCTGGAACTGTTAATTCTTTTAAAGCATTCATTCCATAGAATGTTTTAGATGCAATATATTTAGTATTATTAGAAAATGTTAATTTTTCAATATATCTAGCACCAACAAATGCAAGGCCAGTAACATTTTCATCATCAGTAACAATTACTTCCTTTAAACTCATTGGTAAAGAACATCTAATTTGCATAGCACCATGAAGATTATAATTATAACCAGATTGTTTTAATACGACAGATATACATGAATATGAATCTCCATTTTCATATACTAAATCTCCAGGAGCAAAAATATAACCAATATGAGATGGAAATTTATAATATGGTGCATATGAATAATTAGTACCAGAGGTATTTAAATTTCTTTTATATGTTGAATTTCTATGATTACCAATAAATGGTAAAGTTATTTTTTTCATATTAACATTAAAGAAAACACCTTCACCCATGTTTTGTACAGTATCAGGAATTACCACTTCATCAATTGATAAACATTTTTCAAATGCATAATTTCCAATATCAGTAATTGATGAAGGTATATTTGGAAATCTTAATGATATACAGTTAGAAAAACAATGTTGTGGAATTAAAGTGATTGTATTATTTAAATATACTTGTTCTAATGCTGTATCATTAGCAAACATATATTCACCTAATAAATCATTAGTCATTTTTGCATATTTTAATGAAGTACAGTTAGCAAATGCATGACTTCCAATACTTGTATTAACGTTTGCAGGAATAATTAATTCTAATAATCCTTTGCAACCATTAAACGCATAATTTCCAATTGTATTTAATTGAGTAGGTAAATAT
>CAZQOM010000088.1:0-4708 GCA_964595145.1 uncultured Anaeroplasmataceae bacterium | reverse complement strand
TAGTTCTAGTGCCAAGATTTCCACTAGATAATTTTTTACCATAAACTAGAATTGGTACATATTCTCTTGTGTGATCAGTCCCATTCCAAGTAGGATCATTCCCATGATCTGCAGTAATTATTAATAAATCATCATCATTCATTAGTGGTAAAAAAGAAGATAAATCGTTATCAAATTCTTCTAAACATGCTTTATAGCCTTCAGCATCTCTTCTATGACCATATAAAGCATCAAAATCAACTAAATTTAAGAAACATAATCCCTTAAAGTCATTTTTTGCCATTTCATTCAATATTTCCATACCATTATGATTTGATACAGTTTTATGAGCTTCTGTTATTCCACAAGTATTAAATATATCATTGATTTTACCTATTGAAATAACATCATAACCTTCTTCTTTTAATGCATCTAATGTAGTTTCATGTGCTGGTGAAAGTGCATAATCATGGCGATTTGGAGTTCTTTTAAAAGTATCTTTTGATTCGCCAATAAATGGTCGTGCAATAATACGACCCACTTTATATTTATCATCTAAACATATTTGTCGAGCTATACTACAACAACGATATAATTCATCTAATCCAAAATATTTCTCATGACAAGCTATTTGCAAAACACTATCTGCTGATGTATATACAATCATAGCTCCTGTTTTTATATGTTCTTCACCTAATTGTTTTAATATTTCTGTACCACTTGCTGCAATATTTCCTATTATTTTATGACCAGTTTTTTCTTCTAATAAATCAATTAATTCTTTAGGAAATCCTGTATCAGTGAAAGTTTTAAATGGTTCTGTTGTATGTATACCAACCATTTCAAAATGACCAGTCATTGTGTCTTTTCCAGTTGATAATTCATCTGCTTTTCCATAATAAGCAATTGGATTATTATTAGGTTTCACACCTAAAATATCAGTTAAATTACCATATCCAAATGATTCTAAAGTAGGAAGATTAATTCCTTTTGTAGCACTTGCAATATGAGATATAGTATTAGCCCCCTCATCATTATATTTAAAACTAAGTGGAGCAGTACCACATCCTACTGAATCCATTACTACTAAAAATACTCTTTTAAACATTTTTTATTCTCCTTCTTTTTTATTATTTTTTATAGCTAAAGGATGTGTATTTTCATACATTTCCTTTAATCTAGTTCTATCTATATGAGTATATATTTGTGTTGTTGATATATCTTCATGACCTAATAATTCTTGTACAATTCTTAAATCAGTTCCACCTTCTAATAAATGTGTTGCAAAACTATGTCTAATTGTATGTGGTGATATTTCCTTTAATATATTATTATCTTTAGCTAATTTAACTATATATTTATATAAAGATTGTCTTGAAATCGAATTGCCTTGATAATTATAAAATAATATATTACCACCTTTTTTAGATAAAAATGGTCTTCCTTTTTCGATATAATTACGTAATGATATAACTGCCATATCACCTAAAGGAACCATTCTTTCTTTATTCCCTTTACCTATAACAACAATATATTTTTCTCTTAAATGAATATCAGATATGCTTAAATTAATTAATTCACTAATTCTAAGTCCAGATGCATATAATGTTTCAATCATAGCTTTGTTTCTTAAACCAAGTGGTGTAGAAGTATCAATTGATTCAAGCATTTTATTTATTTCTTCTTTACTTAATACAACAGGTAAAGTTTTAGAAGACTTAGGCATATCTATATATTTAGCAGGATTTTCATCAGAAATTTTTTCAGAATATAAAAATTTATGAAATTCTTTAATTGCAATTATTTTTCTTGATATTGTAGTTTTAGATAAGTTAGACCTTTTAAGTGAAGCTATATATTTATTAATATGTTCATCAGTAACATATGTAATATCGTTTATATTTTGATATTTTATTAAAAATTTACCATATAATTCTAAGTCAGTCATATATGCTGAAACAGTATTATCACTTAATCTTTTATCATTTTGTAAATAGTATCTAAAATCAGAAAATTCATAAAAACTTACATCTTTGTTATTCAAACTTATCACCTCCTACAAATTGTTCAAAAACTAGATTTCCTAACCATATTTTATCTTTTTTTATAAAAATATGATTATTTTTTTCATCTATTAAATCTAATTTTTTTAAATAATTAATGTTAAAATCATTATCAGGATAACTATTAAATCTATTAAAATATTCATTAATATCAATACCGTTTATTTTTCTTAATCCTAACATCATAAATTCTTGTTTTTTTTCATTTAAAGATATTTCATTTTTTTCTAAAATATAATTTTCATAATATTTATTTAAATTATGATTATTAGTAATGCGGTAACTATTAATATATCCACAAGCACTAGCTCCTATTCCTATATATTCATCACAATTCCAATAACCTAAATTATGAATAGATTCATATCCTTTTTTAGCATAATTACTAATCTCATAATGAATAAAACCTCTTTTTTTAAGTTTTTTTGTTAAAAAATTAGCCATATCAACAACTAAATCATCATTAGGTAAATTAATTTGTTTTTTCTTTAATTGATATTCTAATATTGTTTTTTCTTCTAATATTAAACTATAATAAGAAATATGTTTTAAACCTAATTTTAAAGCTATTTTAACATCTTCTTTTAAATTTTTTAATGTTTGATTAGGAAGTCCATACATCATATCAATATTAATATTATCAATATTATTAGATTTTAATAATTTAATTGCCTTATAAACATCTGAATATGTATGATTTCTTCTAATTAATTTAATAATATCATTATTAAATGTTTGAACACCTATACTAATTCTATTAATATTAAATTCCTTAAATAATTTTACCTGTTCTATCGTTAATAATTCAGGATTAATTTCAATTGTATTTTCATTATTATTTAATAAATATGGCTTTAATACATTTAATAATTTTTTTAAATTAACAAGTGATAAACTATTAGGAGTACCACCTCCTATATATATACTATTTGTTTTTTTATTCCAATTATAAAACCAATCTTGTTTCTCGTAATATCTAAATTCATTAATAAGATTATCAATATACTTGTTTTGAACTTCTTCTTTAGCTATTTGTTTTGGAAAATCACAATATGAGCATATAGTTTTACAAAAAGGAATATGTATATATATACTATTCATTTTCTTAAATCTCCAAATAATCTATAAGCATTTTTATATAAAATATGTTCTTTTTCATCGGTTGTAAATAAATTACTGTTTTCTATATAACTATAAGACTGTTCATAACTACAGTAATTCATTGCTGCTGGGAAATCACTTCCCCATAAAATTTTATCTTTTCCAACAATATCAATAGCTAATCTAATATATTCTTGTGCTAAATCAAATGGATATGATCCTTTAGTATTATTAGGTAAGCTTGCAATATCAAAATAAACATTATTTAATTTAAATGTATTTAAATTATATTCTAATATATCTTTTTGATTTATTTGAGGAGCAGTCAAATGACATATAATAAATGTTATATCAGGATATTTTAAAATCACTTCTTTTAATTCATCAATTTGATAACAATTATTAAATGGTCTACCTATATCAATAAAAAATATTAAATTATATTTTCTTGCAATCTCATATACACTATTCATCACATCTCCATTTAATGGTACTGTAGGATGATTAGCCATCAATCCAGAACCATTTGATACTTCCATTTTTAAAACTTTAATATTTAAATCTTCAAATAAATGTTTGATAATTAAATCCTTATTTCTAAAAAATGGATCATATGTAGCAGCTGGAATTAATTTATCAGGATATTTTAAAGATGATTCATAAGTATATATATTTTGAAATCCTGCATAATTACCTTGTAAGCATACACTGAATAAAACATCATTTTTATTTAAAACATCAACTAAAACATCATTTGTTAATTCCTTATCTCCATATTGTTCTGGAATTAATTGAATTATTTTACCACTTGCGTATATAGCCTTACCTTTACCAATAGGTGTTAATTCACCTTCTGAACCTATACCACATATATTTTTGATTAAATGAGTGTGAACATCGATTTTTATCATATTAAAATCACCTATTTAATTATACCATAATCTAGCATTTTTTTCTTTATTTCTTTACAATTTTATCAATATTTATTATAATTATATCAAGGAGGTTTAACTATGAAAAAATTAATACAAGAATTTAAAGCATTTATTACAAAAGGTAATGTATTAGACATGGCTGTTGGTGTTATTGTAGGAGGTGCATTTAATACTATTGTTACAACTCTTAATAAACAAATATTAATGCCAGTTGTTAATTGGGGATTATCTTTTATACCAGGAATGTCATCTGGACTATATACAATATTACCAAATTCTAAATTAGCCGATTCTACTACTTCTATTGATGCAGTTATTTTAGGACCAAATGGAAAATCATATAAGGTTTTAAATTATATTGATTGGAGCGCATTTATCGAATCAATTTTAAACTTCTTCTTTATAGCATTAACATTATTTATAATTTTAAAAGTTTTTACTACTTTAGCTAAAAAACGTAAAGAATTTGAAGATAATTTAAAAGCTAAAAAACAAGTTGAAGAAGTAGCAACAATAGATGAAAAACCTGAAGAAATTAAGGTTGAAGTAAAAGATCCTGTTATTGGATTATTAGAAGAAATTAGAGATTCTTTAAAAGAAAAAAATAAAGATGAATAATTCTTTATTTAG
>CAZQOM010000087.1:0-4883 GCA_964595145.1 uncultured Anaeroplasmataceae bacterium | reverse complement strand
AAAAAATGATACTACTCAGCCATAATGATTAAAAAATTAATAGAATAATTAACAAATCAATAAAATTTTGGTTAATTTTGGAGAGGAAATCCCGTTTTGATATCCCGTTTTTAACAATCGATAACCAATAAAGATGAACTTTATTGGGGATTTAATTGTAAAAATATGAAATAAAAAATCAAGAGTTAAAATGAACTCACCTTGTTCGCTCTTGATTTTTTATTATCATATCTTTCATATTAAGTTCAGAAATTGGAATATGATGTAAGTTTAATAATTCTAAAATATAATCTCCTAATTCTTCCTCTAATAGTTGAAGTGGTGTTTTATAGTTTTTGTTTGGTCTTGGATAATTGTTTAATCTATTAATTATATCTAGTATATCGTCACTAGATAGTAATGTAATATCATAACCTTTTTTTATTAACCATCTTAATAATATATGATTGTTTTCTATATGTGGTTTTTCATAAGAAGCATAAGTATGTGTATAATAAACTTCCATTCTTTTGTTTAAAGTTGAATGTATTGATGTTTCTAATGTTTTAAAATCAGTAAATTCTCCACCATTGTCAGGAATAACTTTTCTAAATAAAACATAAAAATATGTATCTAATTTATCTTCTAAATCATCTAGTACTTTACCAATTTCTTCTTGTGTTTTATTTTTGATTTTAAATGCTAGCATTAATGAAAAGCAAGGAATCATAATGGTAAATAATAACTCACCACCTTTAATTCCCTCAACTGTATCAAATTCAGCAATACCTAATGTTCTATTTTCTCTTTCTTCTTCAGTAAGATTTTCAATACTTCTTCCGTTTAATTGATGGCCTTTAATTGTATTTCTTTTTGTTGTATTAGCACCATATCTAACTCTTGATACTTTATTTCTTAAATCTAAATTACAACAATCTAATAAACCTTTATCAATCCATTCATAAAAAGCTGAAGTAGAAGATTTATACATTTTATATTTATCTGGTAAAGTATTCATAATAATATCAGGAGAAATACCATTTTTAATTCTATCAGCAAGATATTTTTTGAATTCTTCTGGAAACTTATCTACTTTAGTATCAATTCTAGAAACTTTTTGAACAGCATTATGCATTTTTATTGCAGTTTCTGCATGATATTTAATTTTAACTTTATTGCATTTTAAATATAATTCGCACCCATTACAAACATGATGATTTTTCTTTAATAAATCACATTCAATATTCACTTTGTAGTTAGGACATATTTTAACTGCATAATTACAAAATTTACATTGTGAGCATCTAACATTATCGATGATTTTATCACACAAATATTTTTGATGACAATCATTTTTGTTTAAACAATTAGAACATTTTCTAGCAGTACCAAAATAAGAAGAATATTTTTTAATTTCTTTTCGAATACCAGAAGGATCTTTTTTTAATAATAATGCAATTTCTGACGGTCTTTTGTTTTCATTAAGATAAAATTCAATATTCCCTATTTCCAATTCTGTTAAATTTTTGTTAGAATAATTACGACTCATATATATACCTCCTTAGTAATTTTTCTATACAAATAAATTGTACTATAATGGTAATATGTATGAGTTTTTTAATTCGGGATATCCAAATCAAAATTTATATATAAACGGTTACTACTCAGCCATAACACGACTAAAATAGACATTTTTTAAGTGTCTTTTTTAGTTTATGCAAATAATACTTTTCCACTCATAATATCTTGTATTGAATTAAATGGATTTATATTTCTTAATTTTGATGTTTTTATTATACTCATTATATTTCCAAATCTTATTCCACCATCATAACTTCTAAAACCTCCTGATACTTTTGTTTTTCCTTTTATCATTCTTAAGGCTCTTTCCATAAAATTATTGTCATAATCTATTGTAAAGTCATGAATATAAAATAGCATTTGTTTTTTATATTTTATACATCTATTTAATAATGTGGTCGCTTTATCTTTCCAATATGTAGATGTTATTAATTCATTTTCTTCTTTTGCTATTTTCAATATTGAATCGTATTCTTCTTCCATTTGTTTGATTTCTTCTTCTTTAAATTTTTTAACATTATATTTAATTAAGATTTTTCTATTTCTTTCAAATTTTAAAAGTAGATTGTATAAATTCATTTGCCATGAAGTTACTAATATATTTTGTTTCTGTTCTATACAATATCTGCCAAAATGAATTATACAATCTTGATTATTTGTACCATATTTAAACATTCCTGTATCATGATCTGTTATTAAAACTCCAAAATAGTTTTCTAATATATTATCTTCCTTTATTGGTTTATCTCCTTTGTTATGATGATACTTATATAAAACATTATATTTATTAGCATATCCTCTGTAATATGTAACTTTACCATTTTCACTTGTCGCAGTTTCATCTGTATGTTGAGATGGACCATTAAATAAATTTTTGATTATATTTAAAATACTATCTTCACATTTATTTGAAAAATCTTTATATATATTATCAATAGTACCTTCTGATAAATTAACTAAACCATTAGTAAAATCAGAAATAAGTTCAGTTATTTTATTGTATGGTAAAGAACAATAGTTACCTAATAATACAACTATACTTTTTAAATCATTATTATATGTTACATCACTATAAAATTCTTTTGGTAATACTACTGAAGTTTCACTACTCGGTATAAAAATATGTTCTTCAATATATGTTTTTACTTCCATACCAATTTTATATTTTGAAAATGTATTCTTATATTTTTCATTAGTTATTTTATGTTTTATTTTTCTAATTTCTATATTTTTTTCTTTAATTAATTTTTGTATTTTGTCTTTTGTTAAAGTAGTTCCTTTATGATTGATTTGACCACCTGTTTTATTTGAACTCGTTTTTCTGTGATTATATGTATTGGTTCTTCTTTTGTTTTTTGTTTCTTTGCTTGTTGGTATTGAAGAATTAGTACTATCTTTATTTAATTGATTATTTAATTTATCAATTAAATAATCATTATTAACTAATTCTTTGTTATGGAGTTCAGTTTTTAACCTGTTTATTTCTTCATGAGCTTTATCTAAATCGTTTTTTAAATTTTTATTTTCTTCAATATAAGGTTTAACTGCTTTTTGTATTTCAGTATTGATTTTATTTTCAAGTATCTTAAAATTTGATTTTAAAACATATACTTCTAGTTTTAAATCTTCAATTTCTTTATTTGCTATTTCATTTTTGGAAACTTCTTCTTCATACATTAAATATATATCATTATTATAATTTTTTTTCATTTAACATCACTACCATAAGCTTGTGTTATAAATATAACATATTTATTTTAAAAAAACAAAAAAAGTGAGACACTGTGACTGATTGCTTAAGGTAGTCGTATCTCACTACATATAGTATACACTATTTTTTTATTTTTTTGTTAAAATTTTATTGATTTGTTAATTATATTCTATTAATTTTTTAATCATTATGGCTGAGTAGTATCGTTAATATTTAAAAAATTTTAAGACATTTTCAAAAATTATTGACATTTAATTTTTCATTTGAGCATTTGTCGCTCATTTTAAAATGAAACTGGAATTATTATTAGGAGGTGGTTTACAGAGACCATCCTGGGATTAATTTTTAATTTGCACTTGTTTTATCACTTAAAAAAGTTCAAGTAATCGTCTATAATTATAATTATAAAACTAACCATAGAAAGAAGTGATTAACTTGAACTATATTTATAATACTAAAAAGAAAGAAAAAAATAAACACTTATCTCGTGAAATGTATGACAAAATTCAATCTGATTATAATAATTTTATTTCATCTAAAGATAACTCTATTGGATTAACTGAATTTAAAAAAAGACTTGCCAGTACTATTGGCACTACTCTTTCTAATATTTATGAAATTATTAAAGATGGATTAATTGAAGTTTATAATTATGATTTGACTAAAAGAATAGAATTTTCTGCGCAAGTTGCATGGGAAAAAAGAACTAAAAAATCAGTTGAAAGCAACGCTTCTAAAAGAATAGTAGCAAAACCTTTTATTGAATTAGTAATTAAAGAATTTAGAAACCCTTATAATATTAATTCTATAGATGAAATAATTAATGATTTTAAATTAAATAGACAGGATGAAATAGAAGGTATGACTACTATTTGTACTACTACCTTTTATAATTATGTAGATGATAATAAAATAGATAATTTTAGTAAGTATGAATTGCCTATTAAAGGTAAAAGAAAATCCAAAAACGAAAATAAAAAAGGAAAAACTCAACCTAAAGGTACAAGCATAGAACATCGTCCTTTTTCACCTGATGACAGGTCTGAATTTGGTCATTGGGAAGGTGATACTATTGTTGGTAGTAATAAAATCGAAAATAGCGGTGCTGTCCTTACTTTAGTTGAAAGAAAAACAAGATTTCAAATAACAATAAAATGCAAAGATCGAAAAGCTTTAACTATTTTCAAAGCAATAAAAAAAATAAAACAAAAATATCCAGAGTTAAAAGATTATCAAATTAACCAAATATTTAAATCAATTACATTTGATAATGGTGTAGAATTTTCTAAATGGGAAAATATAGAAAAATACTTAAAAACAGTTTGTTATTTTGCTCATCCATATTCCTCTTATGAAAGAGGAACAAATGAAAATGGTAATAAATTACTTAGAAGATTCTTACCAAAGAGTTGTAATATAAATACTTATACAGAAAACTATTTAATGCAAGCCAATGAACTTATAAATACAAAAATAAGGAAGATTCTTGGTTATAAATCCTCCTTAGAACTATTCAATGCCGAGTTAGCAAAGCTAACTCAAGCAATATAATTATAACATTACTTTACACTTTTTTAGTCAAAATTCCAGTTTCTACTTGAAATTTTGCTCA
>CAZQOM010000086.1:0-5000 GCA_964595145.1 uncultured Anaeroplasmataceae bacterium | reverse complement strand
AAGCTTCACAACAAGACATTAACGTAACCAAAACGGTTTCAAACAATGTAAAAGGTTTTAAAGGACACATAATTGTAAACCACGGAACTTATGCATACATTTCAAAAGGGCTTGACGGAGATATAACTTATAAAAACGAATTGAAAGTGGATGATAAGAATGCATTATATAAAGGTTCAACGTTTGAAACAGCATTGCCAACTGATAAAATACCTTGGAGTGAAAGAATTGATAGTCGTGAGGATTTTGCTTCGCTTATGTATAACTTGAAAAATAGTCCAAATTATTCAAGTTTGATTTTAAGTGATAGTAATAATAAAATAAATGCAATAATAGATGTCCCAAACGGTTTCTTCAATATGAGAACTAATCACGTTGAGGGGTATATTAGAAACGTTGCAAAACAATATGGAGCAACAAAAGCATTTATTGGTACATCAAATAGTGAAGTATTTGATAGGTTAAAACAACTTTCAATCTTGCAAGATGTTATTTTATATAAAGACAATCAAAAGCAATTTGCTGATAAAGGAAATAAAATATTTGAAACCAATAATCGTTCAGTAGCGGTAAGAACAGCAGAAGAAACTAAAGACGAACGTATTGAAAGGGTACGCAAATACATCGAAGAGTTCCAACAAGGTATGGGTACTTTAGGTGTTAAAGTAAATCGAAAAGAAATCATAAAAAAGATTATAGACAATTATGGCATAACAACTAAAGGTAATTCAAAAGAATTAGATAAAGTTTCAACAGAAATACAAAAATTGCTTGAAGATGGTGCTTTAACGGATAAAAAGATAGAGGGATATGCAGAATACCTAATAGACAATTTGAAAGTAACTGTGGACGACTTTTATTCTGCTAATAAAGAATTAAAAGAACTTATTAGAAATACAAAGTTATATGCTTCTGATACTGTAAAAAACGGTTTTGGAGATTGGGCAGATTTTAGGAAAAGAAATATTGGAATTTTAAGATTAACAAATGATGAAAATGCATTGCCAATTGATACATTTTATAAGGAACTTACTGAAATATATGGAGAAACATTTTTCCCAAGCGATATTGCAAATATATCTGACCAACTTGAAAGAATTTCGGAAGTGGCTAAACAAATAAAAATAATAGACCAAACTTTGAGAGAAAATATTAAAGACAATTTTGGAGAAGAAGCAATTCAAGAAATTCAAGATGGACTTGTTCAGAATTTGAAAACTTGGCGAGATAAAATGGCACAAAAAAATCCTGAAAATACAGATGAAAAACCAGACGAAATAAAACAAAGAAGTTGGACTGAAACAGCGAAAAATAATGAAATGTTAGATAAGTTTTTAGATATTAAAAATATGAACTATGTTGTTTCAAGAAATATAAAAGCGGTTGAGAAAGCAAATAGCATTTTAGAATTAGACGGATATGAAAAAGCATTAAGTTATTTTGAAAGTGTTATTGAGTCGCATAAAATACCAACTCCATCAGACATGGTGCTTGGAGAACGACTAATTCAAGAGGCGACTAAACGTGGAGAGTTTGAAAAGGCTATGGAACTTGTTTCAGATGTTACAATTTTGGGTACTGAACTTGGTCAACCAGTACAAGCAATGGGTGTAATTTCAAGGCTAAGTCCTGCTGGTCAATTAATGCACTTGAAACGTTCAGTTGAAAGAATAAATAAAGAAACAAGAGGAAAAGGCAGACAACGTAACAAAAATAAAAGAACACAAGGTGTTCAGGGAACTATAAATGAATTTGCTGAAATAGTTACTAATGACGAAAACAAAGTACCAAAGGAAATAAGGGACAATTCAAAACTAAAAAACATAGTAGATAAAATCATTGATGGAAAACAAGCTAAAATGGAGTTGCCACAAGAAATAACAGACAATGAAGAATTTAAAACAGCAATGAATGAAATAGTGACAGGTAAAACAAACGATAACTCTAAATTAAAAAATATTGTTGAAAAATTGTCTGATGAAATTGTTACTGGAGAACAAACTAAAACAGATTTGCCAAAGAATGAATATGATAATTCTAAACTTATGGAATTGGTTGATAAAGTTGTTGACAGCGAACAATCTAAGATAGAGTTCAAACAAGAAATAAATGACAATAAAAAGCTTAAAGAAATAGTAACGGAAGTTGTTGAGGGAGAGCAAGGCAAACTCGACCTTGGTGCAACAGATGAAGCATTAGATGCGGTTGAAGAATTTAAAGGTTTGGAAATTACACCAGAAATGGAAATGGAAATTCTGTCGGCTAAGACTCCAGAAGAATTAAAAATGGCTATGACAAGAGTTAAAGAGCAACTTGCTTCGCAAATGCCTGTTGGTTGGACTGAAAAATTATCTAGCTGGAGATATTTATCAATGCTTGGAAATCCTGGAACACACATAAAAAATATATTGGGCAACCTTGTAATGACAACTACTTTGTATCAAGGCAAAAACTTTATTCAAAGGGCAGTTGAAACTGTGTTCGACTCTAAGCTTGAAGAAAGAACAAGAACATTTAAAAAATCTACAGATGAAGTTAAATATTTTGCTAAAAAAATGCTTGAAGAAAACGTAGAAACTTTAACTGGTAGTGGATATGCGAATATTCAAAGTGAAATCAAAGATATGCGAAAAATATTCAAAATTGGATTACTTAACAAAATATCTGAATTAAATTCAAATGCATTATCTAAAGAAGATTTTTGGTTTAAAGCACCTATCTTTAAATCAGCACTTGCAGAATATTTAACAGCAAATGGCATAAAAACTGAGCAAGACATAAAACAAAATAAGGAAGTTGTGCAAAAGGGAATAAGTTTTGCGATTGATGAAGCTTTAAAAGCAACATTTAACCAATATAATAAACTTGCTTCTGCAATAAGTCGACTTGAGAACAATTCAGCATTAGGTAGAGTATTTGTTGGTGGTTTAGCTCCATTTAAGAAAACAACTTTGAATATTGTAAAAACGTCTTGGCAATATAGTCCACTAGGTCTTTTAGAAACAGTTACATTGCAAACACATAATTTAAGAAACGGTTTGATAAACGCAAACGAATACATCGAAAGAATTTCGCAAGGTTTAACGGGTAGTGCAGTAACTCTTGTAGGAATGTGGCTTGCTTCAATGGGATTACTTACAGGTTCGAGCGGTTCGGGCAAAGAAGACGAATACAAAGAAAGTTTAGGAATGTTTGCACCTTATAGTATTCATTTACCAGAAGGAGAAATATTTGGAATACATTTTGATGAAAAATTTGTTGATATTTCTTGGCTTGCACCATCAGCAGTGCCTTTACTTGTAGGTGTAGAAATATACGATGCTATTGTAAATAACAAAGAAAAAGATGTATTTAAAACAGTTGACGACATTATTAAAATATTAGAAAAAACAATGAACCCTATAAGCAATATGACAATGCTATCTACTTTTAATGATGCGTTAATAAATTATGGTGGCAATGATGATACTAGCGGATTAGAGGCAATACTAAGCACAGTTATCAAATCATACATTGGACAGTTTTTCCCAACATTAGGTTATCGAATTAATAAAATAATAGACCCAACAATAAGAAGTACAAAAGCAAGTAAAAACAGCAGTTTCAAAAAGGGAGAACAAATAGTAAGACAAAATGCTAATAAAATACCTTTTACAAGTCTACTTTTAGAGCCATCAACTGATATATGGGGCAATGTAAGAAAAAGAAGTGATAACTTTGTTGTAAGGGCAGTAGACTCGTTATTTAATCCAGCAAGTGTGGAAAAACCATCATCTACTGGCGTAGACGAAAAAATCTTGAAATTATATGAGGCAAATAAAAACAATAAGATATTACCGTCAATACCAGGAGATAGTTTCACGGTAAATAGTGAAACGTATGAAATGAGTGCTTCTGAATATACTCAATATAAAATGACTTATGGACAAACAGCTTATAAAAAGTTAAAAACGTTATTTTCAACCTCTGAATATCGACAAATGAGTAATGAAGAAAAAGAAAAAGCAATTGCTGAAGTTTATGAAATGTCTAAAAAACTAGCACAATATGAATATATGACTGCTAAATATGGTAAAAATAAAGCAATGAGCAAATTACTAGATGATAAAGAACTTAAAAAATACAATGAAGCGAAAAAACTTGGTTTGAATTATGAAAAATATTTAGAGGCATATTATTCACAAAAAAGTGTTGAGGGTGACAAAAATAAGAAAGGTGAAACAATATACAATTCCGAAAAGAAAAACAAAATCGAAGCAATACAAAAAGCATTAAATACAACAAAAGAAAAGGCGGAAAAGTTACAATCAATATTTGCAGGAAAATATAAAGGGGAGTCTTAACAGACTCCTCTTTAAATGAAAGGAGGTGGTATAAATGAAAACCAATATTGGATTAGTTGAGTATTGTAAAGCACAACTCGGAAAACCCTACTGGTGGGGCACGTTTGGGCAGACAGCAACAGAAAGCCTGTATAATCAAAAGAAAAAGCAATACCCTAAATATTACACTGCTAATGATTTTAAATCGCAATTTGGTCAAAAAGTACACGACTGCGTGGGCTTGATTAAGGGCTATCTGTGGAGTGAAACTTTAAATTTAACACCAATTTACAATTCAAAACAAGACAAAGATGTAAATGGAATGAAAGCTAATTGTATTGAAACAGGAAATATAAAAACGTTGCCAGAATTAAAAGGTGTTTTAGTATTTATGAAAGGACACGTTGGTATTTACATCGGAAATGGAGAAGTTATAGAAGCACGTGGGCATTCTTATGGAGTAGTAAAAACAAAGCTTAATGAAAGGAAATGGACATCTTGGGGCAAGCTTAGATGGATAGAATATAAGGAGGTAAAAATGTTTGAACAAGGTCAAGAAAAGGAAGCTATCAATTATTTAGTAGAGCAAGGCAGAATAACCGACAAAGAGCAAGCATTTCAAAAACTGGAGCTAATAAAAAACGAGGGCTGGACTTATATTAAATGGGCAAATGATGT
>CAZQOM010000085.1:0-5001 GCA_964595145.1 uncultured Anaeroplasmataceae bacterium | reverse complement strand
TGTGATAATGATGAATGGATGGTTAAAATCACTAAAATGATAAGTGATTTATTATCTATTCCAGTAGAATTATTTTTACAAGATACTTTGACTTTGAATAAAAGTAATCTAGATTGTATTATATTTGATATGCCTAATTCTATAAAAGAAAATAACAAGGATTATTTTCCATATCAAGCTATATTACATTATAGTAAAATGCTTAAGCCAAATGGAGCTATGATAGGAATTGTTAATAATGATTTTTTTGATTATGATAAAAATCAAGAATTTAAAAAAGAATTATTAAAGGATTGTTCAATAATAGGTCTTGTTGAACTTCCTGATAGTATGTTTGTTACTAAACCTAAGATTATCCTTGTTATACAAAAATGTATTATGGATAAAAAGAATTGTTTTATGGTCAAACTACCAAGCTTTACAGATGTTAAAGAATTTAATCAATCTTTAATGGAAATTGAAGCGTGGTTTGAAAAGAATAAAAAAAATAGAAGTGAGGAAAATGAATAATGGCAAAAATTATGGCAGTAAATGCTGGTAGTTCATCTATTAAATTTCAATTATTAGAAATGCCAGCTGAAACAGTAATTGCATCAGGTGTAATGGAAAGAATTGGTTTAGAGGATGGTATTTTTACTCTTAAATATGATGGTAAAAAAGAAGAAACTCATCCAGTATTACCTACACATGCTGAAGGTGTTGAATTATTATTAGAAACTTTAGTAGAAAAAGGAATTGTTAAGAGTCTTAATGAAATATCTGGTGTTGGACATAGAGTTGTTCAAGGTGGTGAATATTTTAAGGATTCTTGTTTAGTTGATGATGTTGTCTTAGATAAAATAGCTGAACTTGCTGATTTAGCTCCACTACACAATCCAGCTCATATTATTGGTATTAAAGCTTTCCAAAAAGCATTACCAAATGTAGCACAAGTAGTAGTATTTGATACAGTATTCCATCAAACAATGCCTGAAGAGGCTTATATGTATGCAATACCTTATGAATGGTATGAAAAATATGGTATTCGTAAATATGGTGCACATGGAACTTCTCATAAATATGTTTCAGAACGTTGTGCAGAGGTTATGCAAAAACCTTTAGAAGATACTAAAATCATTGTATGCCATTTAGGTAACGGAGCATCTATTTCTGCAGTTAAAGGTGGTAAATGTATTGATACATCTATGGGTTTAACACCACTAGAAGGAATTCCTATGGGAACTCGTACAGGAAATATTGATCCAACTGTTGTTTCTTATATTTCTGATAAAGAAGGTAAAACAGCAAGTGAAGTTGTAAATATTTTAAATAAAAAATCAGGATATTTAGGTATGTCAGGTCGTTCTAACGATGCTAGAGATGTTACAAATGGTATGTTGGAAGGAGATCATAGATGTAAATTAACATTTGATGT
Source organism: uncultured Anaeroplasmataceae bacterium (assembly GCA_964595145.1). GTDB lineage: Bacteria > Bacillota_I > Bacilli_A > Acholeplasmatales > Anaeroplasmataceae > Pelethenecus. Next base: position 3,587 of record CAZQOM010000085.1, on the reverse strand, counting down.
ACAATCAAAGAGAATAGTTGATTATATTGCTTCATATTGGTTATATTTAGGTGGTTGTGATGCAATATGCTTTACTGCAGGTATGGGTGAAAATGTTAAGCATTTACGTCTTAATATTGCAAGAAGACTTGCACCACTTGGTGTTGAAATTGATGAACAATTAAATGATACTTTCTCTGATGAAAGATTAATATCTACACCTAATTCAAAAATTAAATTATATATCATTCCAACAAATGAAGAAGTAATGATTGCAAGAGATACTGTTAGAATTGCAAATATAAAATAATTTTTCAAAAAACTTGAATACAATATGAGTTATAGGTTATAATAAAAATGTCTTAGAAGTAAGACAACTATCTTTCCCTAAGATAGTAGCTTTTATAAACAAGCTATAACTATCCCAAAATAAAGGACTCAATTTGAGTCCTTTATTGTATTCTCAATATTGACAAATTATAAAAAAAGTACTACAATTAAGTCAAGAAGTTAAATGGATAATAAAACCTTGCTCCTCTGCAAAATTATATTTTTTGTGGGGGGGGGGTAAGTATTCTTATCATCAATTTTGGCCTTGGTAAAATCCAAGGCTTTTTATAATTTTATAAAAGAAATGTGAGGAGAGGAAAGGTGAGTTTGTTTTTATATTTTTTTTATAATTATTTGTATTATTATTATTAATGTATTTTTAAAGAAAAATGGAGGTTTAGTTTATGTACGATAATAGACAAAATAATAATTATGATGAAGGTTCATATGTGGTAGGATTACTACTTGGGTTGCTTTTGGGATTAATTGAATTAGTGATTGCATTAGCAATTGATAAGAAAGATACTAAGAGAGGTGCCATAACAGGTTTTATTATTGAACTTGTTTGTGCTTTATTTGTTGGAATATGCGTTGTTGTAGTTTCACTGGGAGGTCTAGCATCAATTAATTAACCATATGTTTGAAAAGTTTTTGCAATCATTATTTAATAGATTTAATAATTTTGGCAATTTACCATTATGCAATTTGAATGCAGATCATGGTTTATATATTAATGATTTTTGTATGCCATTATGTGCTAGATGTTTAGGAATATATTTAGGTGTTATAATGTCTTTATTTGTTTATATTTCCTTAATAAAAAAAATGGAATATAGAGTCAAATTTCATATAATATTTTTTCTATTAGCAATACCTTGTATATTTGATGGAGTACTTCAATATTTCTTTTATATTGAAAGTAATTTAATAAGACGATTATTTACAGGTATTTTACTTGGAATATCCATTGTATTTTCAGTATGTTATTTTAATAACCGTTTTGAAAAAAATCAAAGAAGAAGTTTAAAATAATTTATAAATAAAAAATTGTTAAGTTAATTAATTATTGTTACATTATTGTGTACTATTTTAGTGGAATTTTAAAATTTAATTTTTACACTGTATTAAAAGTGGAGTTTCTACACGTTAAAGAATACTAATATTGATAAAATAAAAATATCAAGATTTATATTTGTGAAAAGATAATGGTGTATTTAGTGATGATAATTGTGAGATTATTGATGGTAACAATGACAGTAATAATAGTGAAAATAAAAGTAATAGTTATAATAATGAAATTGTTTGTGAATATGATGAAGAAGGCAACATGACAAATAAGGAGTTATTTGAATTAGATGAAGTTGAAATATATTATATTATAGATTATAAAAACGGAAATGAGAGAACTTATTATGATGCTTCTGGTAATCAAATAACTATAAGCGAATATAATCAAATTAAATAATAATTTATGGACAGGTTATAAAAATACCTGTCCATTTTACTATTATAGTAACGCTTTCTTTGTAAAACGAATTTGACATTTTGTTTATTTTCTTGTATAATGATACAATGTAAAATAGGGAGTTAAAAAGGAAGTGAAAGAATATGAAGAAAAAAATCATATTTTTATCAATTTTCATACTTTTATTAGCTGTTGGTGGAGTAGGTGTTTATTATTATATGAGAACACATCAAACACCTGGTGTTTTTGCTGATGAAGCTAAATATAAAACTCATACAGCTAAAGCGCCTACTGATGGTACAAACCCAACTGATCATAATTCTTATGATAATTTAAGTTATATATTATGGGTTTTAGAAAATACAGAATATTATTCTTCGACTACTAAAGGAACATCAGTTTCTGTTGGACAAAGTCAAGAAATTTATAATCATAGAGTAGTAAATAAAGATATTCAAATGGTTGATACAGTTTCAACTGGTTTAATTGGATTAGGAAAACAAAAATATTTTATTGATGATAAAGTAATTATTAGAGATTATATTTCCAAAAATGGAGATAATATTGAATGGAAAACAGAAGAACCAGAATGTATTACTAAAAAAAGCTATTTAAAAAGATATGGTTGGTTACCAACTCAACCTGCTGCTTATATTATTTGTGAAGAAACAATATTAGAAATTTCTGATATTACAGTAACCGAAAGTGGATTATATTCAATTAAGGTTTCGTTAAATCCTAATGAAGATTATGCTCCATTTTGGTATCAAAGAGAAATATTAACTAATGCTTCATCTGTTTCTAAACCAGTTTTTTCTAAAATTGAATTAGAATATTTATTTAATGATAATTGGCAAATTATGCAAATAAATACAAATGAGGTATATAAAGTTACTCCAAAGGTTGCTCCTATTACTGTTAGTTGTGATACTAATATTACAGAAGTATTTGATTATGAAAATTATGAATTTGATGCTAGTTCATTAGAATTCTTTAATTCATATAAAGATATGATTCCAGTAGGTGATGAAGATGTTGTTCATGAAGAAAATACACCTTTATCATATATTACTGGTTCATTACTTGGTGGAGATAAAAAAGAAAAAACATTTGATATTAGTATAAATTTAAATGATAAAGTAATTAAAGGTAAATTATTATTAGATATTTCTAATTTAAATAATATTTTAGTAAAGGTTGCTATTGGCGATTTACAAGTTGTTTATAAGGATAATATAGTTTATTTAGATTATGCTACATTAAAGGTTAAAGGAAATATAGATGAAATATCTGAATTATTAGAACCTATATTTGGAAATAATTCATCTAATGATATAACTTCTTCATCAAGTTTTGATGTTAATCAAATAATGAATGATATTAATAATGCTAAAGTTACAGAAACAAATGAAAATGTCAATTTGGACTTAACTTTAAATTTGATGGGATTTGAATTACCACTTGTTTTTGATATTAGTAAAATTGATAATAATTTAGAACTTAAATCTATAACTAGTAATTTAACATTCGAAAATAATAATATTAATATTATAGTTTCGAAAAATGATAATCTAACATTTATAGAAAATGATGGTGATTATCAAGATTTAAGTAATATTAAATTTATAATTGATGATGTATTAAATATCATGAATAATAATAGATTTAGTATTAAATTTTCATCTAAATATAATGATTATAATATTAATAGTATAGTATATTTTGATTTAGTTAATAATTTAATTAAATTAGATTTAAATATTAAATATAATGATATATGCGAAAATATAACAATAATAACTGATTATAGTTA
>CAZQOM010000084.1:0-5052 GCA_964595145.1 uncultured Anaeroplasmataceae bacterium | reverse complement strand
TAGAATGTTGTAGTGGAGATTTAGCTGATTTAAAAGTTAAATCATGCGATGTTGAAGCATGGAGTCCAAGACAAAAGAAATATTTCGAAGTTGGCTCTTGTTCAACATTAGGAGATGCTCAAGCAAGAAGATTAGGTATTAGAACAAAGGGTGAAAATGGTACATATTTAGTACATACACTTAATAATACTGTACTTGCAAGTCCTAGAGGATTAATAGCAGTTTTAGAAAACAATTATAACGAAGATGGAAGCATTAGTGTACCTAAAGCTTTAAGACCTTATATGGGTGGAGTAGAAACATTAAAGCCAGTAAAATAAAAAAAGCTCTAAAACTAGAGCAAATATCGGCTTAAAGGGGTAAAAAAGTCGATATTAGAAGACCTCCTTTCTTCCTTTTTGATGATTATATTATAAAATAAAAATATCTTTAAAATGCAAGATAAGAATGTGAAATTATGTAAAGGATGGTGTAAAAAATGTTTTTAGCAGAACAAACAAATGTTGATTGGAATGCCTTATTAAATACTATAATTAATTGGTGTACAACAACAGGAATTAAATTAATTATAGGTATTTTTTTACTTATAATAATATTTAAAATAACTAATATATTAACTAAAAAACTATATAAGAGATTACAAGCAAAACAAGCAGATGAGACTTTATCTAGAGTAGGTACACAAGCTTTAAGACTTGTTATAAAAGGAATAGTATTGATTTGTTTTATTGGTTTTATTGGCATTGAAACTGCATCTATTACAGCATTAATAGCTTCAGCAGGTGTTTCAGTTGGTTTAGCTTTACAAGGCTCTTTATCTAATTTAGCTGGTGGAATTATAATTATATTAACTAGACCATTTAGAATAGGAGATAAAATAACTACTAATGGAGAATCAGGCACTGTAGAAGATATTCATATGTTTTATACTGTTTTAGTCACACCTGATAATAAGGTTATTCATGTGCCTAACGGTAATTTAGCAAATAATGTTATAGTTAACAGTTCTATTAAGGATACTAGAAGAGTAGAAGTTGTTATGTCAATTTCTTATGATACTAATTTAGATTTTGCAACAAATATTATTAAAAATGTTTGTTATAATAATGATCTTATTTTTAAAGAACCAGATGTATATGTTGGTATAAAAGAATATGCTAATTCTAGTATTGATTTAAATATTAGAGTTTGGTGTAATAATAAAGATTATTGGACAGTAAATAATTATTTATTAGTAGAAATAAAAAAAGCATTTGATGAAAATAATATTGAAATACCTTTTGATCAATTAGAGGTAGCAATTAAAAATAAGGAGTAATAAGTGAAAAAAATAATATGTATATTTTTAATTTTTCTTTGCCTTCCTATTGTTGGTTGTAAAAAAAATACTCCTGCAAAAGTTACTTTAAATGACAATGAAAACTATACATTTAATAAAACATCTAATTTAGAAGAAGTTAAAGAAATATTTACAAATTTAAATAATGTCAAATTAAATGTTAATTTTAATGGTGTTTCTTTAAAAATTAATAGTAACATTTCTGGTCTTGTTCATATCACTAAAGATGAATTAAGAACTGTAGATCTTAATTATGATTTAGACTTTAATTCCTTAATTAATTTTAGAAAATATTTACTTAATGGCACTTTAACCGCAAAAGGATATGCTAATACAGAATCTAGCAATTTATCTTTAAAATCTAATTTAAATACAAAATTAAATGTAATAAATGATGATTATTATTTATATGCTGAAGGTTTATTAAAAAATAAGGATATGTCTTTAAATTTAAAGCATAAGCTAAATATTGAAACCTTTACTAAAAAATATAAAACATATATTACATCATTTATTGATCTATTAAAGTATTATAAAATAACAGATTTTTTAAATAAAGATATTGATTATATAACAAAATATAATATTATAATAACTAATACAACTACGGATTCTTTTACAATATGTACTAATATTCCTAGTAATTTGGGATTTGATGAATTTAATATAAATGGTACTACACCTATTTATATAACAATTAGTTGTGATAATTTGCTGCCAGTTAATATTTCTTTTAAAACTAAAGAACTTGTAACAAAATGGCTTGAAAATAAATATGTTGAACAATATTTGTCTAGTAATGTTGAAGTTAAAGATGCAAATCTTGATATTAATTTAGAAATAAAATATGGATATATTGAAGTAAAAGAATTAAAAGAAGAAGAGAAAAACTTATATTTAGAATATAATTTTAATTAGGCGTTTTAAATTGACGCCTTTTTTATTGATAAAATCATACGAATACTTTATAATTATATTATACGAGGAGGGTTTGAAAATGGAAATAAAAAAACTAGATAAAAAGGTTAGAAAGATTTGGTATATTAGAAATGCTATTTTAGCATTTGTTATTTCATTACTTTTTATACCTCTAGTATTTCTAGGAATACCAGCTATTATATCAGCAATTATTTTAATTGATTTAATTGATACGACAATATTATTATGGCCATATTTTAAATATAAATATTATGGTTATGGTTATGATGATAAAAGAATTGCGATTAATTATGGTGTTATCTTTAGGCATAAAATAATTATTCCTATTCGTCAAATTCAAGATTTACATACTTATAATGGACCTATAATGAGTTTAATGGGATTAAGCGGTGTAATTATATCTACTGCTGGATCAAATTTTTCTATTGCTGGAATGTTAAACGCTGATGCAAATACATTTGTTGAAAATCTTGAAGAATTATTAAATGCAAGACTAGATGGTGATGAAAATGAAGAAGTTCAGTAAAAGATTAATTTATCATGGAATAATTACCTCATTATTCTTTGGTCTATTAATGATTTTGTTGATTTTTCCAGTTGATGATAAAGAATTTATTTTAAATTCTAAAGTATTAGCTATTATTTTAATTATTTACATCCTAATTGTTTTAGTTATGTCTGTTTATAAAATCCTTTATTATAATTTATCTGGCTATGAAATAAAGGATAATAAAGTTTTTTGTAAAAGAGGAGTTATATTTAAGAAAACATCTATTTTAGATTTTTCTAAAATAAATTCAGTTAATAAAAAACAAGGGTTAATTCAAAAGATATTTGGTATATCTACACTTATGGTAGATAGTGGTTCGACTAATACTGCAGTTCAAGCAGAAATAATTATAATTGAGGATGCTTTAGTTGTTAATAAATTATATGATTTTTTAAAAAATAAAGATAAATTAATTTCTTTAGAAAATGAAAATATAAAAGAAGAATATGAAATAAAGGTTGAAAAAGAAAATTTATATAAATTTGAATCTAATAAGAAAACTATTTATTCATTAATTAATGGTCTTTATGGCTTAATAATATCTTTTTTTATTTCAATCATTATTTTCATTATAATGTATTTATGTTATAAATATCCGGAAATAAGTGAAGAACCATTTGAATTAAATTTAATTCAAATGATAGTAGGATGTATATGTTTATATTTTATTATGGTACTATTTAGTTATTTAATTTCAGTTATAAGTGCGTTTATCGGGTATTATAATTTTAAAATAACAAAAGAAAATGATAATATTAATGTTGAATATGGTTTATTTGTTAATAAACATAATTCATTTTCATTAGATAAGGTAAAAGCAATTATAGTTCATCAAAATCTTTTCCAAAGATTATTTAAATTTGCTCAAATAAGAGTTGAGGTAATAGGTTATACTGAACAAAGTAAAGATAATAAGCAAGGTACAATAGGTATTTTAATACCTTTATGTAAATTAAGTGAAGTAAATTCATGTTTAGAAAGAATAATACCTGATTATATTCCACAACCTCAAAAGTCTCATGCAATATCATTTATTTCTTTTATATCTTGGAAATCAATTTTTATAGGTATTACAGATATATTAATATTAATTCCAACTATAATATCACTAGCCTACTACAAATTATATTTTCCTTTACTTATTAGCGTTATAAGTATTATAGGGGTATCATTATTGATTATATTATTTATTTTAATTGAATCTTTATTTGCGTATAAAACAAAAGATGTAATTATAGATGAAAATAATATAACTATACATAATGGGTCTTTCACTAAAAAGACTACAGTTATAAATAAGAAAAATATTATAGCAATAGAAGATATAACAACATATTTTAGGGCCAAAAAAGGTATCTATACTTATGCAATTCATTTTTATACTAATTCATTTAGTAATGTTATTTATGTTGATTTTAAAGAAGAAAAATTAAAAGAAGAATTATTAAGTATAATGAAATATTGATTTTAGCAACGGTTTTTTGTTAAAAAAATAAAAAACTATTGACAATTGAAAACATTTCTTGTAAAATGTCTAATGGTACATTTTTTAATGCAATTTATCCACAATTGCCCTCATAAAAAATTTAGGAGGAAATAAGTATGAATAATACATATATGGCAAATAATCAAACTGTACAACATGATTGGTATGTTGTAGATGCAGCAGGCTTAACATTAGGACGTTTAGCAACTGTAGTAGCTTCTTTATTAAGAGGAAAGCATAAACCAATTTATACTCCACATGTTAACTGCGGAGACAATGTTATCGTTATTAACGCTGACAAAATCAAATTAACTGGTAATAAGTGGCAAGATAAGTTATACCGTAATCACTCAGAATATAATGGTGGTTTAAGAACTTTAACTGCTGAAACAGTAATGGCAAAATACCCAACTAGAATGGTTGAACATGCTATTTATGGTATGTTACCACACACTAAGTTAGGTGATCAAATGAGAAGACAATTATATGTGTATGCTTCTGCAACACATCCACATACTGCTCAAAAACCAGTAGAATTCGTAGTGAAGGCATAAGGAGGAAAAGGTAATGGCAAAGAATTTAGTTCAATATCATGGAACAGGTCGTCGTAAAAGTTCAGTAGCTAGAGTTTATTTACGTTCAGGTAAAGGAACTATAACTATTAATGACCGTGCATTCGAGGATTATATTCCTTCAGCAGCAATCCGTTTAGATGTTTTACAACCACTTGAAGCTACA
>CAZQOM010000083.1:0-5104 GCA_964595145.1 uncultured Anaeroplasmataceae bacterium | reverse complement strand
TGTATCAATCATATTTTTCATCCTTTACTAATATATTACATATAATACCAATTAAGAAAATAGCAGTAAGAAGGCCAATTGAATCAATAAAAACATCCATTATAGCTGGAGTTCTACTATCAATAAATGATTGATGAAATTCATCACTTATTGCATAAATAATACCAATTAAACTAGAATTAATATAAATAATTATTTCTTTTTTAAAAAAGGATTTCATCGTTAATAACAATAAAATTCCCAAAATGAAATATTCAGTATAATGTGCTAATTTTCTTATAACAAAACTAAAATCATCATGAATTTTAATTTGATCTAAAGTGGGTAAATTATTATAATTTTTAACTAATATATCAATCATAAAATCAACTATTTTATCACTAAAACCTGAAGATGAAGATCCAGTTTGTTGTGAAAAATAAAAAATTAAAGACATCCATATTATTGTTACAATAACAAGTAAAACTTTTTTTATCATTCTATCCCTCTTATAAATTATATCACAATTAATAATAAAATATATATAAAAAAGAAATTTTAGTAAAAAAAGGCAATGTTCATTTAACATTGCCCTAAAATTTTATTATCAAATAATTATTCAATAATTTCAACAACTGAACCAGCACCAACAGTGTGTCCACCTTCACGGATAGAGAACTTAGTTCCTTGTTCCATTGCGATTGGGTGAATTAATTCAACTGTCATTGTTGTATTATCGCCTGGCATAACCATTTCAGTACCAGCAGCTAAAGTAATGATACCTGTAACGTCTGTAGTACGGAAATAGAATTGTGGACGGTAATTAGAGAAGAATGGAGTATGACGACCACCTTCATCTTTAGATAATACGTAAACTTGAGCAGTAAACTTCTTATGAGGAGTAACTGATTTAGGTTTAGCTAATACTTGACCACGTTGAACTTGATCACGGTTAATACCACGAAGTAATACACCAATGTTATCTCCAGCTTCAGCATAGTCTAATAATTTACGGAACATTTCAACACCAGTAACAACTGAAGTTTGAGTTTCCTTAATACCAATGATTTCAACATTGTCACCAACGCGAACTTGTCCACGTTCAACACGTCCAGTAACAACTGTACCACGTCCTGTGATTGTGAATACGTCTTCGATAGGCATTAAGAATGGCTTATCAGTATCACGTTCAGGAGTTGGAATATATTCATCAACATAATTCATAAGTTCTTCAACTTTAGCAACCCATTTAGGATCTCCTTCTAAAGCTTTTAATGCAGAACCACGAACAACTGGGATATCATCACCAGGGAAATCATATTCGCTTAATAATTCACGAGTTTCCATTTCTACTAAGTCGATTAATTCTTCATCTTCAACCATATCGCACTTATTTAAGAATACAACTAATCTTGGAACACCAACTTGACGAGCAAGTAAGATATGTTCACGAGTTTGAGCCATAGGTCCGTCTGTTGCAGCGATAACTAAGATACCACCATCCATTTGAGCAGCACCAGTAATCATATTCTTTACATAGTCGGCATGACCTGGACAGTCTACGTGTGCATAGTGACGAGTTTCAGTTTCATATTCAACGTGTGAAGTATTAATAGTAATACCACGTTCTTTTTCTTCTGGAGCAGCGTCGATTTGGTTATAATCTCTAGCTTGTGCTAATCCTTTTTTTGCAAGAGTTGCAGTGATAGCAGCTGTTAAAGTTGTTTTACCATGGTCAACGTGTCCGATTGTACCAATGTTAACATGTGGTTTAGTACGTACAAATTTTTCCTTTGCCATTTTTAATGGTCCTCCTAATTTTAATTTTTAAATTTTTCTTAAATTTACCAATATATATTTTACCCCAATTGGCAAGGGTTTTCAAGTAGAATGTTAAAAATTACGCTCTACTTTTAATAATCTCTTCTTGAATGCTTCTTGGAACAGCCTCATAATGGTGAGTTTGCATAATGAAATTACCACGTCCTTGTGAATTAGAACGTAAAGCTGTTGCATAACCGAACATTTCAGCAAGTGGAACATAAGCACGAATCTTCATACCATTTCCACGCTTTTCTTGAGAATCTAAGCGTCCACGACGGCTAGTTAAATCTCCGATTACATTTCCTACATATTCTTCAGGAACTGTAACGTCAACTTCCATGATTGGTTCTAATAATACAGGTTTACATTTATCTTTAGTAGCCTTTAATGCCATAGATGCAGCAATCTTGAAAGCCATTTCTGATGAGTCTACCTCATGGTAAGAACCATCAAATAAAGTTGCTTTAATGTCAATCATAGGATATCCTGCTAATACACCATTTGGTAAAGCATCTTGTAATCCTTTATCAACAACTGGAATATATTCTCTTGGAACAGTTCCACCAACAACCTTATCAACAAATTCATATCCCTTATCAGGATTTGGTTCAAACTTAACCCAAACATGACCATATTGACCACGACCACCTGATTGACGGATAAATTTACCTTCACAATCAGCAGCTTGAGTAATAGTTTCACGATAAGATACTTGAGGAGCACCAACGTTAGCTACAACGTTGAATTCTCTTTTCATACGGTCAACAATGATATCAAGGTGTAATTCACCCATACCAGCGATAATTGTTTGACCTGTTTCAGAATCAGTATAAGTTCTGAAAGTTGGATCTTCTTCTGCAAGTTTAGCTAAAGCAGTTGACATTTTTTCTTGGTCAGCCTTAGTCTTAGGTTCAACAGCTACGTTAATAACTGGTTCAGGGAATACCATTTTTTCAAGAATAACTTCATACTTTTCATCACATAAAGTATCACCAGTAGTAGTATTCTTAAATCCTACTGCAGCAGCAATATCTCCAGAATATACTTCTTTAATTTCTTCACGGTGATTAGCATGCATTTGAACTATACGACCTAAACGTTCTTTAGTATCTTTAGTTGTATTTCTAATATAAGAACCAGAAGTAACATGTCCTTGATATACACGGAAATATGTTAATCTTCCTACGAATGGGTCAGAAACTACCTTAAATGCTAATGCAGCAAATGGAGCTTCATCATTTGGTTCTATATCTACTTCAGCACCAGTATGATCAGTACCCTTTGTAGCAGCTATATCAGTAGGAGCAGGTAAGAAGTCGATAACACCATCTAACATTTTCTTAACACCCATATTCTTAAATGCAGAACCACAGAATACTGGGAAGAATTGAACTCCTAAAGTTGCTTTACGAATAACAGACTTAATTAAATCTGCAGGGATTTCTTCTCCCTCTAAATACATCATAGCTAATTCATCATCGAATTGAGATAATGTATCAATTAATAATTCTCTTTTTTCATTTGCTAAATCAACTAAATCAGCAGGTATATCTACAGTTTGATAGTTTTCATCAGGACCACCATCATATAAATAAGCCTTCATTTCAATTAAGTCGATTTGACCTTTAAATTGGTCCTCAGCACCGATTGGCCATTGAACTGCAGCAGCTACTGCACCTAAACGATCATGAATAGTATTTACAGAATATTCAAAATCAGCACCGATTTTGTCCATTTTGTTAACAAATACAATACGAGGTACGTTATAATCTGTAGCTTGACGCCAAACAGTTTCAGTTTGAGGTTCAACACCAGCTTGACCATCAAGTACTGTAACAGCACCATCTAGTACACGAAGTGAACGAGAAACTTCAACAGTAAAGTCAACGTGACCTGGAGTATCAATAATGTTTACTCTATGACCAGCCCAAATAGCTGTAGTTGCAGCTGAAGTGATAGTAATACCACGTTCTTGTTCTTGAGCCATCCAGTCCATTGTTGCTGCACCATCATGTGTTTCACCAATCTTATGGATTTTTTTAGTATGGAACAATATACGTTCCGTAGTAGTCGTTTTACCAGCATCAATGTGAGCCATGATACCGATATTACGAGTTTTTTCTAATGAAAATTCTCTAGGCATAATTAATTTCTCCTATAAATAAATTACCAACGATAATGTGCAAAGGCTCTGTTAGCTTCAGCCATCTTATGAGTGTCTTCACGCTTTTTACAAGCACCACCAACACCATTAGCAGCATCCATTATTTCCTTTGCTAACTTTTCTTCCATAGTCTTATCATTACGAAGACGAGCGTATTTAACTAACCATCTTAAACCTAATGTTTGTTTTCTTTCAGGTCTAACTTCAACTGGTACTTGGTAGTTTTGACCACCAATACGACGACTCTTAACTTCTAAAACTGGCATAATATTTTCTAGTGCTTTATTGAAAACTTCAAGTGGATCTTGTCCTGTAGTTTCCTTTACACGATCAAAAGCACCATATAAAATTGTTTGTGCTGTACCTTTTTTACCATCTAACATAATAGCATTAATAGTTCTTGTAACTACTTTTGAATTATATATTGGATCAGGAAGCACATCTCTTTTTGCAATATGACCCTTACGAGGCATGAGCGATTCCTCCTTTTAATTTTAAATTATTATTTTTGTTTTGGACGTTTAGCACCATATTTAGAACGGCTTTGCATTCTATTTGCAACACCTGTAGTATCTAATGCACCACGAATAATATGGTAACGAACACCCGGTAAATCTTTAACACGTCCACCACGAATTAATACAGTGCTGTGTTCTTGTAAGCTATGTCCAATACCTGGAATATAAGCTGTTACTTCAATTCCATTTGTTAAACGAACTCTGGCATATTTTCTTAAAGCTGAGTTTGGTTTCTTTGGTGTCATAGTTGTAACACGAGTACAAACACCGCGTTTTTGAGGTGATGGAAGGTTTGTATATCTCTTTTCTAAGCTGTTAAATCCAATTCCTAAACTTGGAGATTTAGACTTAGAAACTTTATCTGTTCTTCCGTTACGTACTAATTGTTCAATAGTTGGCATATTGAAAACTCCTTTCTATCCTTTTTTTAGGATATCTGTATTATACTGCATTTTTACAGCATTTTGATTATACCAAAAAAAAATGATAAGTCAACAAAAAAAATCATTTTTTTGAAACTTTTTACTTTTTCAATGAAACACACGAGTTCGTGAATATAAAAAACATTGATTTATCAACGTTTTTATTTTTTAATAAAAAAACTAATTTTATTTTATTT
>CAZQOM010000082.1:0-5143 GCA_964595145.1 uncultured Anaeroplasmataceae bacterium | reverse complement strand
TATGCATAGAAATACATTAATATATAAATCTGAAAGATTAATAGAATTAAAAAATTTTGATTTAAAAAAGTTTAATGATGTATATATATTAATGAAATTAATCTCTTAAAACCACATTTTTGTGGTTTTTTGTGCATTTTGTACATAGTTTTTTTTATATTTTTTTAGTAAAATATACTTAAAAATGGAGGAATTTAATTATGGCAACATTAAATATGAAAAATATTAATAAAATTTATCCTAATGGTGTTCAAGCTGTTTTTGATTTTAATCTTGATATCGAGGATAAGGAATTTATCGTTTTTGTAGGTCCATCTGGATGTGGTAAGTCTACTACACTTCGTATGATTGCAGGCTTAGAAGATATTACTAGTGGTGAATTATATATTGATAATGAACTTATGAATAACGTTAATCCTAAGGATAGAGGAATCGCGATGGTATTCCAATCATATGCATTATATCCTCATATGACTGTGTATAATAATATGGCATTTGGTTTACAATTGCGTCGTGTTCCTAGAGAAGAAATCGAAAGAAGAGTTGCAGAAGCAGCAAAAATATTAGGACTTGAAAAATTCTTAGATCGTTATCCACGTCAATTATCAGGTGGTCAAAATCAAAGAGTTGCGTTAGGTAGAGCTATTGTTCGTAATGCTAAAGTATTCTTAATGGACGAACCACTTTCAAATCTAGACGCTAAATTACGTGTTACAATGCGTGGAGAACTTACTAAATTACATAGAAGATTAGGTTCAACAACAATTTATGTTACACATGACCAAATTGAAGCTATGACAATGGCATCAAGAATTGTTGTTATGCGTGATGGTAGAATCCAACAAGTTGGTACACCAAAAGAAATTTATGAACATCCAGCAAATGTCTTTGTAGGTGGATTTATTGGTACACCTCCTATGAATTTTATTCATGGTAAATTTGATAAAAAAGGTGTATTTGTATCAGCTCTTGGTAATCATAAAGTTGTAATACCTAATGATAAACTTCAATTAGCTAAAAATTATATTGATAAAGATGTTATTTTAGGTATTAGACCTGAAGATATTCATGATGATCGTGCAATGTTAGAGGCTTATGCTGATAGTGTTGTTAAAGTTAGTGTTGATGTAGCTGAATTATTAGGTGCTGAAACTAATATTTATTCAACTATTGGTAATGATTCAATTATTGCATCTGTTCCTGCTCGTGATGATTTAAGTAAGGGTAGTGTTGTTGAATTAGCATTTGAAATGGAGCATTGTCATTTATTTGATTTAGAAACTGAAGAAGCTATATTTTAATTTATAAAAATTCATTACCTTATGGTAGTGAATTTTCTTTACATTTTATTATTACAATGATATAATATTTTTGAATCTGGAGGAAGTAGAAAAAATGACTATTTTTGAAAAAGTAAAAGAAATTATTGTTAGTGAATTAAATGTTGCTGAAGACATAGTAACATTAGATGCATCTTTAAAAGATGATTTAGGTGCCGACAGTTTAGATGCAGTAGATATTGTTATGGCTATTGAAGATGAATTTGGTATTGAAATTAATAACGAACAAGCTGAATCAATTTCTACTATTGCTGATTTAGTTGCCTATATTGAAGAATTAAAGAAATAAGAAATCAGCTGCTTATTGCAGCTTTTTCTTTTCTATAAGAGGAGGTGAAGGTATGATTGATTGGATAGAAGAATGGAAAAAAAGTAAAAATTTTAGAGTAGAAAATGATAGAATAAAAAAGAAATCATACCTTTTTTCTTCTTTTCCTAAAACTAATACTTATGGATTTCAAACATTATCTATTAGAAATGTTTTAATTGGTGATTTTTATTCTAGATATCAAAGAATGACTGGATATAATGTATTATTTCCTATTGGATATGATTCGCTTGGATTAAGTTCATTTTTAGAAAATAAAAAACATAGTAATGTTATTAATGATGATATTATATTTATATTTGAAAACCAAATGCTTAATTTAGGTATTGGTATAGATTATCAAAATAATATTGATTTAAAAAATAATAATTACATTTCATTATTACAATTAGCTTTTATAGAATTGTATGAAAGAGGTTATATTAAATATTCAGATATTGAAATTTACCAAGATAAGACAGGTAAAAAATGGTTTGATTTACCTAAATATAGAAAAAATTTATTACCAAATAAGGTTAAGGCTTTTTATTTAGATATTTCTAATATAAGAGATAGTGTTTTAAATAAAATCGATGAATTAAATCTAAAAAATGAATTTAAAATAGAATTGAAGGAAATATTTGATTATCAAAAAAGTTTAGATATCACTTTTTTTACAACTAATGGAAATAAATTAATATATAATTTTAAAGAACCTGAATATATTGGAGCTATATCTTTTATATTATTACATCCTGATTATATTGATTTTACAGAATATACTTTATATGAAGAATATCAAGCAATTGAAAAATATTTATCTGATGATAATACTAATGATTTTGGTGTATTTTCAGGAACCTATGCAATTAATCCTTTAACTGGTAAAAAAATCCCTATTTTTATAAGTATTAAATATAATTGTCCAGTTTATTTTGGTAATCCTTATTTAAATGCAGATGATAGAACAGTAGCATTAGAAGAAGGGTTAATGATAACAGATGTAGTTTTTGATGGTGTATTTGTTGAAAGTGATTTTTTAAATGGTATTCCAGTAGAACAAGCTAGAAATTTAATAATTGAACAATTTATTAATGCAGATATAGCTACTTGTAAATATTATTATGGAAAAGATAAAATTCTTTTATCATCTTTAGATTCCCTTGGAGCTTTAATTCCTTTTTTTATCGATAATGAAGATAATTTATATTCACTTAAAAATAACTTACCTTTTGTACTATCATCTAAGTTTAGACCAGTTTTATCCGATGATATTGATGTGGCTGGAAATATGATTTCTGGTAGTATTAATCATATTTTTGTTAATTCAATGTTACCGTTTTTAGCATTATTATATGATGATGTTGGTGCTAATTCATCTCTTTTTTCTAAAGAATCAATTAGATTATTTAAAGAATGGAATAGTGCTAATTTATATATTATTTCAAAAGAT
The DNA here is from genome assembly GCA_964595145.1 of uncultured Anaeroplasmataceae bacterium. Taxonomy (GTDB): domain Bacteria; phylum Bacillota_I; class Bacilli_A; order Acholeplasmatales; family Anaeroplasmataceae; genus Pelethenecus. The sequence continues at coordinate 2,043 of CAZQOM010000082.1, read as the reverse complement.
GATTTATATGAATATGTATTTGTCCCTTTATGTATTTTAAGTATTATTGAAAAAGAAAAGAAGGTTAATTTACCTCCTTTATTTAAAAATATTATTTTAGTTAATCCAACTTTTGATGATGAATATCATAAAATATCTAAAAATAATAATAATCTTTTCGATTTAAATAATATTATAAAAAAATATAGCGCTGATGCAGTTAGAATGTATTTTTTATCTAAAAATCCAAGTGAAGATTTTATTTATAATGAAGCTGAACTTGCAAGTATTAAAAATTTGAAAAAATCAATTGAGGATTATTTTAATAATTCTTTAAATAAATCAAATATTAATAAAGAATTTGATTTATTTAAAGAAAATTGCATTTCTTTATTAAATGAATATGATATTAATAATTATGTAGAATATGTAATTAATTTTTATAAAGAAACTATATCTAATAATAAAATTTCAAAAGAACAAGGTTTAGATTTTTTGAAAATCTTATATCCTATTTGTCCTTTTTTAGTAGAAGATATTTATAGAAATATATATAAAGGAAAATATTTAATTAGTGATGATGGTTTTATATTTTAAAATCATCACCTTGATAAATATTTTCTTTTCTTAAAAGCTTGTCTATTTCATTCATTACGACAAGCTTTTTTATTGGCCATTTTGGTAAAAATATATCATCACTAACTCCATCTGCAGCAAGTCTATGAATAATTATTGATGGTTTTAATCTTGCTATTTGTTTTACAACAATATTAACATATTGTTCTAGTGATAATATATTAAAATTATTTTTTTGATACTGTTCATATAAAGCAGTATTTTTTAAAAGAAGAAGACTGTGAAATTTAATACCCTGAATATCATGCATATTTATAAAGTCAATTGTACTGAGCATGTCATCTATAGTTTCATTTGGAAGTCCATTTATTATATGTACAACAACTTCAATATTTCTTTTTCTTAAATTATTCACACAATTACTAAATTCTTTATTTGTACAACATCTATTTATATTTATAGCTGTTTTTTCATTAGAGGTTTGTAATCCAAGTTCGATTGATAAAGGCATTCTTTTATTAAGTTCTTCTAAATAATCATATAATTCATTTGTAAAACAATCAGGTCTAGTTGCGATAGAAAGCATATACATATCTTTATCATTTAATGAAATAATACCTTCATATATTTCTTTTAATTTATCTAGAGGGGCATATGTATTTGAATATGCTTGTAAATAAGGAATAAATAAAGCATTAGGCCATTTTTGTTTTATTTTATTTTTCATTTCTAAATATTGTTCTTTAATTGACAATAAAGGATCACCAGCAGTATCTCCACTTCCAAGCTTTGAACAATAAGTACATCCTCCATATCCTTTTTTTCCATCTCTGTTAGGACAAGTAAAATTAGCATTTAATGCAACTTTAGCTACTTTTCTATTTATTTTTGTCTTATAGTATTCAGTTAGAGTATTATAATGTTTTTCTTTTGTCATTTTCTTCACCATATTTATTATAACAAATTTTTAATCAATAGTAGTAATAAATATTTTTTTTTGGTATAATAACTAGTGCGAGGTTTTGTATATGTTAGAAAGATTTAAAGATTGTTTATGTAATCCTAGATTTATAGGTAAATATAATAAAGATAAATTCGGAAAGATATTTTTAATTATTTTTCTTTTCTTTTTATTGTCGGCTTCACTTCAAGCTGCAAGATGTTATACTGAAAATCCACTACCAAATAATATATCAAAAAATTTCACTTCTATGGTAATTAAAACTGGTTCATCTGATGTAAGTTATGATTCTGAAAAACATATTCTTACAGGTAGTTCATTTAAGGTATCTAGTAATGGAATTAATATGGTTGTATTACCTAAAGAAAATGATGTTATATCATTAAACATTGATTATATTACAATTATATTAGAAGAAAGTGAAGCTCATATATATTATAGTAATCAAAAAATGTCTTCATTAAAATATAATGAAATATCATCTAAGGATTTTAAATTTAGTAATATTTCTTGTAATCAAGTTATTG
>CAZQOM010000081.1:0-5164 GCA_964595145.1 uncultured Anaeroplasmataceae bacterium | reverse complement strand
ATGATGATATTAATATTGTTAATAAAACTAAAGATGAGCTAATAGAAGAAGGATTAATAAAAGTATATACATCAGATGAAATAGATGAAAATACAATTATAGAAAAAGCTAATATTGGTGATTTAATTAAAAATAATATATCAGTTTTTGAAGCTAAAACACTTATAAGTGATGATAATGCACTTGAATATGTAGAAATAGTATCTAATAAAGAAAATAAAACATATAATAAAAAGGATATAATTAATTTAGATGTTCTTGCTAAAAATTATAATAATGAGGATTTAGTTACATTAGAAAGTTTAAAACAACGTAAATTAATATCTCCTAAGGTTGATTATATTAAAGTTTTAGCAAGAGGTATTTTAGATAAACCACTTATTATAGAAGCAAATGATTATTCTATAGATGCAGTTAAAATGATAGTTTTAACTGGTGGAGAGGTTAGAAAGGTTAGATAGGGTGTTTAATTATAATATTAATAATTTTTCGAAAGATATTATAACAACATATAAAGGCAAAGTTTTAATACTTAAAAATGTCTATATCTACGATGGGCCACTTACATTACAATATTTACCTAGTGGTGGTGTACAAACTATATATAATGATGAATTAGTTATAAGGATTAATGATGGTTATATTGCATGTAAAGAGGTTATTTATGATAATAAATATTATTTAATTAATGATTTTTATAAATTAAATTATAATATAATAAACACTATATTACCTAATTAAAAGAGGCTTTATACTAACTTTAAAAAAGTTGGTAATAAAGCCTCTTATTTTAAATGATAGAATTATACCTGATAATATTGAAAAAAATGTAAGTATAATTATTATATTAATAATTAATATTGATTTAAATTACAAAAAAGCCTTTATTTATTTAATTAATAAATAAAATTAAAACTAATAGATGTATATAATGTCAATAAAAGAGCTTATTGGTTGAATATATATTTAAGGTCTAACAATAAAACAATAGAAAAATTAGGTGGTAAACTAATTGAAGAAGTTAAACCACCTATAGATTATATATTTTATTGTGAAGGTATTTTATTTTATAGAATATATGAAATAAATATTAATTAAAACACTATATAATTTTCTTTGTAGATTCTCTATAAATTATATTAGAATCTATAGTTATTCTTTTTTGAGGCACTTTAGGATTTTTAATTCTATATATTAATGTTCTTAAAGCTTCTCTTCCTAAAAAAGCTTTATTGGAACCAATAGAAGTAATTGTAGGATGATTTGATATTGCATCTTTTACATCATCAAATCCAACAATAAATGCTTTTTTAGGAACATCAACATTAATTATTTTTAAAGCATTAGCTACACTTCTTGCAATAAAATCATTACAACATATAAAGCATTCAGGTTTATTTTTTAATTTTGTTATCTCTGATATTATAGCTTCAGGATTTCCATAATTAAAATTATCACTTCTTAAAATATCTTCATTTTTATCATGCTTTATACCTAGCATATTTAATGCTGATAGCATTCCTATATATCTTTCTTGAAATGATAAACAATGTGTAGAATCTCCTACAAAGCAAAATTTAGTAAAATTATTTTCTAAATATATTTTTTTTATAGTTTCAAAAATAGGATTAATATTTTCAATTTCAATAATATCATAATCACCTTTTATTTGATTATCAAGTGTTGAAAAATCGATAAAACAAATAGGTTTATTAAGCTTTAATAAATTCGTTATAAAATCTTTTTCGAAAGTTTCTATAGCAATTATACCATCATAATTTATATTCTTAATATAATTATGAAAACTTGTAAAATCTGTTACATCTTTATTATAAATATATTGAAATAAATCATATTCTAGTTCATAACATGAATTTTCTATACTTTTTATAATTGGAATAAAAAAATTTATATTATTTAATGGTTTACCTGATAGAAGAAGTATTTTATATTTTTTCTCAATTTTAGAAGAATTAAAATTGAGCTGTTTATAATTTAATTCTTTTGCTTTTAAAATAACTTTTTCTTTTGTTTTAGCAGGTACATATTTACCATTTAATGCTTTAGAAACAGTATTTCTAGATAAATTTAATTGTGCTGCAATATCATTTATAGTAATAGCTTTTTTCATAATTACACCTCAAATATAATATAACCTATTAAAATATATTTTTCAATATTTATTTTGCATTTGCACAAATAATTAATTAAAAAAAAGATTGGAAAATCCAATCTCTTATCCAACAATATCACTTGATAATTCTTCAGGTATTTCATTTTTATAGCTTCTTTTTAATAATACAGGTGTTACAAATGATGTTATTAATATTAGACAAAGAATAAATGGTTGAATAGATGCTGAAATAATACCAGCAGAAATACCTTTATTAGCACAAATTAAGCATACCTCAGCTCTGCACATCATTCCAAGTCCACATCTATAAGAATCCTTCCAAGTGTTTTTTGTTATTTTAGCACCAAGTCCACAACCTAATAGTTTACCTAATATACCTGCAATTATAAATAAAAATCCAAATAATACAAATGTTGTATCAATTGATGAAAAACTAGCTAAGCTTGTTAAACCTACTTTTGCAAAAAATACTGGTGTAAATAACATATAAGATGCTATATCAGTTCTACGTTCAATATACTGAGCATCTTTACCACCAGATAGCATTAATCCGGCGAAGAATGCTCCTGTAATATCAGCAATGCCAAACCATTCTTCAGCAGCATAGGAGAAGAAGAAGGCAATAGCTATACCAAATATTGGTAATCTTCTATGATGTCCATATTTATCACTTAACTTTTTAAAAATTAATCTTAAAAGAATACCTAATCCAATCGCAAAAACAAAAAATCCAATAGTTTTTGCAAAAACAATAAATATTTCCATGCCTATATTACTTGATGCAAAACTAAATGCTTTATTTAATGAAATAATTACAGATAGAATAATAACACCTAAAATATCATCTAAAATAGCTGCAGAAACAATAGCTGTACCTATTTTAGAATTTAATTTACCAAGTTCTTTTAAAGTAGCTACTGTAACAGAAACAGAGGTTGCAGTTAATATTACACCATAAAATAAATTTCTAATTATATAATTCTTACCAAATCCACCAGGTAATATACCTGCAACTAAAAATCCTAATAACATAGGGACAATTACACCAAGAAGTGTTATTACTGTTGCTGCAAAGCCCGTTTCCTTTATTTGTTTCAAATCAGTTTCTAATCCTGCTGAAAACATTATAAGAATAACACCTATTTCAGCAATAAAATTAATCCCTGCCATCGCATCATTATTAAAAATTGGTTCATTAGGTATTAAAGTAATTAATCCTAATAGTATTCCAGTTAAAAGCATACCTACAACTTGTGGTAAACCTATTTTCCTACAACCTATACTTAATAGCTTTGATATTACTAATATTAAAGCAAGCGGAAGTAAAACTTGAAAAGCTTCTATGCTTTCTGAATTTGCTAAAAACATAACCCTCATTTCCTTTCATAAAACTCTTTTATTTTATCACTAATTTAAGGTACGGATTATTGAAAGTGTTTTCATAATGGTTTTTGTCAATATTTTTGTGAAACTTTTTCCGAATCATTTTTTTAATAGGTATATAATATAGAAATTGTAAAAGGAGTGATTAAAATGAAAGTAACTGATGAAAAAAGAAGAGATAAAATATTAAACGGAAATATGTGGACGGTTATTATAGCTATATGTGCTCCACTATTTGTTTATAACCTATTTAATTCTATATATAGTCTACTTGATACTATATTTGCAAATGAGATTTCAACAGATTCCATTTCATCTGTTGCAGCATTATCGCAAATTAAAAATTTATTATCAAGCTTTGGTTCTGGTTTAGCTGCTGGCGGAGCTATTATAGTTGCTAGACATTTTGGATCTGGAAATTATGCTGAAGCTAGAAAAAATGCTAACGTATTATTGACATTATGTTTTTTTGTAGTTGCTGTTTTAGCACTTATTTGCATTCCTCTTGCTTATCCTATATGTAAATTATCAGGTATTTCATCAGCCCAAGCAAGTGCTGCAACAGGTTATTTTATTGTTCAAATAATTGAATTAATATTTGTAGCATTTAATAATGTTTTTATAGCCTTACAAAAATCTAAGGGTAATACAAAATCTATTTTTTATTTAAATATATTAACTATGATTATTAAATTATTATTAAACGTATTATTTGTTTATATAATTAAAGTAGATAGTGTTATTTGGATTGCTTTAGCTACTTTAATTGCTCAAATAACCTTATTTATAATTTTAGGTATATTAATGATAAATAAAAATAATATTTTTAGAATTAGCTTTAAACAATTTAGTTTATCTTGGAAATATGTTAAACCAATCCTTGTTATGTCTATTCCTATTTTTATTGGTAAATTTGTATTTTCATTTGGTAAAGTAGCAATTAATTCTATTTTTGGTGCCAGATATTTAGAAATATTAAAAATGAATATAGATATTAATGATCCAGTAGCTCTTGCTAAGGCTGAAGCATCAGCAGGTTTAGTTGTAGGAGCTTTAGCAGTATCAAATAATTTAAATGGTCTTGCAACATCGCCATTAAATTCTTTTGAAGAGGCAGAATCAACAATTGTTTCTCAAAACTTAGGTAATAATAATTTGAAAAGAGCTATTGAATGCTTTTTAAAGAGTTTTATTATGGCAACTATTTTAGGATTTATAGGTTGGATATTAATAAGATTTACGTTTCAAGATGCTTTGATTAATTTATATAGTCAAAACAATGTAGGTGATTTATCAAATAATGATGCAATCCTTCAAGCAGAAGAATTTAAAAGTTATGTTAAACAAATTAATAATTATGATTCATGGTCTATTCCATCTCTTGCAATAAATGGTGCTGTATTAGGTGTATTATATGGATTTGGAAAAACAAAACTTACAATGATTATTAATATTTCAAGAGCCTTTGTTTTTAGAATTCCTATTTTAGTAATTTTATTATATTGTTTTCCTAATCTTGGAGTAGAATGTGCAGGTTTATCTATGGGTATTTCAAATATATGTATTGCTTTAATGAGTCTTATAGTATTTATAATATTTTTAATTCAAATAAAGAAAAAAGGATATAATGGAATGATATTAGGAGGA
>CAZQOM010000080.1:0-5168 GCA_964595145.1 uncultured Anaeroplasmataceae bacterium | reverse complement strand
GATATTGAACATTTAGATAGAGGATTAAAATCACAATTTAAAACTGCTGATAATAATAATGCTATGTTTACTTGTATTTTAGGTGAAAATGAATTATCTGAAAATAAAATTAATATAAAGGATAATACAACTGATATTCAAGAAACTATTTCCTTATATGAAATTTATCCATATGTTTTAAATAAAATAAATAGTAAATCTAAATGTAATAGTTGTAAAGAAAAAGAGGTTAAGTAAAATGGAAAGAGTAATGTTAAAAAATATTAAATTAGGTGAAGTAAATAAGGTTGCAGGATTTGTTGAAAATATTCGTAATAAAAAATCAATGTGTTTTATTGTTCTAAGAGATATTTCTTCTAAATTACAATTAACAATTGAAAAAGAAAAACATCCTGAACTTGTTGAAATTTTAGATCAAATTACAGTTGATTCAGTAATTGAAGCTAAAGGATTAATACTTGCTAGTGAATATGTTAAATTAAATGGAATGGAAATGTATCCAGATGAAATTAAAATAGAAAGCATAGCTGCACCATCTCCTATTGTAGCTCCTAAGGGTGAAGAAACAAATATTGATTTAAGATTAGATTATCGTTGGATTGATTTAAGAACTGATAAAAATACTTTAATGTTTAAAGTTCAATCTTATTTTGTATCTAAATGTAGAGAATTTTTAGTAGATAGAGATTTTATTGAAATTCATTCACCTAAATTAATTGCAGCTGAATCTGAATCTGGTGCTGGTGTATTTAAGGTTGATTATTTTGATAGAAATGCATATTTAGCTCAATCTCCACAATTCTATAAACAAATGGCTATGGCTGCAGGATTTGAACGTATATTTGAATCTGGTCCTGTATTTAGAGCTGAAAAATTTGCATCTCGTAAACACGCAACAGAATTTACAGGTTTTGATTTAGAATTTTCATACATTAACTCTTATGAAGATGTTATGAAAATGGAGGAAGAAATGCTTACTTATGCACTTAACGAAGTAAGTAAAAAATATGGTGATGAAATAAAAAAGGTTTATGATATTAAATTAGTTGTTCCTACTTTACCATTCCCAAGAATTGATTTACATGAATTATATGATGAACTTGAAAAACGTTACGGTTATATTGTTCCTGAAAGTGAAAAAGGTGATTTAACAACTGAAGGAGAAAGAATGTGTCAAAAATTTTCTTTAGAAAAATATGGACATGAATTTTTATTTGTTACAGGATATTCTAAAGAAAAAAGAGCATTTTATCATATGCGAGATGAATTTGGTGTACCTTGTGGCTATGATTTAATTTGGAAAGGTTGTGAAATTACAACTGGTGCTCAAAGAGAGCATAGATATGAAGTACTTAAAAAACAAGCTGAAGAAAAAGGTTTAGCTGAGGATGTTAAATTTTATTTAGAATTCTTTAAGTATGGTTGTCCTCCACATGGTGGGTTTGGTATTGGTGTTGATAGAATAACTATGTTAATATTTAATCAAGGAATTAAAGATGCAATGTTTATATTCCGTGGTCCTGATCGTTTAAATCCATAGGTAATTATATGAGTCATATTAGTTGGAACGAATATTTTATGGGAGTTGCTGCCTTATCAGCTAAAAGAAGCAAAGATCCTAATACTAAAGTTGGAGCTTGTGTTGTTAATGAAGATAAAAGAATTATTGGAATAGGATATAATGGTTTTCCTAAAGGATGTAGCGATGATTTATTTCCTTGGGGTAAAAATGATAATTATTTAAATACTAAATATCCTTATGTAGTTCATGCGGAAGCAAATGCTATTTTAAACTGTACTGCTAATACTAAAAATTCTACTTTATATGTTACTTTATTTCCTTGTAATGAATGTGCTAAATTAATTATTCAATCAGGAATCAAAGAAGTCATTTATTCTGATGATAAATATAATGAAACAGAATCTTCTATAGCTTCAAGGAAAATGTTTGAGGCAGCAAATGTTAAATATACAAAAATTAATAAAATAACTATTGAATTAAGGAGCGAATAAATGAAATATTTTATTAAAAAATTCTTTTTAGTTATAGTTGTTACTTTAATAATTAATGTACCACTTATTGTTTGTGGTACATTAAGAACAAATAAAACTGTTACATTAAAGGGAGATACTACAGTTGTTGATAATTTTGTTGAAATAGATAATGCATATAAATCAAATGGATCATTATCTACAATTTATGTTATAAGTATGGATCATTCAACAGTTTTACAAAATTTTATTCTTAATGCTTCTAAAACTTCAGAAATTGATGATATGTCTGATAATTATTTGCATTTTAGTAATGAAGAATTAAATAAAATGAGTAGAATTCAACATGAATCTAGTATAATGTATTCACTTATTTTAGCATATAAAGAAGCTAAAAAAATTGATTCTAATATTAATTTAGATTTTACTTTTGAATCTGTTGTAATTGCATATTATGGACCTAATTCTTCATTTAGAATTGGTGATAAAATAGTTGGTGTTAATGATATAAATATAATAGATTGTTTTGATAAATTTAAAAAAGAATTTAATGAAACTCAAAAAGATGGAACTATTTATCATGTATTAAGAGATAATAAAAAAATTGATATTCCTTATAGTAAAGAAAATTTTGAAATATCTATTTATTCATATTATGACTTAGATGATACTAATTGTTTTCCAAAATATAAGATAATACCTTCAAGTGTTGGTGGTCCATCAGGTGGTTTACTTCAAACACTATCCTTATATAACTCATTAATAGAAGAAGATATAACAAAAGGCTATAAAATAGCTGGTACAGGAACAATTAATAATAATGGTGATGTAGGTAAAATTGGTGGTATAAAACAAAAAATATATACTGCATATGATGATAATATTGATATATTCTTATGTCCTAGTGATAATTATGATGAAGCATTAATTGCTTATAATAATTTACCTAAGAATAATAAAATGAGATTATATAAAGTAAGTACTTTTAATGAGGCATTGGAGGTACTTAAAAATGCATAATATAATGGAACGTTATAATAATTGTAAATTAAAAATTAAAGAAATTAGTAGTCAAACAAATAATAAATTATGGATCGGAATTTCAGCATTTTTATTATCTTTATTAATTGCAAGTGGTCCTATTGTAGTATTAATTAATTGTTTTATTTTTAATGATTATTTAAATTTAATTTTAATAGGATTAGGTTTTTGCTTATATTTGATTGTAATATTAAGTAGATTTTTCTATTTTAAAACTATAACTAAAAAAGATGTTTGTGATATGCATATATTTTATTTAATTGATTCTTTGATTTGGTTTATTGCAGTTATAGTTGGTATTTTTATTGGATTTTTCATATAAAAGGAGTATATTATGTGGTTAACTTTACTTTTATTAGGTGGTTTATTATTTATAGACCAATTAACTAAATATTTATCTGAACTTTTAATAATTAAAGGTAATCAGGTTACTTTAATTCCTCATATATTAGATGCAACATTAACTTATAATACAGGTGCTGCATGGTCTTTTTTATCAGACCATACATGGATTCTTACTGTTATAAGTTTAATTGCTTCAATAGTATTAATTTATTTTTTAATTAAAAATGATTGGAAAAAGAAAAAATGTTATTCTATTGCAATTACATTAATGTTAGCTGGTACATTTGGTAATTTTATTGATCGATTTTTTTCTGTAATTAATTTAAGAGAAGGTGTTGTTGATATGATTATATTTACACCTTTAGATAATTTATGGAATTTAATAACTAAAAGTTCTTTTCCAATCTTTAACTTCGCAGATATGTGTTTAGTTATTGGTATTGTTTTCTTAGCCATTGACATTATATTTTTTCAAGAAAAGAGGACTAAATAATGAATAAAGTTATTATTGATGATTCATTAGCCAAAATCAGATTAGATAAAGCACTAGTAAATATTTTAAATAAATCTAGAAGTTATGCTTTAAAATGTATAGAAGAAGGGAAAATATTAGTTAATGGAAAAATTGAAAAGCCTTCATATGTTTTAAAACTTAAAGATGAAATTACTTATGATTTGTTAGATGAAAAACCTTTAGATTTAGAAGCTAAAAATTTAGAACTTGATATTGTTTACGAAGATGAAGATGTTGCAGTTGTAAATAAACCAAAAGGTATGGTTGTTCATCCAGGTGCAGGAACTTTAGATGATACTTTAGTTCATGGACTATTATATGAATTAGATGATTTATCTACTATAAATGGTGTTATAAGACCAGGTATAGTTCATAGAATTGATAAGGATACAACAGGATTATTAATGATTGCTAAAAATGATCTTGCAGCTAAATCATTAACTGAACAGTTAAAAAATCATAGTTGTAAAAGAAGATATCAAGCCTTGGTATATGGTACTTTTGTAGAAAACAAAGGTAAAATAAATGCTCCTATTTCAAGAGATATAGATGATAGAAAAAAAATGGCTGTTAATAAGGATGGTAAAACAGCTATTACTCATTTTAAAGTAATTAAAAGATTTAAGGATTTTACGCTTATTGAATGTGAACTTGAAACAGGAAGAACTCATCAAATAAGAGTTCATTTAAGCTATATTGGTCATCCTATTGTTGGTGATAAGGTGTATGGTAGAAGAAAAGTAATTGGTGATCAAGGTCAATTTTTACACGCTAAAATAATTGGATTTCATCATCCAAGAACAAATGAGTGGATGGAATTTGATTCAAATTTACCAGATTATTTTACTGAATTTTTAAATAATTTAGAATAAAATTGATAAAATACTTTTTCTTGTAGTATTAATTTTAATCAATAAGGTTAATAAATCTATCAAATATAGAATATTTAATTAAAAAATAAAATAGCTATTCCTAGTTTTTGAAAACTAGGAATATTTTTTTTAAAAAATAAAAATTATATATAATATAAATAGATGTTTAATTAATTTAAGAAAAGTTTTAAAAAAAGAATTTAATGTGTAAAAAACATAATAAATTAAAGCTATATATGACATATTAGATTATTTAAATAACTAGAAGTTTTATATTTTTTATAAAATAAATTATCTTTTTATCAATTTGCTAATAAGAAAATTGACAATTGATTAATTTTTAGTATAATTAAAATAAATGGAGGATTAAGATATGTTAAAGGATTATGGATATGTAAGAGTAG
>CAZQOM010000079.1:0-5273 GCA_964595145.1 uncultured Anaeroplasmataceae bacterium | reverse complement strand
TGGTATGATTTATCGTGATGTTAAAAAATATGGATTTGATTATGAAATGCTACCTGTAATCGATACTTTAAATTTATTTAGAGCTGGATATGGTACTTTAGTCAAAACTTTTAATTTAAAATCACTTTCTAAATTTTTTAAAGTTAAACAAGAACAACACCATAGAGCAACAGATGATACAAGAGTTACTGCATTATGTTTTGTTCAAATGCTAAATGACTTATATAATAAAAATATTTATAATTATCAGGATATAAATTCTTTAATTGATAAAAATATGCATTGGAGATATTTAATTCCATCACATATTAGTGTTTTAGCTAAGAATCCGGTTGGTTATAAAAATATGTATAAAATAGTAAGTGATGCCTTAACTAAACATTTTGCAGGTAGTGCTAAAGCTTTAAAATCGATAATTGATGAATATAGAGAAGGCATTTTATTAGGTTCTGCTTGTGTTAATGGTGAAGTATTTGAACTTGCATTAAATAGAAGTCAAGAAGAATTAGAAGAAGAAATAAATTATTATGACTATATTGAAGTTCAACCTCCAACTGCATATCGTCAATTATTTAATGATATGCCAAATGGAGAATCTAGAGTTAAAGAAATAATTACAAAGATAATTAATACAGCTAAAAAGCTAAATAAAATTGTTGTTGCAACATCTGATTGTCATTATGCTAGACCAGATTTAAAACAATATCGTGATATATTAATTGCTTCACCTCAAATAGGTGGAGGTCAACATCCTTTAGCAAGATATGATGAAAGTCCTGATATGCATTTAAGAACAACTAAAGAGATGTTAGAAGAATTCAATTTTTTACCAGATGATTTAGCTTATGAAATTGTTGTAGATAATACTAATTTAATTGCAGATATGATTGAAAAATTTCCTGCATTTAAAAAGGATATGTTTGCGCCAAAAGATGATGAATTTAAAGATAATTTCTTAAAAGTTCCTTCAATAACTGAAGAAGTTAGAAGAATAGTTAAAGAAAATGAAACACGTTTATATGGAGAAAATCCACATATGATTGTTCAAAAAAGAATAGATAGAGAATTAAATTCTATTATATCTAATGGTTATGCATCTGTTTATTATATGTCTCATTTAATGGTTGTTAAATCATTAAGTGATGGTTATTTAGTTGGTTCAAGAGGTTCTGTTGGTTCATCTTTAGTTGCTACAATGATGGATATTACAGAAATTAATCCACTTTCACCTCATTATAGATGTAAGAAATGTAAATTTCATACATTTAGAATGCGTGATGATGAAATAGAAGAGTTTGGATTAACTGATGTAGAAAAACCATTCCAAGATATATTAAGAAGTGTTGATTCTGGATATGATTTACCAGATGCTACATGTCCTATTTGTGGTGAGGTTTTAGCTAAGGATGGTCATGATATACCTTTTGAAACTTTCTTAGGTTTTAATGGTGATAAGGTTCCTGATATTGATTTAAATTTCTCTGGCGAATATCAAGCAGTAGCTCATGAATATATTAGAGAAGTATTTGGTCCTGAAAATGCATTTAGAGCTGGAACAGTTGGAACTATAGCTGAAAATACAGCTATTGGTTATGTTAAAGGCTATTGTGAAAGAAAAGGTATAAATTTAAGATCTTGTGAAATTGAAAGACTTGCAACACATTTAGTAGGTGTAAAACGTTCGACAGGACAACATCCAGGTGGTATAGTAGTTGTTCCTCATTATGTTGATATATATGATGTAACTCCTGTGCAATATCCAGCGGATAATACTGAAAATACATGGCGTACTACTCATTATGATTATCACTCTTTTGAAAATAATCTTTTAAAACTAGATGTATTAGGTCATGATGATCCTACACTTATTAAATATTTTATGGACTATGTTCATAATCATCAAGATGATTTCCCATTTTCAAATCCTCAGGATATACCAATTGATGATAAAAATATTTATCGTTTATTCTCAGGTACTGATGTTATTGGTGTATCAGAGGTTGAATTAGGTAGTAAGGTAGCATCATTTGCTGTACCTGAACTTGGAACAAACTTTGTTAGAGGTATGTTAGTTGAAACATTACCAAAGACTTTTGCTCAATTAGTTAAAATATCAGGTTTATCACATGGTACAGATGTATGGAATACTAATGCTCAGGATTTAGTTGCAGGTACTACTGAATTTGGTAAAATTGAATTTAAAGATATCATAGGTTGTCGAGATGACATTATGGTTGATTTACTTCATTTTGGATTAGAACCTATATCAGCATTTAAAATTATGGAATTTGTTCGTAAGGGTAAAGTTGCAAAAGATCCTCAAACTTGGGCTAAATATCGTGCTGAAATGCTAGAAAAGAATGTTCCTTCTTGGTATATTTGGTCTTGTGAAAGAATTAAATATATGTTCCCTAAAGCTCATGCTACTGCATATGTATTAATGGCATTAAGAATTGCCTGGTTTAAGGTTAATTCTCCTGCATTATTCTACAGTGCTTGGTTTTCAAAACGAGCTAAAGGACACAATGTTTCTGCTTATTTAGGTGGTAAAATAGCAATAAAAGCAGCAATGGAAGAAATTTTAAATAAACCTGGTAAAACTGCAACTGATGATGATAAATATACATCATTACAAGTAGCATTAGAAATGACTTTAAGAGGAATTAAATTTTTACCTGTTGATATTATGAAATCATCAGCAACTATTTTTGAAGTTGAGGATGGTGCGTTAAGAATACCTTTTGCTGCAGTTGATTCACTTGGTGAAAGTATTGCTGTTGATATTGTAACTAAAAGAGAAGAAAAAATGTTTACTTCTAAAAAAGATATTCAAAAAAGAACTAGATTAAGTTCAACATTATTTGAAGTTTTTGATACTATGCATGCTTTTGGTAATTTACCAGAAGATGAACCAGAACAAGTTGTTGGATTGTTTGCGTTTGCTTAAAAGTTATGTGAGATTATGTGAAATAATGATGATTTATTGTTTAAAATTATTTGATATGATATAATATGTTCATATTAAGGAGGAAATGTTAATGAATCATAATCCAATGTTTTCAAATATTGAAACAGGAGAGGCTGTTTATGATAATGTAGACCGTGCTACATATAAAGGAATTACAATTAAAACTAGTATTTTATTATTGATTACTGTTTTAATTGCTGCAGTGGTAGCTTTCGCTTTACCAGATATATTAGCTAATAATTATAATGTATTTTATTCATTATTAACTATATCTAGTATTGTTGGTATTATTGCTGTTATTGTAGGGAGAATTTCAGAAAGAAAATCAAAATATGCATCTGTTATATATGCTATATGTGAAGGACTATTCTTAGGTAGTTTATCTGCTATTTTAGAAGCTGTTATTCCAGGAATTGTTACAACAGCCATATTCTCAACAATAGTTTTATTTGCAATAATGCTAATTTTATTTGCAACAGGTGTAATGCGTGTTGGTTCAAAATTGCGTTCTATATGTTTTGGTTTAACATTAGGTGCTGTTATTATTGTTCCATTAATGTTTGTTTTCAGTTGTTTTATTAGTGATTATAATACTTATTTAGGATTGATGATTGGCATTGAAATATTCTTATTGTTTTATGGTGTAATAACATTATCAATGAATTTTGAAGAAGCTAATAGTGTAGTAGCTATGGGAGCTTCAAAAGATGCTGAATGGTCTGTTTCATTAGGCTTATTAGTAAGTATAATTTATATTTATGTTGAAGTTCTTAGAATAATAGCTTTATTTGCTGCAAAAAATGATAATTAAAAAAGAGGACACATTGTCCTTTTTTTCTTGGAGGAGTTTATGAAAGAAATAAAAAATGAAATATATGGCTTTGAAAGAGCATTATATGGTGCAAATTCTATAAAATTGACTAATTGTAGTTTTGATGGAATTGAAGATGGGGAATCTGCTTTAAAAGAAGCTAGTAATATAGTATTAGAAAATTGTTATTTTAATTTACGATATCCATTATGGCATGATTTTGATGTAACATTAAATAATATTCACATGACTGATAAATGTCGTGCTGCTTTATGGTATACGAGTAATGTTAATATTTTTAATTCTAAATTATTAGGAATTAAAGCATTAAGAGAATGTTGTAATATTAAGATTAATGATACAGAAATTGATTCAGAAGAATTTGGTTGGAGATGTAGTAATATTAATTTATTTAATGTAGATATTAAACAAAGCCAATATTTGTTTTTTGAATCAAAAAAATTAAATTTAAATAAAGTAACTTTTAAAGGGAAATATTCATTTCAATATGTAACTGATATGGTAATTGAAGATAGTTATTTAGATACTAAAGATGCTTTTTGGCATGCTAGTAACATAGTAGTTAAAAATTCAATTATTAAAGGTGAATATTTAGCATGGTATTCAAATAATATAACATTTATTAATTGTAAAATAATTGGTACTCAACCATTTTGTTATTGTAAAAGTTTAAAGATAATTGATTGTGAAATGATTGATACTGATTTAGCTTTTGAATATTCAAATGTAAAAGCTACAATTATAGGCGAAATAGAATCTATTAAAAATCCTAAATCAGGATATATTATAGCAGATAATATTAAAGAAGTAATAATAACTAAAAATTCAAAATTTAAATGTCAAGCAAAAATCACAATTAAAGACAAATTAGAAGAAAAAGCAGATTAATACTTTTTCTTTTTTGCCCACTCATTAATAATATAAATACATATATTATATGTGAGGAGGGGAAAAATGAATTTTACAGGAACAAATTGTGGTTGTAATACAAATGATTTAAGTACTTATAAGCAATGTAATCAAGTTGTTCAAACTTGTAATGTAGAACAAATACCTCATTATACTAATTATCATACTCATGTTGTTAATAATTTAGTAAAAAAACATATTAATATACCTACTTATTCAACATCTAGTGAAAATGTAATAATTAATGAATATGTTGAAGGATTACCTATTTATTATAATGGGCAAATGTATAATCAAAATGAATTTTTAAATCAACAACCGTATATGTATAATCTAAATCAATATCAAGGAAATGTAGGAATAGATAATGTTAATCAATTTCAAAATATTATAAATCCATATCAAAATAATATATTTCCATTTAATAATTAATCATTTGCAAGCTTAATAATAAGCTTGTTTTTTGTTATATGTATTATTTGACATTAACATTATCTAATAGTATAATAGTTAATGTAGGTTAACTAATTTGGAGGCATTATGGATAAATATATTAACGCTAAT
>CAZQOM010000078.1:0-5316 GCA_964595145.1 uncultured Anaeroplasmataceae bacterium | reverse complement strand
CTTATTTTATTATTATGTGTTTCAACTATGCTTTTATGTAGTATGTATTTTATTAACAATTTAACTATGACAATTGTATTTTCTTGCTTAATATTTTTCAAATATTTATATTTTGTTTTAAGAATTACACCTGTAAATAAACAAACTTATTTAAAAATAAGAGGAGATAATGCTATATGATAGATAAAGATTTATTAAGATATATTACTGGTAAAAGAAAATATATATTTTTTATTGTTTTATTTAATATTATAGGATTATTTTCATCTTTATTTTCGACAGGATTATTAATATATATAATTAAATTAATAATTAATAAATCAAATAATTTGATAATTTTTAACGTAATTATATTATTAATTGCTATAATTATTAGAATAATTACTTTATATTATTCATCATATTTTTCTAATAAATTAGCTAATTATGTAACATTAAAATTAAGATGCGATACTTATAATAAATTTTTAATATTAAAAGGTAAGACACCTTTTACAACATCACAAATGGCAACATTATCAACTGATGGTGTGGAACAGTTAAGATTATATTATTCAAATTATTTACCATCATTTTTTTATGCAATGCTAGCTCCAATAATAATATTTGTTATATTTATGTTTATAAATAAACCAACAGCAATTTTATATTTAGTTTGTATACCATTAATACCTATATCTATAATTATAGTTTCAAAATGGGCAAAGAAAATATTTAATAAATATTGGGATAAATATACATCTTTAGGTGATGATTTTCTTGATAACACTAAAGGTATGAAAGAATTAAAAATATTTTTATATGATGAATATAAACAAGAAGAAATGATGGAAAAATCTGAAGATTTTAGGAAAATAACAATGAAGGTTTTAACTATGCAGCTAGCATCTATAACGATTATGGATTTAGTAGCGTTTGGTGGTGCAGGAGTTGGAATAGTATTATCACTTATAGCTATGAAAAATGGATTAGATTTTTATAAAACTTTATTTTTAATATTAGTAGGTGCTGAATTTTTCTTACCGCTTAGAGCCTTAGGTTCAGCTTTTCATATTGCAATGAATGGAGCTACATCAGGTAAAAAAGTTCTTAAATTATTAGATTTAATACCAGAATGTGATGGGGATTTTGATATATCAACTATTAATAATATAAAAATTAATAATTTAAACTTTTCTTATGAAGATAAAAAAGTATTAAATAATATATCATTAGAATTAGAAAATGGATTATATAGTATTGTTGGATTATCTGGTAGTGGTAAATCTACTTTAGCTAAAATATTAGCTAAAATAGAAAAAAACGATAATACAGTTTTAATTAATAATATTTCATTAAATGATATTAATTATAAAAATTATTATAAAAGAATGTGTTATATATCAAATAACACCTATATATTTAACCAATCAATTAAAAATTCTTTTTTAATGTATAGAAAAGATATTAAAGAATATGAAATGCTAAATTTATTAAAATTAGTAAAATTAGAATATTTAACTTTAGATTTAGTTATTAATGATTCTATATCAAATATATCAGGTGGCGAGCGACAAAGATTAGCTTTAGCTTTTTATTTAGCTAATGATTATGATTTTTATATATTTGATGAGGCTACTTCAAATATTGATATAAAATCAGAAGAGATAATATTAGATATCATTAAACAATTATCTGTTAATAAAATAATATTATTAATATCTCATAGATTAAAAAATATAATAAATTCAAAAAAAATATTTCATTTAGAAGATGGAATAATTAAATATAGCGGTAATTTTAATGAGTTAATGAATAATGATTATAGTTTTAAGAATTTATATAATTTGCAAGCTAGTTTGGAGGATATCTATAGTGAAAAGGCGTAATGTTTTTAAACTAATATATAATCTTTTAAAGCTGATAGGACCTTATATTGGTTATATATTATTAGCTATATTTTTAGGTGTTATGGGTTTTATTTCTGCTATTAATATAACAGTATTTGCAAGTCTAGTTATAGCTAAATATTTAGGATTAGCAATTAATATTAGTTATGAAGTGTTATTTATTATAATTATTATTAGTGGTATTTTAAGAGGTATATTAAGATATTTTGAACAATATTTTAATCATTTTACTGCATTTAAACTTTTAGCTTTATTAAGAGGTATTATATTTAAGAAATTAAGAATTTTAGCGCCTGCTAAATTAGAAACTAAAAATAAAGGAGAAATAATATCTTTAATTCAGGCAGATATAGAGGCTTTAGAAGTATTTTATGCTCATACAATAACACCATTTTTAATTGCCATTATAGTTTCTTTAATATCATGTATTTTTATAAGTTTAATAACTAATTTATATTTTGCATTAATATGTTTATTAAGTTATTTTATAATAGGTATAATAATTCCAGTTATTTATTATAAGTTTAATCATAAAAATGGTAGTGAGTATAGAAGAAATCTAGCAAGTTTTAATGAATATTATTTGGATTCCATTTATGGAAATTATGAAATAATTGCTTTAAATAAACAAGAAGATAGAAAAAATGAGATTAATAAAAAATCTGATAAATTAATAAATATTAATAAAAATTTAGATAATAAAAATAGTTTATTTAAAAATATAACAAATACTTTAATTATTTTATTAAATTTAACAATAATTATTGTTGGTAATGTTTTATACAAAAATAATATTATTAATTCTTATGAAATTATTATTGCCTTTGTTACTTTAATATCATCATTTGGACCTGTTTTAGCTTTGGCTAATTTACCTAATAATCTTGTTATGAGTTTTTCTGCAGGTAATAGAATGCTTGATTTATTAGAAGAACAACCTAAAGTAAGAGAAAAAATAAATTCTAAAGAATTTGAATTTGAAAATTTGAAACTTAAAAATGTATGTTTTAAATATAATGATAATGATGTATTAAAAGATATTAATTTAGAATTAAATAAAAAAGAAATTATTGGAATATTAGGCGATTCAGGTAGTGGTAAATCTACAATATTGAAGTTATTAATGAGGTTTTATGATGTAGATAGTGGCGATATTTTATTAAATGATATAAATATTAAAGATATTAGTTTTGAAAGTTTATATAATAATATAAATTTATTTTCTCAATCTACATATTTATTTACTGGATCTATTTATGATAATCTTATAATGGCTAAACCTGATGCTAGTAATGATGAAATTATAGAGGCTTGCAGAAATGCTTCAATATTAGAATTTATAGAAAATTTAGATGATAAATTTTTGACAAAAATTACTGATTTAAAAGATAATTTATCAAGTGGTGAAAAACAAAGGCTCGGACTTGCAAGAGTGTTTTTAAAAAAGCCTAAATTACTTTTATTAGATGAAGCTACATCAAATATAGATTCAATAAATGAAGGTATTATTTTAAAATCCTTAAAGAAATATAAAAATGATATGAGTATTATTATGATATCACATAGGAAATCAACGTTATCAATATGTGATAAAATTTATGAATTAAAGGATGGTATTATTTATGGATCATAGATTAATAGGATTAATTATTTGTATTTGTATAATTAGTATATCTATTATAGCTATACTAATAAGATATTTTATCAATAAAAGAAAATAATAACGCTTTACTAAAAGAAAATTAAGTTATTTATCTTTACTTTTTTCTAAATTTGGTATAACATTAAATAGATGAATAATTATATTATTTAATACATTTAATATTTTAATAAATAAGGAGACATAAAATGAAACTATCATCACTTCAAAAAGCAAGATATCAATATGTTCCAAAACTTCCTGGAATGTTAAGAAATGGTATTGCTGAAATTTGTGTTAAAGAAGGAGAAACTACTAAGAGTGTAGCAGATCAAGAAAAAATTGCAAAATTATTTCCTAATACTTATGGTAAAAAAGAAATTACTTTTGCAAAAGGAAAGAATACATCTACTGATAAAAAACAAGTTGTTGGTGTAATTTTATCTGGAGGTCAAGCTCCAGGTGGTCATAATGTAGTATGTGGTTTATATGATGCATTAAAGGCTACAAATAAGGAAAATATTTTATTTGGATTTAAAAATGGTCCTCAAGTATTATTAGAAGATAATTATATTGTCTTTGATGATGAATTTATTAACCAATATAGAAATACTGGTGGTTTTGATATTATTGGTTCTGGTAGAACAAAATTAGAAACTAAAGAACAATTTGCAGTGGCTTTAGAGGTTTGTAAAAAACATAATATTACAGCTATAGTTATCATTGGTGGAGATGATTCTAATACTAATGCAGCTGTATTAGCTGAATATTTTGCAGCAAATAATGCTGGTGTTCAAGTTATAGGTTGTCCTAAAACTATTGATGGAGATTTAAAAAATGAAGATATTGAATGTTCATTTGGTTTTGATACTGCAACTAAGACTTATTCTGAATTAATTGGTAATATTGAAAGAGATGCTAATTCAGCTAAAAAATATTGGCATTTCATTAAGGTTATGGGTCGTTCAGCTTCACATGTTGCTTTAGAGTGTGCGCTTGAAACTCAACCTAATATTTGTTTAATTTCTGAAGAAGTTGCTGCTAAGAAGATGTCTTTATCACAAATAGCAAATTATATTGCTGATTCAGTAGAAAAAAGAGCAGCTAATGGTATGAACTTTGGTGTAGCAATTATCCCTGAGGGTGTTGTTGAGTTTGTTCCTGAATTCTCTGTTTTGATTCATGAAATAAATGAATTACTTGCCGGTTCTAAAGCAAATGAATTTAATGCTTTAAAGAATTGGAATGAAAAATATGAATTTATCAAAAAAGGTTTAACAAAAGAATCAATGGATGTCTTTGCTATTTTACCTCAAGGTATTCAACAACAATTATTCTTAGAAAGAGATCCACACGGAAATGTTCAAGTTTCTTTAATTGAATCTGAAAAATTATTCTCAGCACTTGTTAAGAATGTTTTAGATGAAAGAAAGAAAAACGGTACTTATAATGGTAAATTCAGTGCATTACATCATTTCTTTGGCTATGAAGGAAGATGTGCATTCCCTTCTAATTTCGATGCAGATTATTGTTATTCATTAGGATATAATGCATTTATGTTAATTCAATATGGTTATAACGGATATTTATCAAAAATATCTAATTTATCTAAACCAGCTGAACAGTGGGTTGCTGGAGGTATGCCAATAACAAAAATGATGAACATGGAAAGAAGACACGGTGAAGATAAGCCGGTTATAAGAAAAGCTTTAGTAGAACTTGATGGTAAACCTTTTAAATATTTTGAAGCAAATAGAGATAAATGGGCTGTTGAAACAGCATATTTAT
>CAZQOM010000077.1:0-5384 GCA_964595145.1 uncultured Anaeroplasmataceae bacterium | reverse complement strand
CTTTTTAGCAAAGGCATAGCCAGGAGCACTCTTAGCACCAAAAATAAAGCTATGAGGATGATAATTTTTACGGAAATTTTCATCTGTTTTTAAACGGTTATAAACAGCCATAACATGTAAGGCATTCATTAATTGACGTTTATATTCATGAAGTCTTTTTACTTGAACATCAAAGATTGAATTAGTATCTAAAGAAACACCTTGTGATTTAAAAATTGTATTAGCCAATGCTTCTTTACGAGCTTTTTTCATTTTAATAAATTTTTCTTGTAATTTAGGATCATCAGCAAGTGGTAATAATTTTTCTAATAAATCTGGATTTTTCACCCATTCTTTACCACAATATTCATTTAAAATATCTACTAATTCAGGATTGATATGTAAACACCAACGACGATGTGTAATACCATTAGTCTTATTATTAAATTTACCTGGATAATAATCATTAAATACTTTCATTTCAATATTCTTTAAAATATCAGTATGTAATGCTGCAACTCCATTAACACTAAATGAACCAGCAATAGCCATATTAGCCATATGAACAGTATTATCTTTAATTATAGCCATTTGATAGCTTTGAGGAGAATTTTCTCCATATTTTACAGCAATTTCAAGTAATAAACGACGGTTAATTTCTTCAGTAATAGTATAAATTCTTGGTAATAAACGTTTAAATAAATGAACTGGCCATTTTTCTAATGCTTCAGCCAAAATTGTATGATTTGTATAAGCACAAGAATTCTTAGTAATCTTCCATGCTTCTTCCCAATCTAAGCCTTCTTCATATACTAAAATACGCATTAATTCAGGTACAATTAAAGCTGGGTGAGTATCATTTATATGGAAACATAATTTCTTATCAAGATTCTTACAATTTTTAAATATACTCTTATGTCTTTTAATTGCTGATTTAACACCTGCAGAAACAAAGAAATATTGTTGTTTTAAACGTAAAATTTTTCCATCTTCTGTATCATCATTTGGATATAACATTGAAGATATTTCTCTTAATTTTTTATGATATTCAAAAGCATCATCAGGATAAACTGAAGCAGGTTCAGCACTCCATAAACGTAAAGTATTTACGATATGATTTCCATCACCAATAATTGGAACATCATAAGGTACAGCTTTTACATATTCAGCATTACGATGTTTAACAATTAATTTACCTTTTTCACTAGACATTTCAATATATCCATAAAAAGGTATTTCAACAGCTTCATCATCTTTACGGATTTCCCATACGTGAACATCTTTTAACCAACGATCTGGATGTTCAACTTGATATCCATTTTTAATACCTTGTTCAAAAAAACCATATCTATATCTAATACAGTTACCATGAACAGGTAAACCAAGAGATGCAACTGAATCCATAAAACAAGCAGCTAGTCTACCTAAACCACCATTTCCAAGTCCAGCATCTGTTTCTTGATGTTCTACTTCATTTAAATCAATACCTAATTCATCAAATGCTTTTTTTACAATTGGATATACTCCTGCATTCATTAAATTATTAGTAATCATACGTCCCATTAAAAATTCCATTGAAAAATAATAAACTTGACGTGCTTTAGTTGCTTTAGTCTTAGCTATTGTTTCATGCCAATCCTTTGCAATATATTGTCTAAGCATTTCACCTAAAACAACATATTGTTGATAGCTTGTTGATTCACTAAATTCAACAGCATATTTGTTTTCAACATTTTGAATAAATGCTTGTTTAAAAGTTTTAACATCCTTAAAATTCGGATAGTTCATATTAAAATTCCTCCAAAAATCAAATTCTTGTTTAAATTATACCATAATTCAAAAAATTCTTTCAACCAATAGTCTAAGAAAGCGTTTCACTTAAGCTTTTTTTAAGCATTTTCTTGTTTTTTTGTACGTGTCTTTCTCTTTTTTTTAGCTTTTAAGATAGTAATAGCTAAAGGTGGAATATTTAAAAATATAGTATTTGGTTGATTCATCCAATCTTCTTTTTGACTCTTTAAAAGATTTGGATTAATGCAATTAGAACCTCCATAAATATCCTTATCACTATTTAGTATCTCTTCATAATCATAATCACCTGGTACTCCTATTTTATAATCATAATAGGTATTAGGAGTACAGTTCATTACAATTACATAATGATCATCTTTATTTTTAGCAAAACGGGCATAAATATACAATGATTGATCCATATTATCAGCATCTATATATCTAAAACCATCTCTATTGAAATCTAATTCATATAAACATTTAGAATTTTTATATAAATTAGTTAAATCCATCATATAGTGATAAGCTGAATCATGACTTGGATATTCTAATAAATTCCAATCAAGACTTCTATTAAATCCCCATTCACTATATGGTGCAAGCTCAGTACCCATAAATAATAATTTTTTACCAGGATGTGTCATCATATAGCCCATTAAACATCTATAATTAGCAAATTGACGCCAATAATCACCAGACATTTTATTTAAAATAGAGCCTTTCATATGAACTACTTCATCATGAGAAAGTGGTAAAACAAATTGTTCATTATAATAATACATCATACTAAATGTTAATTGATGATGATGATATTTACGATGAATTGGATCAAGTTTAAAATATTTTAATGTATCATTCATCCAGCCCATATCCCATTTATAATTAAATCCTATACCACCAATATCAGTAGGTTTAGTTACATTAGGAAAACTTGATGAATCCTCTGCCATAAGTAAAACTCTATCATCTTTACCAAATAATATATTTGATAATTCTCTTAAGAAATAACAAGCACCCTCATTAGTACCTCTATTAGAATCTCCCATATAATATAATAAATTACTAACAGCATCTACTCTAAAACCATCAACATGGAAATAATTCATATAAAATAAAGCATTAGAATATAAAAATGAACGAGTTAACCCTTTACCTAAATCTAAATTTGCAGTACCCCATTCTACATTTTCTCTAATTGATGGGTCACTATAATCATATAAAGATGTTCCATCAAATTGATATAATCCATGAGCATCTTTACAAATATGACCTGGAACCCAGTCCATAATAACTCCTATCCCATTTTGATGAAGTTGATCAACAAACCACATAAAATCCTTTGGAACTCCATATCTTGAAGATACTGAATAATATGAAACACCTTGATATCCCCAAGATGCATCTAAAGGATGTTCGTATACAGGCATAACTTCTACATGTGTAAATCCAAATTGTTTTAAATAAGGAATAAGCATTTTAGCAATTTCATTTGCAGAATAAAAATCATTATCCCCTCCACCTTTTCTACGCCAAGAACCTAAATGTAGTTCATAAATAAGTACAGGCTCTTCATATGTTTTAGGATGTGTATACATCCACTTTTCATCATTCCAAGTATAACCTTCTATATCATATATTTTAGAATCTGTTGAAGGTCTTAAATCAGAATAAAAGGCATATGGATCTGATTTATATTTTTTTTCACCTTGGTATGTTTCTAAGAAAAATTTATAGCGTTGCCACTCAAAAAAATCACCTTCTAGATATAAATACCAAACACCAGCATCATCTATTTTTTCCATTTTATCTTGTCCTGGATTAAAATAGTTCCACTCACCTACAACTGAAACATATTTAGCATTAGGTGCAAATAGGCAAAATTCACAACCAATAATATTTCCATTTGCATCTTTATTAAGATGAGCTCCAAATACGTTATAGCTATCAAGTGCTTTACCTTGATCTAAATAATATAAAAAATCAGCATTTATTTTATCTCTAATCATTTATATTTTGCTTAGTTAAAAAATTAACTAATACTCCTTTCTATATAATTATTAAATGTAAATTAGTTAATATAATTATAACAAAATAAAGAATTAATTTCAATAATATTAATTAACATTATAACCATGTTTATATAACGATTCTTTAATTTTATATTTTTTTTCATAATCATTTAATTTATGATATTTCTCATTTAATTTTTTTAATAATTTTTCATATCCATAATTAATATCATCCAAATTTATATTATCTATAGCCATATCAATTATATCTTCTTTAAAATTTCTAGATTTCAATTTATATTTAATTAAATATTTCCCATTAGAATTTCTTGCAAGAGTTTCAGAAACATTTAAAGCTAACATATATTCATTAATCTTATTTTCATCTATTAAAGATTTAACAACCTCTTCAGCTAAATTAATATCAATATTTCTTTCTTTTAAATAATTAATTACTTCATAACTATTTTTTTGATATCTTAAATAATATGAATAAGCTTTAGTTTTTATTAATTCAAAATCATTATCTTCAAGACATTTAGAAAAATCATCTTCAGATATTTCATAACCTTTAAAAAGTCTGTATTTTAAAACAGACTCCAAAGTTAATTTATATGATTTATTTTCTATTTCAACTTCATAAATTGAATTATTAATTTTTTTCAAATTAGATATAATCATCGATAAACACCTACAATTTCTCTTGTTGAAGAAACATAACAAAATGCTTTAGGATCAATATCTTTTAAACCCTCAGTTATTTTATAAGCTTCACTTTTATCTAAAGTAGATATAACCATAGTTTTCTTATCACCTGTATATCCTCCACTTGCATCAACAAAAGTAACACCACGATTTGTAGTCCTATAAATAAAATCTCTTACTTCTTCTGGCATTTCTGTAATAATATAAGCTGTTCTTCTAGGTTTAGCTTTCATTACAATCATATCAATAATTAAAGAAATTCCATACACTCCAATTATTCCATAAATAACTAATTCGATATTATATGAAAAAGTAGTTGCAAATGAAAAACCTGAAAAAACAACTATAACCCAATCTGTAAAATACATAGTTTTAGAATAAGGTATATGTAAATATTTGCTTAATATTTTTTGAATAACATCAAGACCACCTGTTGAACCATTATGCTTTAAAGCACAACCTAATCCTAAACCTGAAAAAACAATACCACATATTAAAGATATTAAATAATAACCTGATGAAGAAACACTATTTAAAAAGAAATTAGGGTCACATGTTCTTTCAAATATAAAAATAACTAAAGGTGAAAAAATTGTTGAAAAAATTGTTTTTAAGAAAAAATCACGTCCAAGCATTATCCCGCCTATAATAAGTGTAATACCATTAGCAATCCATAAAAAGATAGAACTTGTAAACCAAGAACCTAATTGAGTATAATATGGTTCTAAAATTATAGAAACACCCATCATACCGCCAAAAACAAGTTTAGCTGGTTCAATAAAAAAATAAAATCCAAAATCTAATAAAATAACACCTAACGCAATATATAAATATTGAATTATTCTTTTTTAAATATATTCCTTATTCATTTTCCTAACCAGCCATTAATCTAAATAATGC
>CAZQOM010000076.1:0-5384 GCA_964595145.1 uncultured Anaeroplasmataceae bacterium | reverse complement strand
TTAGTATATCAATAGAAAATCAAGAAATGGCTGATATTAGATTAAAACATTTTCTTTCAGCTAAAGTAAAGCATAGAGAAGTATTTTGTTCACCTTTAATAGGACCAATAAAATTAGGTAAATACTTAGATACTGGTTTAATAAAATGTGTTAATGTAGGATGTGAATTTGCACCTAAAAATGATGTTAGACCTACTATGTATGAATGGGTAAGAGATTTATATCTTGAAGCAAAAGAAAGAAATATTGAATTTTATTTCCATCAAAGTGGATCAATGCTTATAAAGGATGGAATAAATATTGGTAAATGGAATTTAAAAGACCAAATAAAAGTTGCTGAAGAGGTTCAGCATGAATTAGAAAATAATTATAAATAGGAGTAAGTATGAGTAAAGCATATGATTTTTTAAAAGAATGTGAATCATTCTTTGTTTTAACAATTAATAATGATTATCCATGTGGTAGACCTTTTGGCGCTATAATGGAGGTTGGTGATGATCTTTATATATCAACAAATGACTTAAATCAAGCTCATAAGCAGTTAAGAGAAAATTGTCATATTCAAATTATTGCAAAAAAAGAAAATTCTAGAAGTTGGATAAGAATAACAGGAAAAGCTTTTGAATGTAGTGATGAGAATTTGAAAAATAAGATGTATAATGAATGTGATGTTTTACATAAACTCTATCCTAATGGATTAAATAACCATTTTTTAATGTTTAAAATATGTGTTGAAAATGTTGAGATAAAATAATTGGAGAATAATTATGATAAATAAATTAGGTTTAGGTACAATGGGAATGAATCTTGAAAATATAGATTCATCAATAAAAACTATTCATAAAGCTTTAGAAGAAGGAATAAAAATATTTAATACTGGAGATTTTTATCAAAGAGGTGAATCACTTTTAGTATTAAAAGAAGCATTAAAAGATATTCCAAGAGATGAATTTTTTATTTCTTTGAAATTTGGCGTTACATTTAAGCCTGAAGGTACTTTTTTAGATGTAAATCCTAAGAATATTAAAACTAAGCTTTTAGATTCATTAAATAAATTAGGTTTAGAATATGTTGATTTATATCAACCAGCAAGACAAGATACAACAATACCTGTAGAAGATATAGTTAGTGAAATTAAATCTTTAATTGATGAAGGTTATGTTAAACATATAGGTTTATCAGAAGTTGATTCAGAAACTTTAAGAAGAGCCTGTAAAATTCATCCAATTCATAGTGTTGAAGTTGAATATTCTTTACTTAATCGTAATATAGAAAAGGATTTGATAAAAACAGCTAAAGAATTAGGAGTAAATGTAGTTGTTTATGGTGCTGTAGGTCATGGTATTTTAACAGATAAATCATTTGATGAACATAATAATCCGTATCTTTTAAGAGGAATATTTAATGTAGATAATAAAGAAAATAATATAAAAGCTCTAAAAGAATTTAAAACTATTGCAAATAATTTAAATTTATCAATGAGTGAACTTGCAATAGCTTGGACACAAGCTAAATATGATAATATTATTTCTTTAATTGGAACAACTAAAGAAAATCATTTAATAAGCTCAATAAAAGCTATAAAAACTAAATTATCAAAAGAAACTATCGATATAATAGAAAATATTATTTCAAATGAAAAAATAAAAGGATTAGTAAATAGAAAATGGATATTTACCAGTGGAATAGGTAAATTAATTTAAGGAGTTAGTGTATGAATAAAGAAGAATTGTTATTTTATCCATTTCATCCAACTGATGAAAAAACACATTTAATTGAAACTACAATAATGCCTATATTAGAACAAGATAAACCATTTAGTGTTGAAAAAATATATAATGATTTAAATGATAATTTAAATATAAATCTTAAAACATATGAGGATAAAAGATTTGAAGTAGAAGGATATGCAATATATGTTGGACCTGATGTTCATCATAAACCATCAATACAGTTATCAAATGAAAAAAATGGAAGATGTTATGCATTAACAATATTTCCTAACACGGATTTTTATAATAAAGTTTCTTTAGGAGATAGAGTTATTATTAGAGCTAATTATTTAGTTTTAAGCAATTTATTTGGTGTCGTTATGAAAAATAGTGAAATAATAAAGGTAAATAAATGAAAAAGAGTATAAAATGTAATTTATTTGATGGTAATAATTTATTATTTAATAAAAAAATTACAATTGAAAATAACATTATAATATCTATAGAAGATAATTTTGAAAATAATAGTATTAATTATTTGATGACACCTCCATTAATAGATGCACACACACATATAACAGATTTTAAGCAGATAAATAAGATGTTAAATTATGGAATTAATATGACATTTGATGTATGTGCTACAAAAGAGTTAGTAGATAATTCTAAAGATTTCATTATAATTTCATCATATGATATGGCTATGGGAATCATATTAAATCCTAAGGGATTTGTAACCAATGCTATTAAGAAAAATGCTAAATATATTAAAGTATTATTATTTAATTCTTTATCAATAGGTTTTAAAGCATTAAAAAAGATAGTAGATATAGCTCACGAAAATAATTTAAAGGTAGTTGTTCACGCAACAGAATTAACTACATATAAACAAGCAATAGATTCTAATGTTGATGTTATTCTTCATTTACCAATGAAAGAAGAAATTACTGATGAATTAGCAAAAGAAATAAAGGAAAAAAATATATCTATTGTACCTACATTAATTATGATGAAAACTTTTTCTAATAGCGGAAAAAATGGATATATAAAAAATCATTTTAATAATGCCTTAAAAGAAGTAAAAATATTATATGATAACAATGTTAATATATTAGTTGGAACTGATTCTAATATTGGATCTTTTTCACCTAAAGTAGAATATGGAGAATCTATTTATTCAGAAATTGAATTATTAAAAGAAGCTGGTTTACCTTTAATAGATATACTAAAAGGAGCTACTGTAAATATAGGAAAAGCATTTAATATGGATATAGGAAAAATAGAAATTGGTAAAAAGGCTGATTTTTTATTATTTAAATCAAATGATATTTCATATGATAATTTAGAAAAAATATATATTAATGGAAAGGAAATAAAATGAAAACAATAACTATAGAAGAACACATTTATTTAAAATCTCTTAGTCAAGAGTTATCTAAATATCATAATATTGATAGTGAATATAGTAAAAATGCTTCAGATCCTAAATTACCATATTTTCCGGATATGGAACTTTATGCTTCATCAGATACTAAAAGAATAGAGAATATGGATAAATATGGTATAACAAAACAAATATTATCCTCTCCTGTTCAAACACAAATATTAGACGAAAAAGAAGCATTAAAAGTAGTTAAACAAGCTAATGATGAATTAGTATCGATTATAAGAAAAAATCCAACAAGATTTGGAGGATTTGGATTATTACCTTGGAGTAATATAGAAGACTCTATTAAAGAGGTTAAAAGAATAAAAGAATTGAAATTAGAAGGTATTATATTAGCTGGAAGACCATCAATGGATGCAATATTTTTAGATGATGAAAAATATTTTAAAGTATTAAAAGCAATTGCAGAAGCTGATTTACCATTATATTTACATCCTGCACCACCATTAAAGGATATACAAGAAAAATATTATAGCGGGTTAGAAGAAAAGGTTAGTTCAAGATTATCATTATATGGTTGGGGTTGGCATAATGAGGTAGGAGTAAATGCAATAAGAATGATTTTAAAAGGTATATTTGAAAAATTACCTAATTTAAAAATCATTTTAGGACATTGGGGAGAAATGGTTCCATTTTTCTTATCACGCTTAGATCAGGCTCTTCCTAAAAAAGTAACTCATTTATCTAAATCAATAACAGAAACATTTAAAAATAATTTTTATGTTACTCCAAGTGGTATATTTGATTATCCACAATTAAAATTTTGTATTGATGTTTTAGGAGCAAATAGAATTATTCATTCTGTTGATTTTCCTTTTATAGATAATTCTAATGCTAAGGATTTTATAACAAATGCATCAATATCTGATGATGAAAAAAGATTAATAGCGTATGAAAATGCTATGAATTTATTTTATAAATAATATTTATCATACAAGAAGGTGTAAATATGATATCGAATTATATTAATGATTGGTTAGATATTATTGAAAAAATGAATAATGATAATACATATAAATTAGCTTGGGGAAGAGCAATTTTAGAATGTATTTCATTTGATAAATGTTACGAAGAAAATGCACAAAAAGTATATGTTAAATTTGATGAAATATCAGAATGTATGATTAGATATTATTGGAATCAAATATTTTTCTTTGATTTAAAACAATCGCCATTAAAAGAACCGATTGTATGTCAAGAAACAAAAAAAATAATAGAGGAATATAAAACTATAAATAATACAACTATACCAAAATGGTTTGATGAAGCAATTAATTCAATAGATAGAGAAATTTATAAAAAAACAATTAAAAAAGTATCTAAAACATTGCATGAAAATGTTGCTTGGAGATTTAAAAACATTGAAGGTAAAGTTATTGATATTTATCAAATAGATAAAAAAAATAATTTGGTAATATTTGATTATTCAGCCGCAATAGAATTAAAAGAATATAGTGTTGTTTTATCTAAATTATTAAATTATAAATGGGCTCAATTATTAGAAAAATTTAATTTTGCACCAAAAATAACTTTAAAAGTAAATGGTATTTCACAAACAAAAATTAATAGAGAAAATTTAACTAAATATAAAAATCAATTATTAAAAGAATTTAAAGATGGCAAAATTATTGATTTTTATACAGGAAATGAATTATCTATTAATGATATAAGTATTGATCATGTAATACCATGGAGTTTTATGTATTCTGATGATATATGGAATTTGGTTATTACTAGTAAATCATATAATTCAAAAAAAAGTAATGCAATACCATCTGAAGATGTAATTAATAAATTAAAAGAAAGAAATATTAAATTAGAAAAAGTTGTAGATGAAAAATATAAAAAAGATTTAGAATTATCTAGAAAATTAAATTATATAGATAAATTTTATAGAGATTGTAGAATATAATCTAAAAAAAATAATATATTTTCTTATTCTTGATTATGTTTATAAAATGATATAAAATATTTATATAAATAATCATTAAAAATAAATGAATTGAAGGTTATATAATATGAATTACTATAAAAATAAAAAAGAGGAATTTATAGAAAATACATTTAATTGTGATATGTCATTTCAATATAATTTTTTTGAAAAATATTTAAATGAAAATACTAAAACAATATTAGATATAGGTTTTGGTAGTGGTAGAGACTCATTATATTTTTCTGAAAAATATAATGTTTATTCAATTGATCCAGTAGAGGAATTTTGTGAT
>CAZQOM010000075.1:3525-5523 GCA_964595145.1 uncultured Anaeroplasmataceae bacterium | reverse complement strand
CTTAATATGTATCATTTGGATATAGAAAGATTAAAAGGTTATAATCTTCATATTACAGATTTATATAATTTAGCAAGTGGTATTAAAATTAAGATACCATTAATAAGTAATGAAATTGAACAAATATTAGAAAATACAGAAAGTTTTGTTCAAAAATATTATCCTATTGTTGAAGATTATACGAATAATTTTAAAGAAGAAAATAAAGAAAATATTAAATCAAATGAAACTGTAAATGAAAAGTGTCAGACCTTTTTTAAATGATGAAAACTAGTAAAACTAGATTTATTTTATAGCGTATTTTTTCTATATCTACAGATAATAAATTTAAAAAAACATTGATTTTTGCTCCTATTTTTTGTATAATAATAAAAGCAATTAGAGGAGGAATAAACCTATGATTAATAAAGAAGAAGTATTTGAATTAACACGTGCTGGTGCTGATGATTTAAAATCTGAATTAGAAAGATTAAAGACAGTTGATAGAATTCAAATTCGTGAAGCTATAAAAGAAGCTCGTGAACAAGGAGACTTATCAGAAAATGCTGATTATTCTTCAGCAAGAGAACAACAAGCTAATATTGAAGCACGTATTTTAGAAATAGAAAACATTTTAAAACATGCTAAAATAATGGATGTTAGTACTGTTACTGTTAGGTATGTTGATTTAAAAATCGAAAAAACTTTCCAAGTTGTTGGTACTATAGAAGCTGATCCATTTAATGGTAAAATTTCTAATGATTCACCATTAGGAAAAGCAGTATTAGGTCATAAAAAAGGTGATATATTCCATATATCAACAGAAGATGGTAAGAAAGAATTAAAAGTTGAACTTATCGATATAAACTAAAAAATAGGACACTTTTAAGTGTCCCTTATTTTTTTAAAAGAAAGTAAAGTTTTAATAAAGCTCTTTTCTCAATTCTTGAAACATAACTTCTAGAAATATTCATATCCTTAGCTATTTCTTTTTGAGTTTGACTATTACGATTTATTCCATATCGTCTTGATATAATATCATATTCCCTACTGTTTAATGATTTTAAAGCTTCATATAAATCTTTATGCATAGCTTTTTTCTCATATGATGCCATTATATCAATATTCTTATCTTCAATTAAATCTAATAATTCAACCTCATTTCCATCCTTATCCATAGCTATAGGAGATTGAAGATGAATTAAATTTCTTTTGTTTTTATTTGCTCTAAGATGCATTAATATTTCATTTTCAATACATCTTGATGCGTATGTTGCAAGTTTATTATTTGCAGTTACTTGATATGTATCAACTGCTTTAATTAAACCTAAAATACCTATTGATAAGATATCATCTTTATCTTCAAAGGTATTTTCATATTTTTTGGCTATATGTGCTACTAATCTAAGATTATGTTCAATTAGTTTAGATCTTGAATGTTCATCTTTATTTAGCGCATATAAGTTAAGATAATATTTTTCCTCCTCATCTGATAGTTTTTGTGGGTAGGATTCACTTTTTATGGCTCCAAAAAGTGGTAGCATAAAAAACATTTTAAAACTCCTTTATTTTAAATATTATGGAAATATAGTAAAATATTATTGAGGTAAAAGAATATGCTAAAAAAATTAATTCCAAATGATTACTACAAAACAATAAATGATATTCCATACAGTAAACTTTATGCTGAAGGTAAACGACTTATTCTAACAGATTTAGACAATACTTTAATTTCTTATTTAGAAACTGAACCTACAGAAGAATTATTTAAATGGAAAAAAATGGTTGAGGATATTGGTTTTGAAATTATTATTGTTTCAAATTCAAGAAAAGATAGAGTTGAGCATTTTGCTAATATATTAAATTTACCATTTGTTAAATTTGCTAAAAAACCTTTACTTTTTGGAATAAAAAAAGCTTATAAATTAGCTAAAAAGGAATATAAAAAAGAAGAAATTATTGAAATAGGTGATCAATTAATGACGGATGTATTTGCGTCAAAAAGATTTAATGTACATA
>CAZQOM010000075.1:1665-3515 GCA_964595145.1 uncultured Anaeroplasmataceae bacterium | reverse complement strand
CCTACAAGAATTAATAGATATTTAGAAGAATTTTTTCTAAAAAAAATTGAAAGAAAATATCCAAGATTGTATCAAGAAAAATTAGATAGTTATGTGGTGGATAAAAATGAATAGAAAATGTATAGGTTGTGGAGCAACACTACAAATAAATGATTCATCTAAGGCTGGTTTTGTACCATCTTTAGATGAAAATATGAAGATTTGTAAAAGATGTTTTAGAATGATGCATTATAATTAATTGCCTAAAATCGTTGCTAGTAATAAAGAATATGAACAGGTAATAGATGATGTAGTAAAGAAAAAGGCTTTAATGGTCTTTATTGTTGATATTTTTTCTTTTAAATCTACATTTAATGATTTAATGGTTAATAGATTAAAGGATAAAGATGTTATTTTAGTGGCAAATAAATTAGATTTATTACCAAAAAGTTCTAATTTAAACAAAGTAGTTAATTGGATTGAAAAAGAATGTCAAAAGAAGAATTTTAATCCTCTTGCTATTGGAATTTCTTCAGCAAGAACTCTTGATTTTATTGATGATTTAATATCTACAATTGATCTAGCAAGAAAAGGAAGAGATGTATATTTTGTAGGCTGTGCTAATGTTGGTAAATCTAGTATTATTAATGCATTACTTAAAAGAACAACATCAAGGACTGAGGATTTAATTGCAACATCACTTATTCCTGGTACAACGCTTAATTCAATAAGAATACCATATTTTGAAGATAATTGTGCATTAATTGATACTCCAGGTTTAATTAATGAAAAAGATACATTAAATCAAATATTACCACAATCTTATAAGAAAATGGTACCAAATAATGAAATTAAACCAATTACTTATCAAATAACTGATGGAAATAGTATTTGTTTAGGTGGTTTAGGATTTTTAAGTTTCAAGACTAAAAATACTATTTCTGTTACTGTATATGCTTCAAGAAATTTATATTTACATAGAACAAAAACACAAAAATTAGAAGAATTAATTAATAATCAATTAGGATTATTGTTAAATCCTCCAATTAAAGAAGAATTAGACAATATAGAATATGATAAAAAAAGTTTTTTAATAAATGATAAAAAAGATATATGGTTTGCAGGATTTGGTTTTGTACAAATAATTGGTAATACAAATGTTACAGTTAAATATATTAAAAATACGGAGGTTTATTTAACTGATGCTATACTTGGTTAAAATTAAAAGAATGGTTAAAAAAAAATTCGTAAAATCAGGACATGTTGAACGCTATATTCATACATTAGGTGTTGCTAAAATGGCTAAATTTTTAGCTAAAAAATATAATGTATGTAAAAAATCAGCTATTATAGCTGCATATTTACATGATTATATGAAATATGATAGTATTGATGAAATAAAAAAACTTTTAAATAGTGATGATTATAATGAATGCATGAATTGTAAAGTTTTATTTCATTCATACGGTTCTGCTGAATTTTATAAAAAATATATAGGTAGTGATAATGATATTTATAATGCAATAAAAAATCATGTTTTTGGACGAGTTGGAATGTCTAAATTAGAAGAAATAATACTTATAAGTGATTATACTGAAGAAAATAGAAAATATGATAATTGTATTAAATGTCGAGAGATTCTTTTAAATAATAATTTAAATGAAGCAATTTATTATTCTACTAAAAAAACTATTGAACTTTTAATTAAAGATAATAAAAAACCTCATAGTAGACAACTTGAGGTTTTAAAATATTATGAAGGAGTAATAAAATGTTAGAAAATATAATTTATGAATGTTTAAATAAAGTTAAAGCTTTTGATATATTAGAATATGATATGAAGGGTATTTCTCCTTTTTATGATAAAATGA
>CAZQOM010000075.1:0-1655 GCA_964595145.1 uncultured Anaeroplasmataceae bacterium | reverse complement strand
GATTCTTGCTAGTGTATCATCTTTAAGACAAGCTTCTGCAGGGGTTGAATATATTTCTGAAGAAGCAACAAAAGCTGGTTTTAAAGTAAGGGGTATTGAAGGAGAAAATAGTGAATGGGTACTAATTGATTTATATGATATCATTATTTCTATATTTACAAAAGAAGAAAGAGAACATTTTTCTTTAGAAAAAATATATTTAGATATTCCCTTTAAAAAAATTAATTAATTATATTTTAAAACCATATTAAAAGTGATATAATATAATTAATTTAAGGAGGTTATTATATATGAAAAGATTTTTTAAGTGGTTAACTGCATCTTTTGCATGTTTAACATTATTATTTTTAGTTGCATGTTCTAATATTACTCAAAGTTATGCAGATAAAATTAATAAAGCAACTGAAAATGGAGAAAGTATAACACTAGAACAAGTTAGAAAGGATTTAGGAGATGAATGTGTTGAAATCCTAGTTCTTAATAATGGTGTTGTTATTGGTGTTAAGGGTTGTAAAACTGCTGATGATTTATCTAAAAAATTAGAAAATGAAGAAGATGTTGAAGGAATTGTTATTACTATTGCTTTAGGTAAAGCAAAAACAGCAGCTTATCGTAAGATAACTTTAAATGATTTAAAATAATTTAATTTTTCCCATAAGAATTTAATCTTATGGGACTTTTTATTGAAAAAAAATTATATTTTTTGTATAATAGATTTAGGTGATTTTTTTATGAAACAATATCTAGATTTATGTAAAACAATATTAAATAATGGAATAAAAAAAGAAGATAGAACTGGTACAGGTACTATTTCTTATTTTGGTTATCAAATGCGATTTAATTTAAATGAAGGTTTTCCTTTATTAACTACTAAGAAAGTTCATCTTAAGAGCATAATTCATGAACTTTTATGGTTTATAAGTGGATCTACAAATATTAAATATTTAGTAGATAATGATGTTAAAATTTGGAATGATTGGCCTTATGCCAGTTATAAAAAAAGTAATGAATATAATTCTGAAACTATTGAAGAGTTTGCTGAAAAAATAAAAAATGATAATGATTTTGCAGCTAAATATGGGAATTTAGGTCCTGTTTATGGTAAACAGTGGCGTAATTTTGATGGAATAGATCAATTAGAGTGGTTAATTAATGAAATAAAAACTAATCCAACATCAAGAAGATTGATTATATCAAGTTGGAATCCTAATGAAATTAAAGATATGGCTTTACCACCTTGTCATTGTTTTATGCAATTTTATGTAAATGATAATAAACTTTCTTGCCAATTATATCAAAGAAGTGGAGACGTTTTTTTAGGAATTCCTTTTAATATTGCAAGTTATAGTCTATTTACTATGATGATAGCACAAGTTTGTAATTTAGAATTAGGTGAATTTGTTCATACAATTGGTGATGCTCATATTTATTTAAATCATTTAGAACAAATTGATAAACAATTAAAAAGAGAACCAAGAAGTTTACCTAAAATGCAAATTAATCCTAATGTTAAATCAATATATGATTTTAAATATGATGATTTTACGCTTGTTGATTATAATCCTCATAAAGGTATCAAAGGGAAGGTGGCTGTATAATGATTAGACTTATATGGGCAATGACTAAAAATAGAATTATTGGGCTTAATAATCGTA
>CAZQOM010000074.1:941-5794 GCA_964595145.1 uncultured Anaeroplasmataceae bacterium | reverse complement strand
GAAGTATCAATATCTTATAAACCTAAAAAGATAAGTAAAAAAAGATTTATAAAACTTCTTATGGCTAGAAAGATTCAAAGAAATGCTGCTAATGAATTAGCAAAAGTTTTTCTTAAAAGAAGAGGATATTATTCTTATTTAGATTTAGTATTATTTGATGGAGGTATGTTATGAAAGTAATAAGATGTGATATGTGTGGAAAAGAAAACACTATAAATATGCATCAATGTTATATAGATTTAAAACCGATAGATTTGTGTACTGAATGTCATAGAAAATATGGAAAAGCAAAAGAAGAATTTGATATTGAAGATAAAAAATTAACAGTAGAATATGAAAAGAAAAGACAACAAGTATATTCAACAATTATAAAAAAACATGGTTTAAAAGATCTTAATGAATAGAAAGAGGGTGCAATTATGACAAAGGAAGAAATAAGAAAAAAACTTGATGAGTGGATAAATCAGCAAAGATTGGATGAATATGCAAAGAAAACACTAACTGATTATAGACATGGTGTTGAATTATTTATTGAATGGATACCAGAAGATCCATTTATTATCGATAAGAATTTAACATTAGATTATAAAGATTATTTAGCAGAAAAATTTGCATTAAATTCTAGAAATAAATACATTGTAGAACTTAACAAGTTTTTAAAATATTGTAAATATGATGATTGCACCTTAAAAAAGTTTAAAACACAAAGAAAAACATCTATAGATGATCCTATATGGGATCAAGAACATAAAAGAATGTTACGATGGGCGAAAAAGTTAGATATGGAAGATATGTATTACATATTAGAAATATTTGCTTTTACAGGCTGCAGAGTATATGAATTAAAATTCTTTACTGTTGAATCGTTAGATAGTAACTATATTAAAAAAGTATTTAACAAAGGTAAGGAAAGAACAATTATTTTAAGAAATGATCTTAAACGAGAACTTAAAAATTATTGTAAAAGAAAAGGAATAACGACAGGATATATTTTTGTAAGTCCTGTTAAACCTGGGCAAATGTTAAATAGCAGTACAATATGGCGAAGATTAAAGAAGATAGCTAAAGCAGCAAAGATAAATCCAGATAAAATACATCCTCATGCATGGCGACATTTATTTGCAAAGAAAGCTAAAGAGGCTGGTATTGATCTAGATGAATTACAAGATATTTTTGGGCACTCTGATATCAAAACAACTGCAATATATACAATGACATCTAATAGAGAGAAAAAAGCAAAAATGGAAAAAATATCGTATGGAAAGGGGCAAGATGATGAATAGCATGCAACAAAATTTAAAAGTTAATTATAAAACTGCTTATGATGGTATTTCATGTATAACTGTTTTTGATGGATTTGGGCAATTAATAAATCAAATTAATAATGATGATGCAGATTATATTTATAATTCATTAGTTGGCAATCCTAAAAAATGTTTAAAGGAATTAAGAGAAGAAAATAGAAAATTATTTAAAGATGCTCTTAAAGCACACAAAAGATATGATCCAATTATTTCTAAAACTGAAACTGATGATAGCATAATTATTAATACAGAAATGGGAACAATTACTTATTTAAAAATAAAGTTAGCAATATTTTGGCTAACACATAGCAATGATTGTTTTTATGAAACTTTTGGATTTAATTGGGTGCCATCCTCAAAATTGCAAGATTTAGCAAGAAAAAAAATAAATGAATCTATGAATAGTGATATTAAATTCATAAAAGCAGAAACTAAACAAGCAGAAGTGAAATTAGAAATGCCTAGAAAAATGGATTTAGATAATTTAAAAAATATTCAATCGTTAGCTCAAATTCAAAACGAAATGAGAAAGACAGGTTTTGGACCATGGTAATTAGATTTTATAAAAAAAGTAGAGATAGATGGGCAAAAAGATCTCATCAGTTAGCTCTTAAATGTGATCGTTTATCAATCATTAATCGAGAATTAATGGAAAAGCAAAATAAAGCATTAAATTATATTGAAAAAAACTGTATTTTATCCCATCACTATATTAATGGGAAAAGAAAATTATTTTTTACTGGTGATGTAGAAGAATTAGAAAATATGTTGAAATAAATTAGATAAAAAAATAACAAAAAGTATCAAAGATAAAAAATAAGGTTTAAAGCCTTATAAATACTAGAAAAAATTAAGGTTTAATAGGTGCAATATAACATTGGGGTTATCTTGCATCGAATAATAGATGTTAGGAGGTAAGATATGAAAGAAAAAGACATTGAACAAATAAAATTTGATTTAGGTTTATGTGCTGATGTTTTAATGGCTTTATTTATAAGTTTATTCATTAATAAAATTGTTGGAATTATATATTTTTGTTTAAGCATTATTGTTGAAACAATTATATTTGCAAAAAAGAATATTAAGGATATAAAAAATAAAAATTTCATTTTTGATGAGATGCACGAAGATGAAAATGCATTTAAAGAAACAAGTAAATTATTATTTCCAGATGATGATTTAAAAAGAGGTGCAAAATGAGTGCTAAAGAAAGATTTGTTAAAATGGGATGGTCTTACGAATATGTAAAAGGTGATTGTTGTGAAGATACAATCCAATGCAGAGATATGACTAGAACAATGATCCTTAATTCGATGCCATCATTGCCAAACATTCAATTTAATTTAATTAGTAAATGTATAGTAATCAATGATTTAATGTTTATTAGTATGAATATATTAAATGCAATAAATAAACAGATCGAAGAATTGGGGTGGAACAATGACTAAACTAATAAAAAATTGGGAAGAATTAGCAAAAGTACCACCAAATGATAAATATAAAATAGTAATTGATGAAGATATGTGTTGCGGATGGATAAGACCTATTAATGAAAATATATGTGATGAAAAATTCTTTGATCATAATTATTATTTATCTACACACACATTTTATGGGAACAATTATAAAGAATCTACCAGAGCTTTACAAAAATTCGGATTTGATATCGAAATAGATAATTGGGATAAAAAAGAGGTGTAGAATGATAACAATTAAGGATATTGGAAATGAAAATGCAGAAATAATAGTAGATAAAGATACATCTTATCATGTAATGCTGTTAGGAGCTGAAATGTTAATAGAAATATTAGTAAAAGAAAAAGGAAATACTTTTGAGGATGTTATACATGATATTACTTATATTTATGAAAGAGATTTAAAGAAAGAGGTGAAGAAATGAAAGAAGAATTTATAAATTTATTAAAATCCACTAAACGAGAGGGTATAGATCAATTAATTAATTGGTTAGAGAACGAAACAGACTTTTTTATTGCTCCAGCGAGCTCAAAATATCACTTATGTAAAGAAAATGGACTTTTGGAACATAGTTTAAATGTTTTTAGACAATTAATAGAAGAAACATCGGGAATGGGATTTGATCCTCGAACAATAATTATAATTTCACTATTGCACGATTTGTGCAAAGTTAATAATTATAAAATAGATTATAAAAATCAAAAAAATAAAGATGGTATTTGGGAACAAGTACAATATTATAAAGCTGATGATATTTTTCCTATAGGTCATGGTGATAAATCAATTATTTTAGCTCAAAAATTTATTGATCTTACTGATGAAGAAATATTAGCTATAAGATGGCACATGGGCGGTTTTGAATCTAAAGAAAATTATTCAAGTGTAAGTAAAGTATTTAATAAATCAAAATTAGCATTATTATTGCATACCGCAGATTTAAAAGCTACTTATATTTTAGAAAATAAATAGAGAGGAAAAATTTATGAAATGTGCAAATTGTAATAATGAAATAATAGATGAAACATATTTTAAGTGTTTAGATAACTTTTTACAAGTAAAGTATTTTGATGAAGAAAAAAATAATATTTTTTGTTCAAAAGAATGTTTTTGTGAGGCTCTAACTTTAGAGGAAATAGATATAGATGATGAAGAAAATGATTAATCGACTTCTTTTAATCGATATAAATCTGGTTATTTAAAAAATAAAGATTTGATTTTGAGAATAATTCACAAGTCAAATTGTAAACTACCATAAAAGAATAACGAGAGGATGGGTGTCGAAATGATAGAAGAAAAAGAAAAAAGAGAATCAAAAGAATCAAAGGAAATAAAAAAGAAAAAGA
The DNA here is from genome assembly GCA_964595145.1 of uncultured Anaeroplasmataceae bacterium. Lineage (GTDB taxonomy): Bacteria > Bacillota_I > Bacilli_A > Acholeplasmatales > Anaeroplasmataceae > Pelethenecus. Next base: position 1,671 of record CAZQOM010000074.1, on the reverse strand, counting down.
AATTTTTAAGAAAATTTTATTGGGATTCTAAAGATTTAGAGGATTTAGAACGAAAATTAGAAAAAATTAATATAAAAATTGAAAGTATAAGAACTAGCAATTTATCATCCATGCCTAAAACTGGGTTGGCACAAGATATTAGTGATTTATTGGCTTTACAAGAGCAATATCAACAACAAATTGTAAAAAAGATTATTAAACTCGAAAAAAATAGGCAAAATATAGAATCTTCAATAGACACCCTAGAAGATTCAAGATTAAAATTAATATTAAGATATTCTTATTTAGAAAATTATACTTATAAAGATATTGCAATAGAATTGAAAAAATCTGAAAGACATATTAGAAGATTACACGATATTGCAATAAGATTATTGGAAATTGTTGAAAAATGAGTGTTTTTAAACATTCATTTTTTTTATTTTTTTTAATTATGGCCGCATTTGGCCACTTTTGGCCGCATTTGGCCAAAAATGTCATAAAAATATGTGGTATTATGGTATTGTCATAAAAGACATTAAGAGTTCGCCCCTTACTTTTATGATATTAAAAAAGACATCAGCAATGGTGTCTTTTTCTATTGTATTTTTCGAGGTGATTTCATGATAATGAAGATATGTAGGAAATGTGGCGAACTAATCCCATATCCATATACCTATTGTAGAAAGTGTCAAGATAAACATATCCAGGAAAGAGACGAGCAATTAAAAGAATCTAAAAAAAGATATGA
>CAZQOM010000074.1:0-931 GCA_964595145.1 uncultured Anaeroplasmataceae bacterium | reverse complement strand
GCATCAAAAATTTTATAACTCTGATGAATGGAAGATGTTAAAAGAAAAGTACTTACAAGATCAAGTATATAAGTGTGAAAAATGTCTAGAATTACATGCTATTAATCCTAGACATAAGAAGAAAGTAGCAACAGAAGTACATCATATTAAACACTTATCTACACCAGAGGGATGGGAAAGGCGATTAGACTACACGAATTTAAGAGCATTATGTCATGCTCACCATGATGAGATTCATGGAAGATTCCAAAAGAAAAAGAAAGTTAGTATATAATATAGCATCCGCTATTTTATATAGAGTAAGTAAATTTATTTATTTACTAATTATTAAGTTAGGAGGTGGACCATGTTAGTCATTATTACTAAAAGATATGATAGTTCTGTACTAAAACAAAAGGTACATCCAACATTAATTGATAATGATGGTAAGCCAATTAATCCATTGACTGTATCAGATGAGAGGGGCCGTGTTCTTATTGCTGCTGGTGTAGCTAAAGAATATATTCCAACTACTGATGAAGATATGGATAATAGTGCAGTACAAACTGTTAGTGAATCTAATGATAACTCTGATGCAAAAGAGGGTGATGTAGTTACTGATGATAGTTCTGCAGCTGCAGAAGATGATGCAGAGAATGTAGAAGATAAGTCAGCAGAAACTGAATCAACAGAAGAAACTGATGCTAAAGAAGAATCAAAAGATGTAGATGATGAAACTAAATCTAAAAAAGAAACAAAGAAGAATAAAGAAAGTAAATAAGATTGTCATTTAACACACCTGTTTAAACCTCGTTTAAATGCCTTTTAAGAAGAGTTTGTTTTAACTTAACCGACTATACCTTTTTTCGTTTTATTAAGCAAATAGATTAAGATACACGAGAATAACAAAGGGTAGGGGTGGTTAAAAAAGTATTTAGCTTTTAGAGGATAT
>CAZQOM010000073.1:1081-6053 GCA_964595145.1 uncultured Anaeroplasmataceae bacterium | reverse complement strand
CTTCCATGTAGTAAAGATTCTACTTTAAGTGTTTTTAGTGAAGTTTTAGTTGATATTGGTGATGAACAATCTATTGCTCAATCATTATCTACATTTTCTGCTCACTTAAAAAAAATGAATGAAATTATTAATTCTGCAACCTTTGAATCATTAATATTATTAGATGAATTAGGCAGTGGAACTGATCCTAAAGAGGGAAGTAGTCTTGCTATTGCAATGATAGATTACTTAAAAAAAAGAGGTGCAAAAATATTAGTTACAACTCACTATAGTGATTTAAAAAGTTATGCATATAAAGAAGATGATGTTTTAAATGCTTCAGTTGAATTTAATACTAATACACTTTTACCTACATATAAATTATTAATAGGTATTCCAGGTAAATCAAACGCAATAGAAATTGCTTCTAGATTAGGTATTCCTGAAGAAATAATTAATGAAAGTAAAGCATATTTAAAGGATTTAAATCCATCTATATCTTCTAAATTAATCGATAATATGGAAGAAGAAATGAATAATTTAAGGAATCAAGAAGCTGAACTTATGCATAAAATAAGTATATACGATAGTTTAAATGAAAAATTAGCTTTAGAAAAATTGAACTTAACTAAGCAAAGGGATAAAATATTAGCGGATTCTAAATTAGAAGCTTCATTAATTATTGAAAAAACTAAAAAGGAAGCAGAAGAAATTTTGATTTCTTTAAAAGAAAAAACAAATAAAGAATATAAAGATCATGAGCTTGCTGATTTAAAATATAAACTTAAACAATTAAATAATAATGATAATGAAGAAGAACTTTTTATAGAGGAATTAAATGTTGGTGATTATGTATTTATTAAATCATATAGCCAGTACGGTACTATATTAAGAATTAAAAAAGATAAATATAGTGTCCAAATGGGTCAATTTAATATTGACTTAGCTAAAAATGATTTAGTTAAAGCAGCAAGACCTGCTAAAAAAGTTCAAAAAAAGACAAATATGAGTGGATATAATCCTGCATCTCATGTAAGTTTATCACTAGATTTAAGAGGTAAAAGATATGAAGAAGTTAAGGATTTAATGGATTCATATTTAGATCAAGCAATTTTAGGTAATCTAGAAACTGTATCAATAATTCATGGTTTTGGTACTGGAGCTATAAGAAAAGCTGTTTGGGAATATTTAAAGAAATGTCCTTATGCTAAAAGTTATCGTTTTGGTCAAGAAGGAGAAGGATTAAATGGTGTTACTATCGTTAAATTAAAATAAGGATTGATAATTTGATTTATGAATATAATGGTTCAAATTTAAATGATGGTTTATATTATTTTTATGCTTCATGGAATTCAAAATGTAATATTTTAGCTGAAAGAATTATAAAATTAAATATAGATTTTAATAATTTGAATATTTATAAAGTTAATACTACAAAATTTAATGATTTAAAAAAGAAATTAAATATAAAAAGAATACCTACATATTTATATATAAAAAATGGTCTTATTAAAGATAAATTAGAAGGAAATTTTGATTATATTAGTTTAAAAAAATGGATAAAAGAAAGAGTGATATAATTATGGAATATGTATTAATTATTGGTCATGATATGGACTTTAATAAATTTAATTTTAAAGATAAGTATATTATCGGAGTAGATGAAGGAGCTTATATAGCTTTAAAAAATAATATTAGACTTGATATTGCTATTGGTGATTTTGATTCTATTTCTAAAGAAAATTTGAGTTTATTAGAAGAATATACTAAGGTAATAAAGTTGCCTGAAAAGAAAAATGATACTGATACAGCTGCAGCTTTAAAATTATGTAAAGATGCTACTAAAATTACGATATTAGGTGGTATTCAAGGAAAAAGAATTGAACATTTTATAGCTAATTTATTATTAATGGAAACTTCAAAATGTGTAGAAATGCTTGATAATAATTCTATGATGTATATTAAAGATTGTTCATTTAGTTTAAAGAAAAATGATTATAAATTTATTTCATTTTTTGCCTTATCTGAAACTATTATTTCCTTAGAAGGATTTAAGTATCCTTTATCTAATTATTCATTAAAAAATACAGATCCTTTAACTATTTCAAATGAATTAACTAGTCAAAGAGGAATAGTGACTCTTAAAGGTGGAAGAATTTTAGTAATTCAATCAAAAGAAGATACTAAATAAAAAGGAGAAATTACGGATGAATGGTTTTTTGATAGTTGATAAACCAAAAGGAATAACTTCACAAGGTGTAGTATGCCAAATAAAAAAGAAATTTAATATAAAAAAATGTGGTCATACTGGTACATTAGATCCAGATGCAACTGGTGTTTTAGTTGTTGCTGTTGGCGATGCTACAAAAATGATTCGTTTCCTTGATGAAAAATATAAACAATATGAAACTACAATTGTTTTTGGTTATGACTCAAACACTTTAGATATATATGGAAATATTACTAAAGATATTGATATGTCTTTTACTTTAGTTGAATTAGATAAAGCACTAACAGATTTAAAACATTTGAAATATCAAACTCCTCCAATGGTTTCTGCAATAAAAGTGAATGGTAAAAAATTATATGAGTATGAAAGACAAAATATTAAATTAGATGTAGAACAAAGACCAATTGAAATTACTGAAATAAAAAGATTATCAGATTTAAGAGTAGTTGATAATCATTTAGAAGTTGATATTAAAATAACTTGTTCTAAAGGATTTTATGTTCGTTCTTTTGGTCGTGATTTAGGTTTAAAATTAGGTGGATGCGCTATATTAAAAGAATTAAAAAGAATATATAGTGGTAGATTTCATTTAAATAATAGTACTACTTTAGAAAATATATCTAAAGATAATTTGATAGATATTTTAGATGTTTTTACTGATTTTGATAAATTAGAGGTTAACGATTATATTGCTAAATTAGTATCAAATGGTGTTATGTTAGATGAAAGACAAATTATAACTGATAAAGTATTTTATGTTTATAATAATAATTCTATTATAGCTATTTATGAACCTATTGGTAATAATAAATACAAGCCTGTAATAATTTATAAAAAGGGAAGTGATTTAATTGAAAATAATTAATATTAATAATGAAAATTTTGAAATAATAAAAGATGAATTGTGTGCTGCAATAGGTAATTTTGATGGTGTTCATCTAGGACATCAAAAATTAATTGAAGAATGTAAAAGACATAATTATAAATCTGCTGTATTAACTTTTTATCCTCATCCTTCAACCTTTTTAAAGAAAATACCTGATTATAAATTAATTACACCAATTAACCATAAAGCTGATATATTTTCAAAAATGGGAATAGATTATTTAATTATAATAGAATTTAACGAAAAATTTGCTGATTTAAGCAAAGAAGAATTTATTTCTTTGATGAAAAAACTAAATATTAAATCATGTGTATGTGGCTATGATTTTACATTTGGTAGAAAAGCAGAAGGAAATATTATAGACTTATCAAAAGAATTTGAATTTTATGAAGTAAAAAAATTTATATATGATAATGTTAGAGTATCATCTACATACATACGAGAACTTTTATCTATTGGTGATATAAAAAAAGTAAATAAAATGCTTGGTAGAGTATTTTCTATTCGTGGCAATGTTGAATATGGTACTCAAAAAGGTAGATTAATCGGCTTTCCAACTGCTAATTTAAATTATGCTAACTATTATCTACCTTCTAATGGTGTTTATTTTGTTACAATTAAAATTAATAATATATTATATTATGGGATGTGTAATATAGGAAATAATCCGACTTTTAATTATTCTAATAGTATTAAAGTAGAAATAAATATTTTCGGATTAAATGAAAATATATATAATAAAAATATAGAAGTTTTTTTTCATAAAAAAATAAGAAATGAAAAGGATTTTGGTTCAAAAGAAGGATTAATTGAACAATTATCATTAGATAGAGAAGAATGTTATAGATTATCTAGTGATATGAATTTTACGAAATAATTATTTTTTTAATAAAAATAATAAAATCACTTGAAAATGTTTTAAAATAGGTATATAATAATATAGTCGATTTCTTTGTTTTCGGAATTCCTCTATTCCAATACTAGGAAATTCGCGTAAATTTATAAAGGAGGACAAAAGAATGTTAACTAAAGAAAGAAAAGCAGAATTAGTTAAAACTTATGGTAAAAATGATAAAGATACTGGTTCAACTGCAGTTCAAATTGCTATTTTAACTGAAGAAATCAATCTTTTAAATGTTCATTTTGAAAAACATATTCATGATTTCCATTCTAAACGTGGATTAATGTGTAAAATTGGACAAAGAAGATCTTTATTAGATTATCTTAAGAAAAATGACTTAAAGGCTTATGAAGAGCTTATTAAGAAATTAGGATTACGTCGTTAATTATTGGTGCATTTTTTGCACCTCTTTTTTTTAATATATAAAAGTAATAAGATTTTTTTGTTTAAATTTAATATATTTTGTTTATTTTATCTAATTTTATGATATAATTATTATGATATGAATAAAAAAAGAAAGAATTTTAAGGAGAAAATAAGATGAGTGAAGTAAAACGCTTCGAATACAATTGGGCTGGACGTCCGCTTGTAGTAGAAATCGGAGAAGTAGCAAAACAAGCTAATGGTGCTTGTGTTGTGAAATATGGAGAAAGTACGGTTTTATCAGCAGTTTGTTCTAATAATGTAGCATCAACCGCAGACTTTTTCCCTTTAATGGTACTATACAAAGAAAAATTATATGCCGCTGGTAAAATTCCTGGTGGATTTTTAAGAAGAGAAGGAAGACCTTCTGAACATGAAACTTTAGTTTCACGTTTAATTGACCGTCCTATTAGACCTTTATTTGCTGAGGGGTTTAGAAATGAGGTACAGGTTGTAAATACAGTATTATCAAGTGATCCTGATTGTTCTACAGCTATGGCTGCAATGTTAGGTTCATCTTTAGCTTTAATGGTTTCAGATATTCCTTTTGAAG
>CAZQOM010000073.1:0-1071 GCA_964595145.1 uncultured Anaeroplasmataceae bacterium | reverse complement strand
TTGCTGGAGTTGTAGTTGGTAAAGTTGATGGTAAATTAATTATTAATCCAACTCCTGAAGAATTAGAAAAATCTGAAATTAATTTAACTGTTGCTGGAACACATGAAGCAATTAATATGGTTGAAGCTGGTGCTAAATTTGTTAGTGAAGATGATATGTGGGAAGCATTAAAATTCGGACATGCTGAAATTCAAAAACTTTGTGATTTCCAAAAAGAAATAGTTGAAGCTTGTGGAAAAGAAAAAGTATAAGTTGAATTATTTGAAGTAAATCCAGAAATAAATTCTTTAGTTAAAGAATATGAAGAAGAAAGATTAGTTAAAGCTATTCGTATTGAAGATAAACTAGAACGTTATGCTGCAATAGATGTAGTTAATGAAGATACATTAGCTCATTTTGATGAAAAAGTATTTATTAAAGAAATAGAAGGCATTAAAGTTATAGATACTGATGCAAAAAAAGAATATTTACGTCATGTACAATATACTTTAGATGAAATATTACATAACGAAGTAAGACGTTTAATTTCTGTTGATAAAATTAGACCAGATGGACGTAAAACAGATGAAATTAGACCTTTATCAAGCCGTGTAGATGTATTACCTAGAGTTCATGGTTCAGCTTTATTTACACGTGGACAAACTCAAAGTTTAGGTACAGTTACACTTGGTTCATTAGTTGATAGTCAAATAATTGATGGTTTAGGTGAAGAAGAAAATAAGAGATTTATGCTTCACTATAATTTCCCTCAATTTTCTGTTGGTGAAACAGGTAGATATGGTGCTCCTGGTAGACGTGAAATTGGACATGGTGCATTAGGCGAAAGAGCATTATCATATGTTATTCCTAGTGAAGATGAATTCCCATATACTATTCGTGTTGTTTCAGAAATTTTAGAATCAAATGGTTCTTCATCTCAAGCTACTATTTGTTCTGGTACACTTGCTTTAATGGCTGCTGGTGTTCCAATTAAAGCTCCAGTTGCAGGTATTGCGATGGGATTAATAACTTATGGTGATGATTATACTATTTTAACTGATATTCAAGGTATGGAAGATCATTTAGGAGATA
>CAZQOM010000072.1:0-6177 GCA_964595145.1 uncultured Anaeroplasmataceae bacterium | reverse complement strand
AATTTCCAACCAACAAATTCATAACCTTCTTTTGTTGGATTTTCTGGTTTTGTTATAGTTGTACCTTTATTAATTTCAATAGCATCAATACTTGTTCCACCTTGAGTATCAAATGAAACATTTATTTTTTTAGAAGTCCATTTTGCATATAAAGTAATATTAGATGTTACTTTATCACTTGTAAAATTCCATTTAGTTGTTAAAGCTTGATCTTTATACCAACCAACAAATTCAAATCCTTCTTTAGTTGGATTTGATGGAGCTGATATTAAATTGTCAGCTATTATTTCTAGTGAAGCAACGCTTGATCCACCATCTGTATTAAATGTAACTGTGTATTTTAATACCTCAGTTTGTCCTGGATCATCTTTTTTATCATTTGTTCTACATGAAGCAATACATACTAAAGCTGTAATAGCAAATAGTCCAAATAATATCTTTTTAAGCCTCATATTTATCCCTTCTTTCTTAAGTTAATAAAGGTGCCCCCATAAGGACACCTAAATCTTTATGATATATTAATTCTTTCCCCAACGACCTTTAGAAGATGTTAATTCAGGTAAACTTACACCTGGTTTAGAAATATCTAATTCGCTACTTGCAGCTACGATATCTTCGATTTCAATTTTTTCTTCTTCTATAATAGGCTTAATATATTTTTTCATCGTTTATATCTCCTTATAATTATTATGCTTGATGACCTAAAACTGTATAAGTAACTTCACAGTTTCTAATAACTTCATTAGATTGATTGTATAAACCAATTGTTAAAGATTCACCTTTATATAATTCACCACTAGTATTAGTATTAGATACAGCAATTACACAAGCAAAATAGAATGTATTTTCTTTTTGATCATATGTTTTGAATACTGAACCGTCAGCGTTAACTAATTTATCTACAGATACAAAATGTTGTGTTACATCAAAACCATCAGTTAATTTAGTAGTTCCTTTAACTAATATTTTAGCACCTTCAATTTCTGATAAGAATGCTTCTTTAGTCATATTTTCTACTGTAAAAATAACTTGAACTAATTCTGTACCATCAGCATTATATGTAGATTCTTTAGTCATATTATATGATGAAGCAATAGATGCATACCAAATTACTATATTATCTTTATTTGATCCTAAATAATAAGTTCCAGCCTCAGGAATATTGAATTTAAATTCAGCAGCTTTATCACCTGTATTATATGTTTCAATTTGAGTTGAACCTTGATATAAGCTGATATCTCTTACCTCACCTGATTTACCACTTTTTGCCCATACAGTTAATACACAAGCACCAGTTGCTTCAATTTTAATTCCACATTCATTTTTAGAAACATCTAGATCACCACCAGTTTTAATACCGTTTGTTGCACCACCTAAAGAACCACAAGCTGCAGTTGTTACAGCAAATTGACATTTTGTTAATAATGTAAATGTTTCAGTTAATTCTACTTCAACACCAGGTGCATTATCAGCTCCATAAAAACTTGTACCTTTATTGATAATTGAAAAATCTAAAGTATCTTTATTTTCAACTGTAAAATCAGTCCATTCAGTAAATTTAACATATAAATTAACATCTTTTGTTTCAGCAGTTAAAGGTAATGTTACTTTATTAGTAAATTCTGGTTCTGTATAAACACCTTCAACATCATATCCCCATTTAAGAGGATTAAATGTAGTTTTTTGACCTTCAGCTACAATTTCTTCTTTTAATTTTGTTGAACCATCATAGTAAGTAAATTTTCTATTAGCAGCAGAAGCCTCATAAGCACCAGTTGTTAAAGTTACTTTTATTGATTTAATTTTTACTTCTCTATTTGTTCCTGTTTCATCATTACCAACACCTGATTTATTTATAGCTCCAAATACTAAATAACCATCAGTAATCATATCATCAGTAAAAGATAAAGAAGCACCTTTATTACTTGATTCAAGATATAAAGAACCTTCATTTGAATCTAAATATAATCTTCTATTAGCTTTATTATCTAATGTAGTTATAGTTACTTCTCCAGTAGCACCATCAGGAACTGGAATAGATAATTCATGACCGAATGTGTCTTGTGAATTACCACAATAAACATCTAAAAAACCACCTTTAGAAGTATCAGCATCAACTCTTACTTTTTTACCAGTATTGCCCGCTTTAGCAACACTAATACCACCAGTAAAAACAACAAGATTTTCAGTAAATTCTTTTCTTTCACTAACACCTGAATAATCCCATGTTGCAGTATCATTTTCATTAGTTGTAGTAGTTACATTATAAACACCATATGATTGTTCTGCAGCATTAGCTTTTACAGCAGCAGCACATGCGAATACCCCAACAAATGCAGCAATAAATGCTTTAATTTTTTTCATATTCTTTTTTCTCCTTTGTAAAACATAAATTATTATTATTTTGAAAACAATTGTAAACGTTTTCTACCTATTAACAATTATAACAAAGAAAATATAGTCTTGTCAAGTAAAACGGTTTCTTTTTCATATCTATTTAAGAATTTTTAAATAAAATTAATGATAATGTAAATTGTATTTTACTTTTTATTTTATTTTTTTAAAATTTTTTCAAAGACATCACTAAATAAATCACCTAATTGATTTTTAAATTTAGTTGTTTGTTCTTTTGAAATATATTTATTTTCAATTATAATTTGTGATTCTGCTGATATATATTCATTTTTAAATATTTTTTTATCAGTATTAATTTCTAATAAATTATATTCAGGATATGGCATATTATTTAATTCTTCTTCTGTTATGTCTAACATATTTAAAAATTCTTCAAAAGATATAATATTTATATCTGCATGATTTTGTTTTGCTTTTATTACGCTTAATAATCTATTACAACGAATTAATTTATTATCATGATTAAACATATCATATTTAACAAAGTAATTTGAAGATGATGCTTTAATTAAATATTTAGCTCCTTTATTATATAGTAATTGAATTATATTTATTGTTTCTTTAAAATGAGTATATTCAAAATTTTTTGACATTGAAAATGTTATGTTATTTAATGTTTTTTCTTCATTTGTTATTGGCTTTACCATTTCTAAAAAAATCGTTAAGGCTTTAGTTTCTATTTTTTGTTTGTGTTCTTTATTTTTATTTTCTTCTAATGCTTTAATATAATTATCAAATTTATTAATCATTCTTTCTTCATGAGATTTTACTTTATAATTATTATTATAATCCTGAGCATTTTCACATTTTTTTATTAATGTATCTATTTTAATATTTAATTTATTTAAGATTTCTTTTAATATAAGCATAGTATTAAAAGCATCAGATTCACCATCATGATTTTCTTTATCACTAGATATGTCTAATTCTTTTACCATATTTTCTAATGATGTTGAGGTAGTATCATCACTATATATTTTATAGAATTCTTTAATGTCATAAAATTCAAAATTAATACTTGGTAGTCCATATCTTTTACATTCACAATTTAATGCGTTTGCATCTGAATCTAGAGTATGTCCAAATATATAATCTGAATTATTAATTAATTCTACTATTTCATTATAATAATTATAAAATGATGGATTTTGTTCATATTCATATACTTCTCTAGTTAATATTTTATTAACTACACGGTAATCCCATTCTCTTTTTTTTATATTAGGATTCATAATGAAATTATCTTTTTTTAATATTTCAAAATATTCATTTGTTAGAACATATCCAAATTCACACATTTTAACGTTTCCACGTTTTGATGTTGCAAATTCACAATCAAAAAATAAATAGTTCATATTTTACCTCATCCTAATTTATATTATATAGATATATATTAAAATATCTAATTATTTAATAATATGTATATAAAAAATTATAACACTTTATAAATTTAAATACAATCTCAAGTAAAAATATATTATATAGATAACTTGAAATATTTATATCTTGTTTTTATAATATATATGTAATAATGCTTTAAATAAAAATAAATAATAAAGGAGTGTTAATATTATGTGTTTCGACTGTATTAATCTACATTTTATTGATAAATGTAATTATCAATGTAAACATTGCTTTGTGAAGAAAGAAAAAAATGAATTATCTATCGATGATATTAAATTATTTGTAGATAAAATATCCGATTATTTTTCTAAAAATAAAATAAAAAATGGTAGAATTAATTTAGCTGGTGGTGAGCCATTGTTATCTGATAATATAAATGAGATTATAGATTATAGATTATATTTATAATAAGAATATACTTGTATCAATAATAACAAACGGTACTAAATTAACTGAAGAATTTATATTAAAAAATAAAAATAAATTATATATAATAGGTATTAGTATTGATAGTTTAGATCATAATACAAATATAAAAATCGGAAGGCACGAAAATTATAATACACATGATATTAATGATTTAATTAACATTTGTAAATGTATTAAATCAAATGGCATTAAATTAAAAATAAATACTTGTTTAAATAAATATAACGTTAATGAAGATTTTAGAGACTTTTTAAAAATTGTAAAGCCTGATAGATATAAGGTTTTTGAAATGTGTTGCATAAATGATAATGAAACAAAAAAATTAGATTTAAAAGCATCACAAGAAGATATTGAAAAATTCAAAAATAAACATAAAGAATTTCAAATGATATTTGAATATGAAAAAGATTTAAATGATTCATATATAATAATTGATTCTAAAGGATGTTTAGCTACAAATAATTCACATGAATCAAAATTAAGTCTTAAAGAATATGATTTAGAGACATTATTAAAAAAATTAATCGTTAATGTTAATAATTATAGTAAAAGGTATAAAAATAACTAATAATAAATTAATTATATATTAATTTTAACTATTTTAATTGATATAAATTTAAAGCATTATTACAAATAATATTAATATAGTCCGCTTAAAATGCGGACTTTTATTATGCAACATAAAAAGAGCTAGAAATATAGATTAACTATATTCTAACCCTTTTTGAAATATTATTACTTATTTATATAGTAATTTAAATTATAAAGTAACTGTTGCAGTAATTGAATGAATACCAATACGGTTAGTACATTTTAAAGCAACTGAATTACCTGCTTCAATTTCTATTATCACTGTAATAGTATTATTTTTCGAAGTAGAAATAGCTAGTGAATCAATTGCTACAAATTCGCTACCATCAAAATATTTTCCACTTCCTGTTAATGTATATGTTCCAGCTTTATTATCCAAACCTTTTGAATCACCTGCAGATAAAACTATTTCAACAACAATTTTATTTACTGCAGTAATTGTTAACGTTCCACCATTACCATCATTTTGAATACCTGGACTAACAAGACTTATTTTTTTATCAGTTTTTAATTTGAAATATCCACTGACACTTGTATAATCTGTGTTTTTTGCCATTTCTTTTAATTCAAATGAATCTGTTATTTGGTCACTCCAAGAAGCATATAAAATAGTATTTGCTGTCACCTTATCAGTTTCAAAATTCCATTCATTATTACATTCAGCTTCTTTATACCAACCTTTAAATCCATAGCCTTCTTTTGTTGGATCTTCTGGCTTAGAAATTAAACTATCTTTATCAACAATTAAATTATTGATTTTTGATTCACAATTTGTTTCAAATGAAACTGTAAATTGTTGTATAAAGTTAGCATAGATAGTTATATCTTCAGTTAATGCAATTTCAGAAGTAATTTTATTTTGTTTTTCAACATCAGAATACCAACCTTCAAATCTATATCCTTCTGCATATACTTCTGTTGGAAGGTCATCAAGACTTAATACTGCTTTGTCCGAAATTGTAATTGTAGCAGCTTCAATTTGTTCATCACCATTTTTATATCCTGTAATTGTAATACCACCTAAATCAACTGTAATGCTATGTGCTTCTGCAAATTTAGCATAAACAACATATGGTTCATCACTTGGAGATACATTACTAAAATCAAATTCAGTTGAACCGTTTTCCTCTGTTACCCAACATACAAATCCTGAAGTTCCATGTACAGGTTCTTCTACATCTGAATAATCAACATATGTATGATTTTCCCAAACTGAATAATGTTTTTCAGCATGTTGAACTTCACCATTCATAAACTTAATAGTAACATTTTCAGGATATGTTTCAGCAAATGCAGTTATAGATGGACCAACATTATTAAAAATGAGACAAATCACAA
>CAZQOM010000071.1:0-6181 GCA_964595145.1 uncultured Anaeroplasmataceae bacterium | reverse complement strand
TTTTATTTTTGCAAAAAACACTAGGGGTCGTGTGCATAAAAAAGCATCTTTTTATCTAAAATCTAGTTTTTTTAACTTACTTATAGCAAAAATAACTCTTTTTTGATATAATATTTAATGCTTGTCTGGTTAGTTAAATGGATATAACGTAATCCTCCTAAGATTAAATTGTGGGTTCGAGTCCCGCACCGGATGCCATATATATAAAAATGTCCTATTAATTATAAATAAAATCTTATAATTAATAGGACTTAATTTTAATAATTTTTTATAACGACAGGTTCTTGTAGTAAAACTAGAGATTTATTTTTAATATTTATTTGTTCATCATTAAAAATATTTTTATAAACACCGTCATCTAAAATAGTATCTATTTTACCGTTAATATTACCAACATTTAATATTATTTCCATAATTTTATCATTTAATTTATATGCTATATGAACAATTTCCAAATTAGATAAATGAATTTTGTAAGCCCCTTCTTTAAATATTGGGTCTTTTTTTATTTCTGCACATTTATTCATTAATAAGTCCATGTTATATTTACCAAGTGTAGACCAATCGGTTTTATCAACATCAAATAAACTTTCTAATTTTTCTTCACAAGCTTCTTGACCAGCGTATATAAATGTTGTTCCCTTCAAAAAATATATTAAAGCATTTAAATTTCTTAATTTTACACTATCTTTTACAATAGAAGCTACTCGTCTACGATCATGATTTTCAAGACAATGAGCCTTAATGTAATTATTTGGATAAGTACCTTCCTGACGATTTAATGCCTCAAGCCAATCATTTAAACGATTATTGTCGTCTAAATATCTATCATATATAGTCCAAATATCATAATCATATTCGATATCAAATGCTTCATAAAGTTCTGAATCTGATGAGGCTTCATAACCTGAATCTCTTATTTCCTTAATAAAATGTAAATCTACTGATTCTGCAAGCATAATGAAATCAGGATTAATTTCTTTTATTTTATTTCTAGCTTTGACCCAAAATTTTAGTGGTACTAATGATGCAACATCACATCTAATACCATCTACACCTAATTTAGCCCAATATAACAATGTATCAATTAATTCATCCCACAATTGTTCATTACTATAATCTAGGTCAGTAACATCCCACCAATCGCCAACTTTTCCTGAAAAATTGCCATTTTTCTTAAACATCCATTCCGGATGATTATTTAAAATCCAAGAATCTCTTGAAGTATGATTATAAACCACATCAATCATTATTTTCATATTTAGATTATGTGTTTCATTAATTAAATTTTTAAAATCATCTAATGTACCTAATTCAGGATTAATACTTCTATAATCACTAATTGAATATGGGCAACCTAATGTACCTTTTTTATTTAATTGTCCAATTGGATGAATTGGAAGTAAATATAAAATATCAGCCCCTAAATCCTTAATTCTTTTTAGATCGGCAATTACTCCATTAAAATCACCTGTTCTAGAATGTTGTCTTACAAACACTTGATAAATAATTTGATTTCTTAAATTTAAATTTGTATCCTTAGCCATAATAGCCTCCTTAATTAATTTAATTATACATTAATTTAATATTTAAGTAAAGAAAAAGAGGTGGCATATACCACCTCAAATTTTATTCTTCTATTTCTTCTTCATTATCTAAATCATCTAAATAATCATCAGATAAATCATCATAGATTTCATTATCAGAATCTAAAGAAGCATCTTCGTTATCTTGATTTTTTAAATCTTCAACATAACTATTAACTTCTTCATAAATAGTTTCTTCCTCTTCTGGACGGTGTTCACATTCAAATTCATCTTCAACTAAAACACCAGTACCAGCTGGAATTAAACCACCAATAATAACATTTTCTTTTAAACCAACTAAATTATCAACCTTAGATTGAATAGCAGCTTGAGTTAAAATTCTTGTTGTTTCTTGGAATGAACAAGCAGATAGGAATGATTGACAAGCTAATGCAGCTTTAGTTATACCTAATAATAATGGCTTAGCTGTAGGTAATGTACCGCCTTCAGCAAAAACCTTAGCAACAGCTTCTTTATACTCATTAATAGATACATCTCTACCTGGTAATAAATCTGTAGACCCTTCTTGAACAACAACAAGCTTACGCATCATTTGACGAACAATTATTTCAATATGTTTATCAGAAATTTCAACTGATTGAGAACGATATACCTTTTGAACTTCTTCAACGATATATTTTTGAACAGCTTCAGCATCTTTAATACGTAATAATTCTTTAGGGTGAATAGAACCTTTCATAAGTTTTTCACCACGTTTGATATTACTTCCAACCTTAACTAATAATTCAGATGTAGCATCAACATTATAACTCTTTTCTTCTAAATCATTTTTAATGATGATAGCTAAACCATTCTTAGTTTTTTCTATATTTTCAACAACACCATCGATTTCAGAAATAGTAGCTTTACCTTTTGGCTTACGTGCTTCAAATAATTCTTGAACACGAGGTAAACCTTGAGTAATATCTGCTGCAGATGCAACACCACCTGTATGGAATGTACGCATTGTCAACTGTGTACCTGGTTCACCAATAGATTGAGCAGCAACAGTACCAACAGCCTCTCCTACTTCAACAACCTTATTTGTTGCAAGGTTACGTCCATAGCATAGCATACAAACACCAGATTTTGCATCACATGTTAAGTTTGTACGGATACATACCTTTTTAATACCAAGATTAGAAACAATTTGAGCAGTTTCTTCAGTAAATAATTCATTACGTTTAACAATAACTTCACCAGTTTCAGGATTAATTAAATCCTTAGCGGCAAATCTACCGATAATACGATCAGCAACTGTTACAACTACTTTTCCACCATCATCAATAATATCTTCAACATAAACACCTTTTTCAGTTTCACAATCAACAGTTGAAATAATAACATCTTGTGAAACGTCAACTAAACGACGTGTTAAATATCCTGATTCAGCAGTCTTTAAGGCTGTATCTGTTGAACCTTTACGAGAACCGTGAGTTGAAATAAAGAATTCTGATACTGTTAAACCTTCACGGAAATTAGCCTTAACTGGAACTTCAATAGTTTCACCAGCAGTATTAGCCATAAGTCCACGCATACCAGCAAGCTGTGCAAAGTTAGATGCGTTACCACGAGAACCTGAATCAGCCATCATGAAGATATGATTATCTTTTTGTTTAGCAAGTTCGCTCCATAATCCTTCTTGGATTTCGTTACGAGCATCGCCCCATTCTTTTTCAACTAATTTTTTACGTTCTTTATTAGTTAATTGTCCTAATTCATACATTAATGTGATTTCATCAATTTTTTTATCAGCCTCAGCAATACGAGTTTGTTTACCCTTATAATCTAAAACGTCAGCAGCTGAAATTGTTAAACCGGCAATTGTAGAATATTTAAATCCTAAATCCTTGATACGGTCTAACATTCTTGATGTCTCAGTGATTTGGAATCTCTTAAATACTTCAGCAATTATTCTTGCGATATTTTTCTTTTTAAATGGAGCTACCTCATCACGAGCAAGTAATGCTTCATATGTATTTTCAGGATTAGATGAATCTAAAAAGTATTTAGTAGGTGTAGCGATACATAAATTTTCTTCTGTTGGTTCATTTAAATAAGGGAATTCATCAGGAAGAATACTATTAAATATCATTTTACCTAATGTTGTAAATAAATATTTACCATGATTTGTATTATTTGCAAATTTTTCTACAGGTAAATAGCTTGGATCTACAAATATACGTGTATGTAATGTAATATTACCATTTTTATAAGCTAAATAAGCTTCATCATAATCTTTATAGAAATGTCCTTCGTTTTCTCTACCTTTTCTTTCAAGAGTTAAATAATAGTTACCTAAAATCATATCTTGAGATGGGGTAACAACTGGTTTACCATCCTTAGGATTTAGAATGTTATTAGATGCAAGCATTAATAAACGAGCTTCTGCTTGAGCTTCTAAAGAAAGCGGAACGTGAACAGCCATTTGGTCACCATCGAAGTCTGCATTAAATGGTGTACAAACAAGTGGGTGTAGTCTAATAGCTTTACCTTCAATTAAAACCGGTTCAAATGCTTGAATACCTAAACGGTGAAGAGTAGGTGCACGGTTTAATAATACTGGATGTTCTCTAATAACCTCTTCTAATATTGACCAAACACTATCATCTTGATTATCACAAGCCTTAGATGCAACCGCAATACTATTACCAGCTTTAATTAATTCTCTTAATACAAATGGCTTAAATAATGTTAATGCCATTTCTTTAGGAATACCACATTGATACATCTTTAAAGATGGACCTACAACGATAACTGAACGTCCTGAGTAGTCTACACGTTTACCTAATAGATTTTGACGGAAGCGTCCTTGTTTACCACGAAGCATATCAGATAAACTCTTTAAATGATGATTCTTTTCAACTACGGCTTTTTTACCACGTTTAGAATTATCAATTAAAGCATCAACTGCTTCTTGAAGCATACGCTTTTCATTTTTAGTAATTAAATGAGGAGCATTTTGTTCGAATTGCTTTTTTAAACGATTATTACGATTTAAAATACGACGATATAAATCATTTAAATCTGTAGTTGCAAAACGACCACCTTCTAATTGAACCATAGGTCTTAAATCAGGAGGTATAACTGGTAATACTTCAAGTATCATCCATTCTGGTTTATTATCAGATTTTAAGAATGATTCAATAACCTCTAATCTTTTAATAACGCGATCTCTACGTTGTTTAGAAGATGTTTTTAATTTTCTTCTTAAAATCTTTTCTTCTTTTTCTAAATCAATTTCTTTTAATAATACTTTAACAGCTTCAGCACCAGTTAAAGCTCTAAATTTAGAAGGATATTGTTCACTTTTAATAGAAAATTCAGCTTCAGATAAAATTTGTTTTTTAACTAAACCAGTATCCTTATCAGCAGAAATAACAATATAAGATGCTAAATAAACAATTTCTTCTAAATCTTTTGTTTTAATATCAAGTAATGTTGCAAGAGGAGATGTAGAATTTCTTAAAAACCAAGTATGAACTACAGGGCTTGCAAGAGTAATATGACCTAATCTTTCTCTACGAACCTTAGATTCAGTAATTTCAACACCACATTTTTCACAAATTTTTCCTTTATCAGTATTACGCTTAGACTTACCACAAGCACATTGATAATCCTTCATAGGACCAAAGATTTTCTCACAGAATAATCCATCAGGCTCTGGCTTTAAAGTACGATAATTAATAGTTTCATGCTTTAAAACTTCACCATGTGACCAAGATAAAATTTCTTCTGGAGAGGCTAAACCAATTTTAATATATTTATATTGTGTACTCATTGTTTTCCCTCCATTAACGCTTTGTTTCTTTTATTTTTAAATCAACGATAGAACGATTAACTTCATTTTCACCTTTATCATTAATTAATTCTACATGAATACCTAAAGCTTGTAATTCACGAGTTAATACTCTAAATGATTCTGGAATAGATGATTCAGGAATTGCTTTTCCATCAACAATAGCATCAAATACTCTATCTCTACCTACTAAGTCATCTGATTTAACAGTTAACATTTCACGTAATGTGTTTGCAGCACCATAAGCTTCAAGTGCCCAAACTTCCATTTCACCAAAACGTTGACCACCATTTTGAGCCTTACCACCCATTGGTTGTTGTGTAACAAGTGTATAAGGACCAACGTTACGAGCATGTAATTTATCATCAACCATGTGGCTTAACTTAACGAAATACATAATACCTACTGTAATTCTATTTTCAAATGGTTCACCAGTTCTACCATCATATAAAACCTCTTTACCATCTTTGCTCATACCAGCTTCAGCCATAATTGCTTCAATATCTTCAATTGTAGCACCATCAAATACTGGAGTTGCAACTTTAATACCTAATTTTTTAGCTGCGATACCTAAATGCAATTCTAAAACTTGTCCAATATTCATACGAGATGGAACACCTTGTGGGTTAAGCATAATGTCAATTGGTTGTCCATCTGCTGTAAATGGCATATCTTCAAGTGGTAAAATATTTGAAATAACACCTTTATTACCATGACGACCAGCCATCTTATCTCCAACTTGAATCTTACGTTTTTGAACTATATAAATTCTTACAACTTCATTAACGCCAGGAGC
>CAZQOM010000070.1:0-6268 GCA_964595145.1 uncultured Anaeroplasmataceae bacterium | reverse complement strand
AATGTTTTTTGGAGCTAAATCAACTGAAGTATTTAATTATGCTAAAAAATATACGTTTTGGTTAAAATTATCATTACCTATTTTTTTATTAGGACAATATCTTACTTGTTTTATTAGAAATGATAATGCTCCACTAAAAGCAACCATATCAGTTATAACTGGTGGTATAGTTAATATTATATTAGACATTACATTTGTTTTTATTTGTAAGATGGGAATATTTGGTGCAGGACTTGCAACAATGATTGGTCAAATAGTAGGTTTTATTATATTATGTAGTCATTTTTTCTCAAAAAAAAGACAATTTAAATTAGTTAAAATTAATAATTTTAAAAAATATTCTTTTGAAATTATTAAAATTGGTATTCCATCATTTATTTTAGATATTGCTATGGGAGTATTAACTATTTTATTTAATAATCAAATAGTTAAATATAATTCGTTAGAAAAACAAACTGCAATACTTGCTATATATGGTGTTATTTGTAATATTGTTTCACTTGTTCAATCATTATGTTATGCGATAGGACAGGCATCTCAACCATTAATTTCTGCTAATTTTGGTTCTAATAATATAAATAGAGTTAAAAAATTCTTAAAATATGGTATTATAACTGCTTTTATAGTATCATTTATAGTCGTTATTTTATTAGAATCATTTCCAAGTCAAATATTAAAATTATTTATAAGTGTTGATAATAATTCATTAACACTAAAATTATGTAATTCTATTGAAAGAAAATATTTTATTAGTTTTTTATTTATGGGATTTAATATATATTCAACTTATTATTTTCAATCAATTTTAAAAGCACATTATGCTTTTAGTGTATCTATATTAAGAGGTATAGTTATTTCAATGCCTTTATTATTTATTTTACCATTATCATCATTTGATAATATTTGGTGGACAATGCTTATAACTGAAGGTATAGTATTTATAATAAATTCTATCTTAGTTATAAAAACTTATAAATTAAATTTAAATATGGAGTTAAATTATGAAAAATAAAATGAAAGAAGAAAAAATTATAATTACAGCTTCTTATAAAGTTAATAGAAGTGATGAATTATTAACATTTTTATTAAATAAATGTAATACATCAAGAAATAATGTAAAAAAATTATTATCTAATCATCAAGTATTAGTTAATGGTAGTGTTGTTAGTCAATATAATTTAATGCTTGCAAAGGATGATGAAATAAAAATAGCTAAAAAACCAGTTATAAATAATGATAATAATGTAAGAAAGCCAAAAGAAAAAAGACAATTTTTTACAATAGATATTATTTATGAGGATAAAGATTTTATTGCAATAAATAAACCTAATGGCCTATTATCTGTTGAAAGTGATAATGAAAGAGTATGTGCATTTAATTATGTTTTAGAATATCTTCAACAAAAAAATAAAGAATTAAGACCTTTTATATTACATAGAATAGATAAAGAAACTTCTGGTGTATTAGTATTTGCTAAAAATGTTAAAATACATTCAATGCTAAAATTAAACTGGAATGATTATGTATCTAAAAGACAGTATTATGCAGTTGTAGAAGGACATTTAGAAGAAAAGAAAAAAACTATTAAGTCATATTTAATGGAAAATAGTAATAATTTAGTTTATTCTACAAATAATCCAAGTGGTCAAAAAGCTATAACAGAATATGAAGTATTAAAAGAAAGCCTAGATTATTCTTTAGTTAAAGTTAATCTAAAAACAGGTAGAAAAAATCAAATAAGAGTTCATATGCATGAACTAGGTCATCCTATCGTAGGTGATGAAAAATATGGATATAATAAAAATCCTTTAAGAAGATTAGGCCTACATGCGTCTATGTTAGAATTTAAGCATCCTATTACTAATGAAGTAATAACAATTAATGCTAAAGTTCCTAATACATTTTTTGGATTATTTAAATAACCTCATTTGAGGTTTTTTATTTTATAATAAAAAAAGTATCAATTTAATATGATACTTTTAGTGTTATTTTTTTCAATAATATATATTTTTTTATTATTAGGTTTATATAATCCAATTATATAACAATCATTTAAATTAATTAATATACTATATTTATATAAATCAATTAAAATTTCATCTATATAATTATTTAAAACTAAATATCTTAATATATTGTTTTTATCTTTAGGATTTATTGCTTCATTCCACCATGCTTTTGGTTTTAAATTAAAATAATTTAGGTAATCAATTATAATATTCTTATGAAAATTATTATAATATTCTTTGTTCTTTACAAAATCATCAATTGTTTTAAATAAATGTTCTAATCCTTTATGTTTGAAATCTTGCATACCTAAATCATGAAAAAAATTAAAAGCATTTTTTTCATTATCTAATATTATATTCATACTATTTGGCATAATACCATTATTATAATAATGATCAAATGAATCTTCTGCATAATGTATATGTTTTATATCATCTTTAGACAAAAAATCATTTTCTATGACTTCATAAGGCGCTAAATCATCCCAAATATAATTATATTTATTTGCTTCATTATATAAAGATGTACCATGTAATAATTTTAAAAATCCTAATTGTAATTCTTTAGGTCTTAATGCTAAAACCTCATTAAAAGTATTTTCAAAACTTTTATAATCTTCATATGGAAGTCCAGCAATTAAATCTAGGTGTAAATCTATGATAGAAGCATCTTGAATTCTTTTAATATTATCAAATAATTTTTGATTATTTTGAATACGACCAACAGATAAATTTGTTTTAATATTTGTAGATTGTATTCCTATTTCAAATCTAAATAGATTTTTAGGAGCATTATTATTAATATAATCAATTATTTCAGTAGATAATAAATCTCCAGTTATTTCAAATTGATATGATTGTTTATTATTAGATGTTTTAATAATAAAATCAATTAAATTAATAAAATTCTTTTTATTAGCATTAAAGGTTCTATCCAAAAATTTAAATACTTTAGCACCCCTATCTTGAAGATTTTTAATTTGATTTTTTATTTCTTCAATATTAAAAAATCTAACTTTATTATCTAAACTTGCCATACAATATCCACAGTGATATGGACAACCTCTAGATGTTTCTATATATATTATTTTATTTAAAACATCATCATATAAATCATAAGCCATTTTAGCTTTATCTAAATCTACAATTTTATCATATGTATATCCACCTTTATAATATAAATTAGGAATAACATCAATTTTATTTTTATTATCTAGATAAGATAGAAGAAGATTAAAAGCCTCTTCACCTTCATTTTTTATTACATAATCACATAAATCATTATCTAAATAATATAATGCATTATAGCTAACTTCAGGTCCACCTAATATTATTTTAATAGAATCTTTTTTAAGTTCATTTAATATTTTTTTTATAAATTCAATATTCCAAATATAACAAGAAAAGCCTACTATATTATAATTATTTATTCTTATATATTCAATAATATCTAAATAATTATCTTTTATATTAAATTCTTTAATATCAACATCATATAAAGTATTTTTCTTTAATAATCTTATTGCTAGATTTGGATGTATATATTTTGCGTTAATGCCAATTAATAATGTTTTCATATCATAACCTCAAAAACTATTTTATCACACATTTAATATTAAGACAATTATGAAAAAAATTAAATGATAAAATATATGAATATAAAAATATTTATTTTTTAATTATTTATATTCCTATAAGAATTTATTTTCTTAAAGGAATAATTTTTTGATTTTTTTATTTAAATATGTTAAAATGTCATAGTATGAAAAAGGAGTGATTAATAATGCCATTTTTACCGATAACTGTTGAAGAAATGAAAGAATATGGTTGGGAAAAACCTGATTTTGTCTATATAATAGGAGATGCTTATATTGACCATCCATCATTTGGACCAGCAATTATATCAAGAGTATTAGAAAATTTTGGTTATAAGGTTTGTATAATATCACAACCAGATATTAATAATAACAATGATTTTAGAAGATTTGGTGAACCTAGATTAGGATTTTTAATATGTGCAGGTAATATAGATTCAATGGTTGATCATTATTCTGTATCTAAAAGAAGAAGAAAAAAAGATTATTATACTCCTAATGGTGAAATGGGAAAAAGACCTGATAGAGCTTTAATTAGATATGGTTCTAAATTAAGAGAATTATATCCTAAAACACCTATTATAGTAGGTGGTATAGAAGCTTCTTTAAGAAGATTAAATCACTACGATTATTGGGATAATTCAGTTAGAAGATCAATTTTACTTGATTCTAAGGCTGATTTATTATTATATGGCATGGGTGAAAAAACTATTGTTCAAGTTGCTGATGCTTTAGATTCTGGTTTAGATATAAAAGATATTATTTATATTAGAAATTCAGTGTGGAAAACTAAAGATAAAGATTTATTACCAACTGATGCTATATATTTACCAAGCTATGATGAAGTTTTAATAGATAAACAAAATTATGTTAAATCTTTTCAAATTCAGTATAAAAACACTGATGCTTTTACAGGAAAAGCACTAATAGAAGAATATAGGAATTGTTTCGTAGTTCAAAATCCACCTGAATTTCCTCTTTCACAAGAGGAAATGGATGCTGTATATGCATTACCTTATATGCGTGCTTGTCACCCATTAATTGAGGCAAAAGGACATGTACCAGCGATAGATGAAGTTAAGTTTTCTGTAATATCAAATCGTGGATGTTATGGTGGTTGTCACTTTTGTGCTTTGACAATGCATCAAGGAAGAATTATTCAATCAAGAAGTAAAGATTCAATAATTAATGAAATTAAAACTATTTCTATGGACAAAGATTTTAAAGGATATGTTCATGATATTGGTGGACCAACAGCTAACTTTTATCACCCTGCTTGTAGTAAACAAACTACAAAAGGTGTTTGTACTAATAGAGAATGTATAGGCTATGATCCTTGTAAAAATTTAGAAGTAGATCATAGTGATTATTTAGATATCTTAAAAGAAGCAAGAAACTTACCAGGTATTAAAAAAGTATTTGTTAGATCAGGTTTAAGATATGATTATATTATGTATGATAAAAATAAAGAATTTTTTAATGAATTAGTTAAATATCATATTTCAGGACAATTAAAAGTAGCACCAGAACATATTGATGATAGAGTGCTTATAAGAATGGGAAAACCATCAAGAAGTTTATATGATGAATTTGTTAAACAATATTATGAATTAAATAAAAAACATGAAAAAAATCAATTTTTAGTTCCATATCTTATGTCATCACATCCTGGTTCTACACTTGATGCTGCAATTAATTTAGCTCTATATTTAAGAGATTCAGGTCATATGCCTGAACAAGTACAAGATTTTTACCCTACTCCAGGTACTGCATCTACATGTATGTATTATACAGGTATAGATCCTTTTAGAAATGAAGAGGTATATGTTCCACGTGATCCTCATGAAAAGGCGATGCAAAGAGCATTAATGCAGTATAAATTACCTCAAAATTATGATTTAGTTTATGAAGCATTAATAAAAGCTGGAAGAAAAGATTTAATTGGCTATGATAAAAAATGTCTAATTAAACCTAAAGGCAATAATAAAAATATCCATAAAAGAAGGTAAAAAGGATGAATAAGAAAAATTTAATTACAATTATATCATCAATTATTGCAGTTATTTTAATTATTCTATTAGTTATATTTATTACAAAACCATATAAATCAAAATATGATGGTACATTAAAAATTGAATTAATTAATATAGATGATACAATAATTAAACAAAAAGATATAAAATTTGCAAAAGATAATACTTTATTAGAATTAGTAGAAGCTAATTTTGATAATGTATTATTTAAAGATGGTATGTTATTAAATATTGAATATTATAAAACACCTGCTAATTATGAAACTTTTTTATGTATTTATGTAGATGATATAATGAGTTTGGTAGGTCTAAATGAAATAAAATATGAAGATGGAACAGTCATTTCATTTAGAATTACAAAAAATAATTATTATGAAGAAAATTAATGTTAAAGATATTTGCATTATTGCAGTTTCAACCGCAATAATATTTGTTTTAGAACAATTATTATCATTTTTACCAAATATTCAGCTTACAGTTTTTTTAATAGTATTATTTTCTAAAAAATTGAAATTTTTAAAAACTATTATTATTGTAATAATTCATACTGCTTTAGATAATTTAATTATGGGAAGCTTTAATATAATATTTTTTCCATTTATGCTATTGGGATGGCTAATAATTCCAATAA
>CAZQOM010000069.1:0-6332 GCA_964595145.1 uncultured Anaeroplasmataceae bacterium | reverse complement strand
CCTGTTTTAGATGAAGCCATACCTGTTCCATCTGTTGAAAGAGTAGTTATCCAATTATTTAAGTTTTCATTATTTATTAATTCTAATTTACTACTATCAAAACTAATTTTTCCTTCTAATGCTTTTGTATTTGATGTTGGTAAATTATTAAGTTGCAATATAATTGTTACTTTCTCTCCTCTTTTCACTTCTTTTTGGCTTGTACTTAAACTACTTGCTATTTCATCTGTTGCCATTACAGGAACCATTATACACAATGCTAAAATTACGATTAAAATTATTTTTAGTGTCTTTTTCATTTTTTGTTTCCTCCTCTTATATTTTCATTTTTATCAAATTTTATTTATAATATTTTTTGTTCTTCATTATTGTTATTATGACATTAAATCTGATACTAATCTTAACAATTGAACTATATCTAATGTTCCTGTTTTTCCGTCTTTGTTAATATCTGCTGCCAATAAATATGCATCTTTTAATATTCTCGTATCATCTTTTTCATTTGTTGCCTGTGTTTCTGCAACATGTTGTAGCAATTTCATTATGTCTAATACATTTACTTTACCGTCAGAATTCAAATCACCTGTAACTACAAGTACATACTCTAATTCTTCTTCTTCATTTTTAATTTTAATTTTCATACCTGTCATAGTTTTACTATTAGTTAAGTCTTTTATTTCTTTTCCATTTTTATCAAACACTTTTATTTCTAAAGAAATCTTAGAATTTGCATCTTCTATCTTTTTAATTGTCTCTTCAATAGTTAAACCACTATCTGTTCTTAAGTAATTTGTATTATCCTCTTTTATTAATTCTAAATCGCCAAAGCTTATATTTCCTTGTTCATTTGATTTAACTTTTACACTAAATTTAGCTGTACATCCCAAATAATTTACTGTTATTTCCACATTTTTTCCTTGTGCTTCTTCTTTAAATTTGTAAGTATTTTTATCTATTAAATTTTCATCAAATGAAATCATTTCTTTTGTAAGTGTTATTTCTTTTGTTGTGTTTTCCTTTTTAATTGTAAGCTTATAAATAGATTCATCAAATATGTCTCCTACATTATATATTTCTTTTGGAGAATTATCTACTGTTAATGTTAATTTTTCATTTGGCGCTATTACTATTTTTACAATATCGTTACCTACTATTGTATCTATAATATCATCATTTATTAAGTCTTTAATTTTTTCGTATTCTTCTTTTGATATAGTAATTTCTTTTACATCTTCTTTTTTGTAAACTTCTATTCCTGTTATTGTTGTTTTAATATTTTCGTCTTTTGTATAAACAATAGTAATTTCTTTTGTTTCTGCTTGCATATTAACTGGTGTCCATGCATAATCTGTTGTTTTTTCTTTATTTCCTTCTGTATATACTAAGCTAACTTCCATACCTTCTGAATTGAAAGTATCTCCTTCAACATATTTTTTCTTATTTGGCTGTGTTGTAACTTCTATTTTTTCTACAACATTATTTTTAACTATTTCTAGTTGAATTTCTCCTTTTACACCATTGTGAGCAGTTGCTGTTATTGTAACTTTTCCATTAGATTTGCAAGTAACTTTTCCATTTTGGCTAACTGTTGCAATATTTTCATCACTTGATTTCCAAGTTAAGTCTTTTATACTAGCATTTTCTGGATTTACTTTACCTACTAATTCTACTGTTTCTTCTGTTTTAGCTTCTTGTTTTCCAGTTATAGTTACTTCACTTACAAACACTACTTTTATTTCTTCTGTAGTTTTGTTACCACTTAAATCTTTAACTTCAATATTTCCTGTATAATCTGCATCAAATTCTTTTGCAAGTGTTGTAGCATCTTCTGATAAAGTCCATCCATCTATATTTTGTACTTTTTCATCAGCCTTTATTGTTACCAATATTTTATTTTCTTTTGTAGATATAGTTTTTTCTAAGGTAGGTGCTTTATTATCTATTACTAATCCTTCTTTTGTAGTTTCTGCAGATTCATTTCCTGATGTATCTTTAAAAATTCCTTTTGGTAAAACTAATGTTGCTTGTCCATTTCCAGAAATTTTAGATACTATAATTTCATATACTTCATTAGCTTTTTGTTCTACTTTTATTTCTGCTGAAATTCCTTCTTCACTAAATTTTGGATTAATATTTTCATCTTTTTCAACTTGTTCACTTAATGTTACTAAATATTTTACTACTGTTTCACTATTTGCCAATTCTTTATCTGGTCCTGTAATTGTTGCTACTGGTGCTATTTTATCTATAATTCCTTCTACTGCAACTTGTGCTTTTCCTATGTTTCCTGATTTATCCTTTACAAATACGTAATAAATTCCATTTGCTTTTACTTCTTTTTCTATTCCTTCTGTACTAATTGCTTCCCATTTATCATATTCATTTGCATTTTCATTTGTACTGATTGCATAAGTATTAACTCCACTCAATGTATCTGTTGCTGATATAGTAAATTTTGCACTATCTTTACTTTCGCTTAATACTGGTGAAGAAATTTGTACTGTCGGAGCAGTATTATCAACCTTTACAGTTTCAAGAATTTTTTCAACTGATTTATTACCAGCATTATCTTCAAAGTAACTTTCAGGAACTATAACTTTAGCTTCTCCATCTCCATTTATATTTGTTATATTTATTTTCCAAATAGTAAATGGTACTGCACGTTCAGAATTAACAGTAATATCTTTATCATCAACAGTTATTCCTTCTCCTGTTACTCTTATTTTTAAATCTTCTTTGTTTAAAGCTACTCCTTCATCTGTTGTTATAGTAAATGTTACTGTTTGTTCTTTGTTTACATATTCTCCATTATAGTCTGTACTTACTAAAACATTCGGTTTTTTTGTATCTATCTTAAGTCCTTTTAGTTTTATTTCTTCTGTTTTATTTCCTGCTTCATCAGAAAATAGTCCTTCTGGTAAAACTAATATAGCTTCTCCTTTTATTCCGTCATTTGGTTCAACTGTCACTTCTATTGTACATTTTTTTCCATCAATTGTTATTGAAGGTTTAACTCCATCGCTAATTTTAGCTTGTGCATTATTTTCAATTTTTATTTCTTCTAACTTAGTATTATCTACATTAATGTTTTTATCAAGTTCTATTTCGTATTTTATTGTTTTTGTAGAATTTATAGGTTTTACTTGATCTATAGTAACTTTTTCTTCAGAAATTGTTGGTTTTGTATTATCAATTATAATTATATTTTCTAACACTACATCTTTTTCCATTGTATTTCCTGAATTATCTTTAAACATATCTTTTGGTATTGTTATGCTTGCTGTTCCATTTCCTTCACCAATCTTTATTTCTATAACCCATTCTTTATTATTATCTAGATTTTTTTGTTTAATAATTGCTGTACAATTTTCATTTGATACTATTAACTTTTTACTCGTGTCTATTTTAACATCTTCACTAAATGTTAATTCATATGTTTTTGTATCTCCATTCTTTCCAACAATAGTACCTGTTGTAGTTGTTTTTATTGTTGGTTTTGTATTGTCAAAAATATATTTTTCTGATTTTATATTTGCTTCTGTATATTTATTTCCTGCATTATCTTCTAAATTATTTATTTTTATCCATAAATAATATTCACCTGTTAAATTAGATGCGTCTGCTTTAAAGCTTATTTTTTTAGTATTTTCTTCTACTTCTGTATTTACTTTAACATACCCAGATGTTGGTGCTTGTTCTCCATTAGAGCTCCATGCATATTCTAAATCTGCAGTTTTTATTCCTGAAAATCCATCTCTAATTTTAACAGTTACTTCTTTGTTTGTTGCACTATCAAAACTAATTGTTGGTGCTTGTGTATCTGCTAATCCTAAAACATTAAAATCTCCTTTTCCTGATACTACAGTATTTCCATATGCATCTCTTATTTCTATATGCCATATTCCATTATATTCAATTGTTTCGGTTATTTTTGCTTCAATTGGATTTCCTTTAAAATTTTTCCATTCTTTTTCTTGGTCTTTTTCTTGTTCAGTATATATTGCATAATCTTTTAGTCCAATTGGAGAATATCCTTCATCTCCTTTATCTTCTACACTAACTTCTAATGTACAAATGTTATTTTCAGTTGTAGTAGATATTGAAATAATATCAGGTGCTACATTATCTATTTTATCCACTTCTATGGTTTCTTTTGCTATATTTCCTTTACCATCTAATACAAATAAATAATATGTTCCGTTATTAAGAACTTCTTCATTAATTGTATATTCATTTCCAGATAATAGTTTCCATTCTTCTTCTTTTACACTATTTATATTAGAAAATTCTGTTAAAGCATATTTTGCAAGTCTACTTCCACCTTCGTCACTTACTTGTACTTTTATTGTAGCTTTTTCTTTACTTCCTATTATTTCAATATTATCTTTATTTATTTGTGGATTAACTTCATCAATTGAAGTAATTTCTATTGTTCTACTTGATGCTTTATTTTCATTTCCTACAGCATCTTCAATTATTACTTCTACTGTACAATTCTCTGTAATTGTTTGTTTTATAACATAATAATCTCCATCTTTTTCAAAAGAATCATCAATTATTATCCATTCTCCTTCTTTTGTTTTTTCATCTTTTGTTTTATTTATTTTATATCTATATACACCACTTATTGTATCTTTAACTTTAATTGTAATATATGCTTGGGCAGGTGTAATACTTTTATTTACAAAATAAGTTGGTCCAATATTATCAGCTACCCAAATTGTTTTGTTTGCATCAGTAGCTTTAATAAATTCGGCAAACACAGAATTGTTTTCATTTTCTTGGCTATTATAATATATTTTTAAATCATCTGCACAAGCATTAAATGCTCCTTCTTCTATAGTAGTTATTTTACTACCTTTTCTTATAACAACTCTATTTAAATTTGCACAATCACTAAAAGCATATTCCCCTATTTTTTCTACAGATTTTGGTATAATAATTGTTTTTAATGCAGTTGTCTCTGCAAAAGCCTCTGTACCAATCTCAGATAAACTTTCTGGTAATATCACTTTTTCTATAATTCCATTTCCTTCAAATGCATTATTTTCTAATTTTTTAACTGGTTTACCATATATGTAATTTAATATATTTAATTCTGTACATGTTCTTTTTACATCATAAAATTTATCCAAAGTAATATCATCACTGTTATTTTTATATGCTATATATGCTGGTGCAAAATTATTTTTCATTAAGTTTAATATTTCTGTATTGTTCGGAACATATATTACTAAATCTTTACTACATTCACTTATTCCATCATTTTTAGACATATCTTTAAATTTTATCTTTGCATTAGCTGTAAGTTTATTAGCTTCACTACTTTCATATAATAAAGTATATTGTTCTGCAATTTCATTTAATGCATCTGATAATAATTTTTCTTCTTTATCTTTATCTTTATCATTTAGTCCTAATTTGTTTAATGTTGCTGGAATTACTATTGAACTCAATTTACTACAACCGTTAAATGCATTCTTATATATTGTTGTAGTACCATCTGGTATTTCTATTGAAGTTAATTTTATGCAATCAGCAAAAGCTCTATAATAAATAGTTGCTAGTTTAGACCCATCTGCAAATTTTATTTCTTTTAAATTATTACATTGTTCAAATGCCATAATCCCTATTTCTGTTACATCTTTTGGTATTTCTATTTTTTCAATTTTCTCACAATTTGAAAATGCACTAATCCCTATTTTTGTTAAGCTTACTGGTAATTTTATTTCTTTTAGTGCTGTATTACCATAAAATGTATATGAAGGTAGTTCTGTAATATTTGTTGGTAAAACAATCTCTTCTAATGTTTTACAATTCATAAATACTCCGTTTTCCTAATTTTGTAACTGTATTTGGAATATTCATTTTAGATATATTTGTTTCATAAAAAGCATAATCCCCTATTTCATTTACATTTGCAGGAATATTAATTTCTTCTAATTTATTATTTGATGCAAATGCATACTCTCCAACTTTTGTTACTCCTGCTGGTATTGTGTATTTTATACCATTTTTATTTTGTGGATAATACACTAAATTTTTTCCATCTCTAGATAAAAGTATACCTCCAATATCTTTAAAGGAATTATTATTATTTGCAACATCTATCTCTTTTAATTTCTCACATCCATAAAATGCTGATGCATTAATTGCAGTTACAGATCCAGGTATTACTATTTTTTTTACATTTGAACATTTTTTTAAAGCATTATTCTCTATTGTGGTTACATTATAATTATATTCATGTTGACCTTTTAGAATGTACCAACGCTCTGAATTTATTTTTAATTTTATACTACTAGGTATCTCCACTTCTGTTAGAGTTTCTG